>JAYVER010000196.1:0-11477 GCA_043748725.1 Chloracidobacterium sp. | reverse complement strand
CAGACTCGGACGAGAATAATACCAATGCCAAAACTCACAGGCTTGGTATTTGCCAAGGCCGCTCTCGACAATTTGGAGCGAATTCCTTTCAAGATTCGTGCTCAGTTGATTAAGAAGGCGAAGGCTTTGATATTAGACGCTCATCCGGCAGGATCGAAGCCACTCAAGGGTGTCAAAACCGATGAAGGGGAGGCGATTTATCGGCAACGTTCGGGTGATTACAGGATTCTTTATGTTGAGCGGTCAAATCCGCAAGAAGTTATCGTGTTGGACATCGGCAACCGTAAGGATGTGTACAGATGAAAGAGAAAGGCGAAAAGAAAGCCAAAAAAGAAGACGATCCAATGCGCATGAAAGCGTTAGAATTTGACGCGCTAATGCGTGAGGCTTTGGGCGTTCCTCCCGAACCTAAAGAGCCGAAGGCGAAGGCTAAAAAGAAAAAATAAAAAGAGCCAGAAATCGGCTCAATGCCTAAACTACGCGTTGGTGTTGTTAAGTGCATAATCGCGAAAAATATAGTCGTCTGATTTGCTAAACCAAAGTAGTGTTTCATATCGACCGCTAAAACGTTTTGAGGCATGAAGTCCGTGTCCAAATTGCCAGATGATTCGATTCCTGAGCCTCAGTCCGTGCTTTTTGAATATTTGATAATAGAAAATGTCGAGTGGATAAACCTCTCCGCGATAAACATAATTGCCGACCTGCCAACACAGATTCCCTTTATCTGATAAGGTTCGCACTAACTCGTCAATTATGGTTTCTTGGGTCGCCAGATACTTTTCGATACTGGTCTTGGTTTCGTATGATTTGCCGACGTTGTACGGTGGCGAAGTCAAAATGAGATCGAATTTTCCCGGTTCGATGTTCTTGAGAGTTCTCAATGCTTCTGCATTCTTAATTTCGTAAGCAACTTGCTCGCTGTTTTGGTTAGCTGTCATACAAAATCAATCCTTTTTCGTCGTGATCTTTTTGGCTTCCGTTTTCTTTTTAAGAAAATTGTCTCTGGAGACTAGCGGTCTGCCTAGTTGATGCTCCAAGCTGCGTCTCGTGTCACCGGCAATTTTTCCACCTGAATGAGCCGCCCCAGCATTTTCGTCTAATCCGCGAGCGTCTCTTTCTTGAGCAATCGCCGCCGTTGATTTTTCACCGAGCATCGTAAGGACAAGCTCGAAATCGGTCATGTGATCTCGTAGATTTTGAGTTGTTAAACGTTTGAATTTTTGATGTTCCTTTGTTTTGAGGCCAAAGGTTTCTTTAGAAATGATGTTTGTCAAATAGCCGTATTCCATTCCCTCGCTGACGCCACGTCTTGCCCATTCGGACGTTAGGGTGTCTCTTACGATAATCGAACGTAATCTTGATTCGATCCACTCATCTGTACGGCCCTGAATTTTCCAATTTACGATAGTGCTCTTTACGGCAATTTCCGGATCTTGAAATTCTTGAATGCGCTCATAACCAACTTTTGCGAGCCACCGCTTAAAGGGTTCGGCCTTTTCCGACGGAATTGATTGAATGATTCGGAACAGCGTTTCAACGTTGACAGCCTCGACCGGGTACATTTTACCGTCAATGCCGGGCATTTTGAGTTTTACGATTTTATCGTAAATCTCATTGAAGCCCTCTTTTTTGGCTAGATCGCTTTTCAAGTCCGTCCAATATGCACTCGGTCTGTCAGATTCGGTGATAGCCTCGATGACATCTACTATGGACAAAAACCACTCATTATCGTGAAAAACTTTTCGGATTTCCTTGCTTTTAAACAAGGTCATCTGACACTCGCCCTCATACGGAATGGCATCGCCCGAATCAGCGACGGCATCTACATCCTCTTTTTTTACGACCGCAACACGTTTGATAACTTCGTCCATCGACATATCATCAAACTTGAACGGCTTGTCGTAGCTTCTATTGTCCGCCATTGATTAGCCCCTTATAGGTCAACCGACCGCCTATCTGTGAAAGTAAATTGTTAACACGCTCGCCTTCTGTTTGGTTGCGGCTATTATACCTAAAAGTGAACTCGTCCAAATAGCGGTCAAGATGTTTTTTGCTGACATGATGCTGTATGCCTAAAATGCCACGCTTAAACAGCGACCATGCCCCCTCAATCGAGTTCGTGTGAACGTCACCAAATACATATTCTTTCCGGCTGTGGTTAATGCTTTGATGCCGGAACCTTTCAGCCAAACTGCGGTATGCGTGAGCCTCATCCGTAAAGATGCTTGCGTTCGATCCAATGTTTCGATCAATGATCGGCATAATAGTTTCACGGGATGTATTTTCAACTTTAAATAGCCGAAGTTCACCGCCGCGTTCAAGCATACCGAGAACGGGAGTTTTAGTTTTAGTCGAGCGACCTTGCGTGTGCTTCATTCGCTTGCTCGCATGTTTGTTTCGCTCCTTGCCGCCCATATACGTTTCATCAATTTCGACAGTGCCGGTCAACAACGGTTGGTTAAACGATCTGGTTTGTGAAGCATGACGTAATCTGTGGAGCATGAACCACGCGGATTTTTGAGTTACGCCAATGTCTTTGCCAAGCTGAATACTCGAAATGCCTTTCTTGTGCGACGTGCAAAGATAGATCGCCATGAACCATTTTTGCAGAGGGATTTTGGAACTTTCAAAAATAGTTCCAACGCGGATTGTGAATCGTTTCCGGCAACCGCCGCACTTGTGCGTTCGCTTGTCGGCAAAGTGGTAAATATTATCGACGCCACAGTAAGGGCAATGCGGTTTGCCTGCCCATCGGATTGCTGTAAAATGGTCGATACAGGTTTGCTCGTCCGGGAACGCTTTGAGCATTTCGAGTAGGCTATTGAATTGTTGAATCATTGATAAACTCTCCGTTTTTTCTATCTAAAGAGAGTTTATCAAATTAAATTGGGTCAGTCAAGTATATAATCACCTAAATTTAATAACTGGAAAACGGACGAAGATGCCAGGGTCTGGCTGGCTTCGATGAATTACAAGATCGCGGACATATTGAGTATTGCGGCGATGAAGCCAAATGGCGAGAAATCGGATGTTCAGGTGGCAATAAAGACAAAAAGCGGCGAATTTTACGAGGGAATTTCGATCAAGCTCGTCAGCAGCCCCCACGGCTTTAACCAGATCGACAAACGCCGGCTGTCGCATTACGTCGCAATGTGGAAAATACCGGCCGATGTTGAAACGGCATTGAAATTATTTGTCGGCGAAACGCCGCCTAATAAACCATCGCGTGACCCGCACCGGATGTATCTCGACGAACTCGACGTCGCCGTGCAAAAAGCCGTTATCGATTTCTTTATCGCGAACCGGAAAAAGATCGCCTCCGATCTCTTCAAAGGCGAAGGCCAATACGACGCCGATTGGGTAATGGTCGCGCTCAAAAGCGGTGAAAAACCGCGTTGGGTGATACGCAGCGTCGAGGACACCATGCGATTTTTCGGCGACGGCAAGATCGAGATTACCACCCGCGGCAATCTCAAGATCGGCCACATCACGATGCAACGAAAAGGCGGCGACGCCGGCCGCGACACCGCCAAAATGCTTCAATTCAAGATCAATCCGGTTCAGCTCTTCGACACAAAATGAGATTTTCACGACGCCAGATTATTGGGGCGTTGGTTGTGCTCGGATTGATTGTGATAATTACTCTGACACGAAGTCTAATGGGCAAATATTAACTCCAGAGAACACAGAGAGCGCACTGAGTAACAGAAATATATTTCTCATCGTTCTCTGTGTTCTCTGTGGTAAAGTTCTTATCGATTTGGCTTGTCCGACATTTGAAAGACGATCTTGCCGCCAGTCATTAATTCTGCGTGTGTGATGTAGTGTCGATCCAAAGTGCGGCCATTCACGACCACTTTCTTAACATAGACATTTTTGTCGCTTTGATCCTTTGCCTCGATGGTTAAAGTTCTGCCGTTTTCGAGCTTCAGAACCGCCGTTTTGATCGTTGGGCTGCCAATTTCGTAATGATCCGAGCCGGGAGCGACTGGATAGAAACCAAGTGCGGTGAACAGATACCACGCCGACATCTGGCCGCAGTCGTCGTTGCCGCCGAGACCGTCGGGTGTCGGGTGATATTGGTTTTTAAGGATCATGCGGACGCGTTCCTGTGTTTTCCAGGGTTCGTCGGTCCAGTTGTAAAGATAAGCGACGTGGTGCGACGGCTCGTTGCCGTGGACGTAGCCGCCGATAATGCCTTCGCGCGTGATGTCTTCGGTCTCGGCGAAGAAGGAGTCCGGCAAACTCATTGTGAAAAGATCATCGAGATGCGCGGCAAACTTCCGTTTGCCACCCATCATCGCAATCATCGCGTCGGGGTCATGCGGGACGTATAGACTGTAGTTCCACGAGTTGCCCTCGATAAAGCCCTGTCCCTCGGTCTTTAGCGGGTCGAAGTCGGTACCCCACCTGCCGTCGCTCATCTTCGGCCGCGTAAAACCGGTTGACGGGTCAAAGACGTTTTTCCAACTCTCGGACCGCTTGATGAACTCCTTGTAAATATCGTTGCGGTTGAGTTTTTTCGCCATCTGGGCGATGGCCCAATCATCGTAGGAATATTCGAGTGTTTTCGAGACAGAGGACGAATTTTTATCCTCGGGGACATAGCCCATCTTGATGTAGTATTCGAGCCCGTCGTAATATTTTGTACGCGCCGTTTGAACGGCGTCGTCGAGGGCCTTATTCGCCTCGGCTCCGGTCAAATTTCCCGTAACAACAGCGTCCGCAATGACCGCGACGCTGTGATAGCCGATCATGCACCAATTTTCATTGGCATAATGCGACCAGACCGGCAGCATGTGCTCCGCGCTTTGGTCGTAATGGGCCATCATCGAGCGGATCATGTCGCGGTTACGTGACGGCTGGATGATATTGAACAGGGGATGAAGAGCACGAAATGTGTCCCAAAGTGAGAATGTCGTGTAATTAGTAAAGCGGGCTGCCTGATGCACGTTCAGATCAATGCCTTTATACTCACCGTTTGCATCCATGTAAACAGTCGGGGAGATAAAAGCGTGATACATCGCCGTGTAAAAATTGATCATTTCGCCTTTGTTGGGGGTGGTCACGGCGATCTTGGCCAACTCGCGATTCCACGCCGCCTGTCCCTCGCGTTTAGTGCGTTCGAAATCCCAGTGCGGTATTTCGTTCATCATATTCGCTTTGGCTCCTTCGGTCGAGACGGGCGAGAGGGCGAATTTTACTTTGATCTTTTCCTTATCCGCGGTTTTAAAATCGAAATACGCCCGCAACTGCTTGCCGGCCATCTCGGGGAAATTCTTCGTTTGGTCAAATTTTCTCCAAAACCCTTTATAATCTTCTTTGCCGAAATTCTTATAGCCGTATGAAACAAAGGGCTTTGAAAACTCCATTGCGAAATAAACAGTCCGCGTCCGTGCCCAGCCATTTGTTTGCCGGTAACCAACCACCGTATGGTCGTTCTCGACGCGGACATATGTCCACACGTTTTTGTCCGCGTAATCGTAAATGCCGTGCATCAGGTCGATGATAATGTGGGCATTGTCGGACTCTGGAAACGTATATTGATGAAAGCCGACACGCGTCGTCGCGGTCATCTCGGCCCAGATATTGTCGTCCTCAAGCAGAACTTTGTAATAATCGGCTTCGGCTGTTTCGTTAGCGTGCGAAAAAGCAGAGCGGAAACCGCTTTTCGGGTCATTTGCCTCTCCGGGAACCAATTGCAGATCGCCAACCGTCGGCATTATCAAAAAGTCGCCAAGATCGGAGTGTCCTGTTCCGCTAAAATGGGTATGCGAAAACCCGAGAAGCGTTTTGTCGTCGAACTGATATCCGGCACAGTATTTATAGGTGTTTGGGTTGTATTTGCCGTTAATATTTTGCGGCTGCTCATCGGTGTCGGGTGATAATTGCACCGATCCAAACGGCACGGTCGCACCCGGATATGTATGCCCCATCCTCTGCGTGCCGATGAGCGGGTTAACATACTGGATAAAATTCTCGGTCACTTGGGCGGACAAGGATAGCTGGAGCAGCAAAATAAGTGAAACGCTAAAGAGTTTTTTCATATCGATCTTTCCGACATTATTTAAGTTGCCTGATTTTCTCCAATAATAGACCCATAGCGGAGAATTTGAAACCATGCAAATCATTAAACAAGTATCGAGAGAAACTGCCATTCATCTGTGCTAATCTGTGTGAATCCGTGGACAAAAATTCTCTTAAAAACTCAATTTACGCCATCGCTGGCCCGACGGCGTCGGGCAAGACAGCGCTTGGGGTCGAATTGGCGCTAAAAGTTGGCGGCGAGATCATTAATTGCGACTCGGTGCAGATATATCGAGGCATCCAAATCGCGACAGCGAAGCCCACAGAAGAAGAAAAACGCGGAGTGCCGCATCACCTGATCGATTACGTTGATCCGAATGTAAATTATACGGCGGCCGATTGGGCGAACGATGCCGCGGAAAAGATCGTCGAGATCGAATCACGCGGCCATGTGCCGATCTTGGTCGGAGGAACCGGGTTCTACCTGCGAACACTCCGTCAGCCGTTGTTTGAAAGCCCAAGAACCGATGCCGATTTACGCGAACGTATTCGAGCTATACATGAAAAGCGTGGCGCTGAACATCTGCATCAAATGCTCGCACGTGTAGATCCGGACGCGGCAACTAAATTGCCGTCACGTGATTATATTCGTGTGATGCGCGGCCTAGAGGTGTATTTTCAAACTGGGACGCGTCTTTCCGCACAGCAGCCGAACCGCGCGGAGCCGCCCGAATTTGCAGACCGCATCCGGCTTTTTGTGCTGAATCCGCAGCGAGATATTCTTTACGAAAAAATCAATCACCGCACGGAACAGCATTTTGCCGCCGGACTCGTCGATGAGGTGAAACAGTTGCTTGCGGATGGCATTAAAGATGATACAAACGCGCTCGCAGCGCATGCGTATAGGCGTGTTTGTGAATATTTGCGAGGCGAGCGCGATCTGGAATCGGCGATAGAGAAGTCGAAACAGGACGTTCGCAATTATGCGAAACGACAGATGACGTGGTTTCGGAGTGAAAGCGGCGTGACAGGGCTTGATGGTTTTGGCGGCGATGACCAGGTTTTCACGGCAATTTGTTCCGAGATCGGCGTAGGTTGAAAGCGCTTTTATTCGGACATATTATTTTGCTATAATCCTGAATACAACATCCCCCGGATTTTTTGGAGAACGAGGAAAAGGTAATGGAAAAGCAGGCTGCCCAAAATATTCAGGATGCATTTTTAAATAGCGCGCGCCGCGAACGAGTTTCGGTTGTCATTCATCTGCTTTCTGGGGCAACAGTTTCCGGCAGGATCAAGAGTTTTGATAAATTTTCGGTACTGCTGGATGTCGGCGGGCCGGATGTCTTAATTTTCAAGCACGCCATTTCTTCGATCTCGCAGGAGCGACGCCCCGCATCGGAACCGCAGTCTTGACAGGAAAATTCATCACTTTTGAGGGAATTGACGGCAGCGGCAAATCGACGCAGCTGCGGATGTTGGTTGACGTTTTACGCGCCCGGGGTTTTGAGGTCGTGACTACCCGTGAGCCCGGCGGAACAGCGCTCGGCCAGCGTCTGCGCGAAGCATTTCTTGAAACAGAGGAGACGGTGGCCCCAATGGCCGAGTTGCTTGCGTTTGCGGCGGATCGCGCACAGAACGTCGAATATAAGATTAAGCCTGCCTTGAAAGACGGAAAGATCGTAATTTCGGATAGATATGCCGATGCAACATTTGCCTATCAAGGTGCGGGACGAGGATTTCCCGAACAAAGTGTCAATCAAGTAATCGAGCTTGCGACCGGCGGCCTGAAACCCGACCTTACTTTATTTTTTGACATTTCGGTCGAGATGGCCATTTCCCGTATGTTCGACCGTGACGAAACACAAGCGAAAAAGAACCGCATGGACGAGGAACCGGCCGAATTTTACACCCGCGTCCGCGAAGCGTATCTAGGTATCGCAAAACGCGAGCCTCAGCGATTCCGCGTGATCGACGCGGCCGGCTCTATCGAGGAAATTCACCCTCAGGTAGTCGAAATCGTTACAACGATTATCAAATAAATGTTCAGCAGGCTAATCGGAAACGAACAGGTAAAGCAAACGCTGAAGCGGCTGTTGTCTAATGGCCGCGTGCCAAATTCGCTGCTTTTTGCCGGTGATGAAGGCGTCGGCAAACTGCAATTTGCGCTCGAGCTGGCGAAGGTGTTTATCTGCAAAAAACCGTCTGGCACGGAAGCCTGCGGCGTATGTGCGGCATGCACCCGTGTTGATACATTTGTTGTTCCCGAACCAACTGATAAAAACAAAGACGAATTCAAAAAGGTATTTTTCGGCGGGCATAGTGACGTGGGCAAGGTTATCACCTATAAAAGAACGATCCTGGTGGATGCGATTCGCGACCTCGAAAAACATGCAAATTTTCGCCCCTTTGAGTCAAATGCCCGATTTTTTATCATTGACGACGCCGATAAAATGAATGACGAATCGTCAAACGCATTGCTAAAAACGCTCGAAGAACCGCCATCGACGACATATATATTCCTTATTACATCGCGTCCCGATTCGCTTCTGCCGACGATCCGTTCGCGGTGTCAAATTTTGCGATTTGCACCGGTCGAGAGCGGCGAGATCGAGCGATTTCTGATCGAAGACCGAGCCTTTTCGCATGACGAGGCACGGCTTGCTGCCCGCCTCGCCCGAGGCAGTATCGGACGAGCTGTTTCGATCAATGTCGGTAAATTTCGCGAGCGCCGCGAGCGTATGCTCAGTGTTATTCAAAACGTTATGGAAACCGGCGATCGCGCGGCGTTGCTGCGTGCGTCCGAGGAAATGAACGACGCTAAAAACAAGGATTATTTCGAGGAGAATCTCGACATTCTCGAATCGCTGATCCACGATGTTTGGACGCTCCGGGTCAGCGGCGACGATTCGCTCCTCGTCAATACGGATCTTAACGAAGCTCTTACAACACTTGCGGAAAACGCCGTGAATGCTGATTTGCCGGCATGGCTCGACGAGATTGAGACAATGCGTGAAAATTTTGCCGTCAATATCAATCGAAAAATCGCGACGGATGCTTTGTTTGTCTCAATGGCGGGGCGATAAAATACTTTTCGTTTCTCGCTTTTTCGATTAAGATAGGTCAATGAGACACGCCATGCTTTTGCTCCTAATGGTCTGGGGGTTTTCTTTTTCGACGATTGGATTTTCACAGACACTGCCGCTCGATTACATTCCGCAACTCACCGAAAACTGGATGCGGCAGGGATATACTGCTTTTTTTCAGGTCGGAGAGGTCAAAGGAACCGTAAAGAATAAGGGTGTATATTTGCCAAAACCCGAATACCCGCAAGAGGCAATATCCGCCGATGCCGAGGGTGAGGTTCGGATTCAAATCACCATCGACGACGAAGGCAATGTCAGCTCGGCAAATGCCGCTACCGGCGCTCAATCGCTGCGAGCAGTCTGCGAGGACGCGGCGAGGCGAACCAAATTCAGAATCTTTCGTGTTGACGGTTCGCCCGTAAAAACAGTAGGCGAACTCGTCTATCAATTTGACATCAAAAAGGCCGGATGGACACAGATCGGGGCCAATCTTTCCGGGTTTTTTATTCGTCACTATGTTTCTTTTGTGCCTATCTTTAAGGCATTCGCTCCCGAGTGGAAAGACGAACGGGAGATGCTGACGCAGATCGCCCAAAGGAATCGCGCTGAACAAACCTCGATAGAAAAACCAACGCTGCAGAGGACAACGCTTAGGACATCCAACGGCACGGCAATGAGTGCAATATCTGGAGATGTAAGATTGCAGAACCTGCGTCTGTTAGCACCCGAGGACGCAGTCATTTTTCTACGATTGGTTGACTCAATACGGGCTCGCCTATCGAAAGACGAACTTGCTTTGTGGCAGTTTAATCTCGGCTTAGCTTTGAGGTCAGGTTTCAATTTTCGCCGAATTCCCAACGCGAGAATGGATGCCATGGATTTGATCATAGGCTTTATAGATCGTGCTCCTAAGGGTGTTTCGGCTGCAACATTGGCCGATTTGCGGTCGTTGGTGGCCAAAATCGAATCGAGTTCTGGCCCGGGTGACGGCTATAGAGATATACCGAGATTGGTAAACGCTATAATAAACGCCAATTAACGTTTTTTTGGAGACTAATTTTCTTTTGGAACAAAACATTTGTACAAGGTGTCTAATATTTTTACAATTGTAAAATCTGATTCGAAGGAGGGATTAAAATGAAAAAGCTATTTCCAGGATTGGCGGGTATTTTTCTATGCGCGCTTGTCGCTGTATCGAGTGTTATCGCACAGGATAGCGCTACGCGCACTGTCAACGGCGGTGTTTTGAACGGGCGGGCGATCAGTTTGCCAAAGCCGGAGTATCCGGCCGAGGCAAAAAAGGACGGTGCCGAAGGAGCGATTGCGGTTACCATTACGATCGATGAAAAGGGAAATGTTACTTCGGCTGTAGCTGCTTTGGACTACCAGACAGTTCATAAGACGGGTGAAGGTGACACTCCAGAAGCAAAACCGGCCCATCCGCTCCTGCGTGAAGCATCCGAAAAAGCCGCGATGGGTGCAAAATTTGCACCGACGCAGTTAGACGGTCAGCCTGTTAAAGTTACCGGCGTGATTATCTACAATTTTGTCACCTCGCATTCTACGGATGCGTGCGACGGCAACTCATTCAAGGTGTTAAATGGCGGCGTTCTTAACGGCAAAGCGACGAGCCTGCCGACACCCGTTTATCCTCCCGCCGCCAAAACTGTGGGAGCCGGCGGAACGGTGAGTGTACAGGTTGCTATCGATGAGACGGGAAACGTCATCAGTGCCGAAGCGGTTTCGGGACACCCTCTGTTGAGGTTAGCCGCAACGGAAGCAACTCGCCAAGCGAAATTTTCGCCGACTTTTTTGAGCGGACTGCCGGTTATGGTCACAGGAGTGATAACATTCAATTTTGTTGCGCCCGCCAAGCCGGATGATAAATAGCACCCTGCGTGGACAATTCTCGGTCATCATCAACCATAAGATCGGCGGGTGCACAGTTCGTGACAACGGCGTCTTGACAGGTGATGTTACAATATCAATATGCGAAAAAGTCTTCTGTGTTTGATAGGTTTTGTGTTCTTCCTCTCCGCAGCCGCTTTAGGACAAACACCCGGATCGGCGCCAAGAATATCGGTTCCGGATATCAATGGACGAGCGATTTCACTGGTAAAACCTGAATTTCCCGAAACCGCAGTCGCGGCGCAGGCAGATGGTGAGGGGGTCAGTCTCCAGGTGGTAGTCGACGAGAATGGTAATGTGATTTCCGCACGGTGCTCGCTCAACTGTCATGCGATGTTAAAGGATGCAGCCGAGTTGGCGGCCGCGATGTCGAAGTTCAGACCGCTAATCAAAGATGGCCAGCCCGTCAAATACGAAGGCATTTTGCTCTACACCTTTGTCGTCAATCGCGTCGAT
>JAYVER010000195.1:0-11484 GCA_043748725.1 Chloracidobacterium sp. | reverse complement strand
CTTCGTCAGAACGAGATTATTGCTGATTCCACTATCATTCTTGCTATCTTTGGGGGATTGAGTTTCATTGTGGCCGTTATCTATGCCTTTTATGCGCGCAAACAATGGAAAGCTATTAACCAACAGGCCGAACACGCCGGGAAACAAGCCGACCTTACTCGGGAAGCCCGGATTAAACTGGAACGCCCCTTCATTTTTTTGACTCAGACTCAGCTCGTTTGGTACCCCAACCAGAAAGACGGAACACCTGAATATGGCGTTAAAACATTTTTCGAGAATTCGGGCAATACTCCTACGAAGGATATGCAATTGGTCGTTGAATTCCACTTGCTGGAAGGTAAACTTCCCGAAGGATTTGATTTCCCGATTATTAAACCCTTTATCTCCACCATAGTTGCCCCTAAAAGCATGATTCAAGGGCCTTCCAATGTTATTAGCGCAGCAGATATGGTCAAAATCCAAGAAGGTACTTTGTTTTATTATTTTTGGGGAAAAGCTATTTACCGGGACAATTTCAAAGGGACGCGAGAACACAAGACTCTCTTTTGTAGAGAGATTGGCTATGTTTCGGGCAATCCTTTGAATCCTGAACCCGGTCTCGAAGTGTTTTTCAACATATACTCCGAACACAATAAGGATGAATAAGGTAGTGATTCCCAGCAGAGGCGCTAAAAAGCAAATTAAGACACTACCTAGCCGACATGAAACTTGATTTCTGACCGGAAACAGAATATACTTTTCCACGCGGTAAAGGACGCATCCAGTCTGCGGAAAGGGCCATGCCTATCTTTTGTCAAAAAAATTAAATCTGAAGGCTCTCGAACCTTCTTTCAGCCTGAACCATGCAGATAACAGGCATTTTGATGAAAGGAGATTCGTATGCAAAAAAGACCGCTACCCGCCCGACCTAATCTCGAACAATATAAAAAGATAGCCAAGGACATTTTGAAGGCTTGGAAGAATAATGTCCCGACCTCTATTCGATGGGAAGGATCGGTTGTAACCGTCACGCGCGAGCATTTAAGAATGACGCATCCACGCCTTCGCGACCTTTCAGAACGTGAAGCTGTTGCCGCAGAACTCACGCTTGCTGACGCTCAATTTATGATCGCACGCCAATATGGGTTTGAAAACTGGGCGGAATTTGCAAGTTTTGTTACAAACTGTTGGGAAGCACCGAAAGAGACAGAGAAAAAACACTATATGGAAAATAAACCGAGAAAAGTGATTCATACACGCCACGTTTTGGCAGTCAAAGATTTGGTGGTTTCTGCAGCTTATTTCAAAGAGAAGCTGGGCTTTGATCTTGATTTTACAGCTCCGGGATGGGAGTTTCTTTCGTTCGGCATCTTCAAGGTGATGCTTGGCGAATGTTCGGACTCTTTGTGGGCCCATGAAACTGGTGATCATTCCTATTTTGCGCACTGTTTGGTTGGAAATATCGATGAGGTACACGAAGAACTCCGATCACGTGGCGCGGATATCCTTCATCCGATATCCGATAAACCCTGGGGCCTGCGCGAGTTTGGAATTGTAACGCCAGACGGGCATCGAATAACGTACGGACAGGTAATCGAATGAACATTGAAACTAGGGCACTTAGTTTCCTCGCCACTCCCGACAAAGGCTACGTCTCGGCAATACTGATGCGGCCCGATGGGGCGATGCATTTGCTCGTGCTTGGACATGGTGCTAGTTCGAATATGCGGACACCCCTGTTGACGACGATTGCCGAGCATATGGCTGATCAAAAGATTGCGACGTTTCGGTACAACTTTCCTTATTCGGAAAAGGGCGGCGGGCGGAATGGGAAGGATGTTTGCGTGGCGACGATTCGTTCGGCGGTCGCGGCGGCGCGTGAGGCGGCTCCGGATCTGCCGGTGCTGGCGGGCGGACACTCGTTCAGCGGACGGATGACATCGACGGCCGCGTCGGAAATGCCGCTTGAAGATGTTCGCGGGCTTGTGTTCTTTTCGTTTCCGCTGCATCCGGCGGGCGAACCCGGCACAAAGCGTGCCGATCATCTGGCCCAGGTCACTGTACCGATGCTTTTCCTGAGCGGTACGCGCGATGCCCTTGCTGAGCTGGATCTACTTGAGCCGGTCGTTAAAAATCTGGGCGGGCGGGCAACGCTTCATTTGCTGGACACTGCGGACCACGGTTTCAAAATCCTAAAGCGGTCGCGGGAAAGCAGCGAGGATGTATTTGACGAAATGGCACGTGTCGTCCACGATTGGGCATCGGCGCTGAAATAATTTCGGCGTATAATGCTCCTATGTGCAGAAATATCAAAACGCTATTCAATTTCGATCCGCCGGCAACGACGGATGAGGTGATGGCTTCTTCGGTTCAATTCGTGCGGAAACTCTCGGGCTTTACGAAACCGTCAAAGGCGAACGAAGCGGCGTTTGATCTTGCAGTTGAGCGGGTTTCGACCGCTGCACAGGAGTTGCTAAATTCGCTTTTCACAACCGCTCCGCCGCGTGATCGCGAAGTAGATGCGGCGCGCGCAAAAGAGCGTGCGGCGATCCGGTTCGGATGATGAATGCCGGCCAACGCTGCTGTAAAGGATTTCCTTCGGAATAACTGAAAACCGATAGCTGATAACTGAAAATTTCGGACGGTGGTTTGCACTTGTCGGTGTGACAACAGGCGGCGAAGACGCAAAGCCGATTTCCGACAATATCTATTTTTTTTCATTGAACTTGAAGCTTACACTGCGAAGTCGATACAAATTGTCGTAATTACAGCTGTAAATTCATTTTCCGAATCAGATCCACAAAACGTCCTTCGGCCCGGTGTTTGTCCCAGCGCGTATCTATTTTTATGAAGGTAAGCTGAACTTCGCGATTATCGAAGGATTTTTCCAGATAACTTAATGCCATTCTCTATTGCCTAAGCCATTGTAAATCAAAGCGAAGAAATACATGGGTACGTAGTTTTCCGCGGCAAACGATTTCAATTCCTTCAATATCGCCAGCGCTTCATTTCGCTTTCCGGAGATCGCCAGAGCGTAGCCTAGCTGCGCGATCGGCTCAGTGGTGCCGCCGGCGGAGAGTTCTCTGGCTTTGGTAAATTCGGCAATCGCCTCAGCATTGCGTCCCTGTAGAATATAAACGCGACCCAAGTAGTTATGTAAGAGCCAAAAGTTCTGATCAAGTTCCAGCGTCTTATCTAATCGCGCGGTCGCCTCATCGTAACGTCCGGCATAAATAAAAACTGGCTTTCCAGCGCGGCGGTGATCAAGGTGAGCGGCGCAAGCTCCCTTGCCCTTTTTCCTTCGGCAACCGCCTCTTCGTGTCGCCCTGAATTCGATAGAAAATGCGCATACGCACGATGAGCCTCGGAATCATTGGGCGCAAGCTCTATCGCTTTTTTCAGTTCCCTCTCGGCATTTTCCCAGTCCCAATCGAATAAAAATCCCACCCAGCCTAAAACAATGTGGGCTTCGGCGAGCGAGTCGTCAATCTCCAGTGTCCGCAAAGCCAGCGTACGGTAGGCGTCCGCCATTCCAGCGTAGGCAAGGGCATAGTTTGGGTCCGCATCGATCGCCTTTTGAAAGTAACCAATGGCCTTGAGAATTTCCGGCCGCGTTATTTTAAAGACGTGATAGCGTCCGCGCAGGTAAAACTCGTATGCTTCGGCATTGTTTGTCTGCCGTTTTTTCAATAGCGTTTGCTCATCGCCGCTTAATTGTATGGCTAATGCCGACTCGACTCTTTTTGAGATCGAGTCCTGGACAACAAAAATATCGGGGAATTTTTCGTCAAAAGTACCCGTCCAAACCGATGTTCCGTCGGCGACTTTTATAAGGCGAACGTTTACGCGGATCTTATCGCCCCACCGCTGAATACTGCCGTCCAATACCGAATCAGCGCCGAGTTCTTTCCCCGCTTCCATCGCATTTTGCTCCAAATTCCCGTATTTGCGGACCGAACTCAGAGGCAACACGATAATTTTCCGATTATTTCCAAGTTGCGCAATCAATGTGTCCGCTATTCCCATTTCTAAAACTTCGTCACGGTTTTCTGCAACTAAAGGCTTGAAGGGCAGCAGGGTGATAGAGTCTTGGAGGGTGCATGGAGCGTCCAAGTTACGCTGCGCGTTTGTCAAACCGGTGTCCCGATCAGGACTTTCCCCAGGATGAATACCTTTATGCAGGGCGGGACAATGCAGGAATTTGCTGCCGCGGGGCCACCATCGCTTCGCGGTCCCGGACAAGGAATCTGGAGTCATTCAGACGAGCGAAATTTCACCTATGCCATTCACTTTCTCCGCTTTGCCGCCGACGGCACTTTTAATGGAAGCGAAAGAGAAAGGCGGTCTGTCGAGGTGAATCCTGATGGAAGTACTTACAATGCAACCGGCACGGGCGAGGTATTCGATGCCAACGGCAACCTGATCGTAACCACCTGCGCCACCGAGGCCGGCACCCGATTTGAATAGACAGAAAGTCGGTCTCTTATTTCAGAGAAGTCTCTGCATTTGAATTGCTCGCTTCGGCGGGCAATTCCATTTCTACTCCATCTCGCTCTCGTCCATATCAAAGTTTGCATAGACCTTCTGGACGTCGTTGTCGCCGGACGCAGTAAACAATTTGTTTATTTACAAGATTTTTACTGTTATTATACTGCGTATGGACTACCGCGAAATCATTACTATTGAGCCGGGCAAACGGAGCGGAAAACCGTGCATCCGCGGGATGCGAATTACGGTTCAGGATATTCTCGAATATTTGGCTGGGGGAATGTCCGAAGAAGAGATTCTGTCTGATTTCCCTGAGCTAACTCGCGAAGACATTCGTGCTTGTATCGGTTTTGCGGCGAATCGCGAGAGACAACTGGCCGTAGCAGCTCAATATGAAGTTATTGCTTGACCAGAATCTTTCCTGGAAGCTCGTCGCCGAACTTGAAGACTCTTATCCGGGAACAGTTCACATCAAATCCGTGCTTTCGACAGAATCCGAGGATCGCGACATTTGGTTTCACGCCAAAGAAAATGAATTGACGATTGTGTCGAAAGATGATGATTTTGAGCAACGAAGCATTTTACTTGGACATCCGCCAAAGGTGATCTGGATCAGATTGGGAAATTGTAAAACATCCGACGTATTGCGTTTGCTTTTGCACTCGCGTGACGTGATTATGGCCTTTAGCGTTGACGACGAAAAATCGATTCTTCCAATTCCCTAATTACTCCATCTCGCTCTCGTCTATATCAAAATTTGCATAGACTTTTTGGACGTCGTCGTTGTCGTCGATGGCTTCGTAAAGTTTTAGCATTGTGGCGGCGTCGGGGCCTGCGAGGGCGATGTAGTTTTGCGGGATCATTGAGATCTCGGCGGCCTGGGGCTCGATGCCGGCGGATTTTAGAGCTTCGGTAACGGCCTCGAACGAGTCGGGCGGGGTGAATATCTCGTAGATGTCCCCTTCGTCCTGCATATCGTCGGCTCCGGCCTCGATGGCGATCTCGAAAAGCTCGTCCTCCGATTTTGCGGCTTTATCGACGACGATGTAGCCTTTTTTATCGAACATCCACGCGACCGACCCCGCTTCGCCGAGATTGCCGCCATTCTTTGAAAAAATGTGCCGCAGCTCGGCGACAGTGCGGTTGCGGTTGTCGGTCATTGTCTCGACCAGCACAGCCACGCCGCCGACGCCGTAGCCTTCGTAGGTGATTTCGTCGTAATTGGCTCCCTCGAGCTCGCCCATACCGCGTTTGACTGCCCGGTCGATGGTGTCGTTTGGCATATTCACCGCTTTGGCGTCGATGACGGCCTTGCGAAGACGGGCGTTCGAATCGACGTCGCCGCTCCCGCCGGTGCGGGCCGCGACGGTGATCTCCTTGATCATCTTTGTGAATATCTTGCCGCGCTTGGCGTCCGTTGCACCTTTCTTATGCTTAATTGTTGCCCATTTGGAGTGTCCTGACATTTGTTGTGTTCCCGCTAATTGTCAGTAGCCCGACCATAAGGTAGTCCCGCAATGCAAAAGAGATCCCTCCCTCACGGTCGGGCTACTGACACAGATTCGAATTGCAAATATACCACGCTAGGAATTGCCTTTCAAAATTGCCGCGATCACGGCCTGTGTGGCTCCTAAGATTCGGACGAGTTTTGTTTTTGCTGACGAGCCGGATACGATATCGACATCGCTCTTCGACACGCCGAAAGATTTGGCCAGCAGCCTGATCAATTCCGCATTTGCCGCGCCATCTACCGGCGGCGAAACGAGCCGAATTTTCAACGCGTCGTCGTGAGCGCCGGTGATCTCGCTCTTTGACGCTCGCGGCACAACGCGGACATCGAACAAAACCCCACCATCTTTTTCGACGAAATTCATTTTTAGGCGGCTAGCGTAATGCTAATTTAACAATAATTGGGATACTATTATTAACAAAACTAACCCAAGGACACAAACAATGAATCTGAGTCCCGTTCGCCATTACGCTATTTTTTTCGTCATTGTTACGTCAATTATAGTATTGTCCATATATTTTTTCGCATCGCGTTCGACGCAGGCCGATACCGCTCCGCTCCCGGACCGGACTACACCCGCAGGGAAATTGATCGTCGATTCGGCAAGCGGTCTTCCTGCCTTGGCTCCGCTAACCATGAATTTTGTCCGCTCACCCGACGCGGATGCCACTGACGGTAAGGGGCGCTATCTTATTGCTGTAAATAGCGGTTACGGCGTCGAATTTAATTCCAAGAGCAAGCCGCAGCAGTCGCTGTCGGTAATCGATCTTAATCGCGCGCCCGATGCTCAGGTGGTGCAAACAGTCTATTTTCCCGCACCGCAGAGTGCCAATTTCGGTCTCGTGTTCGATCCAAAATTGCAGGCGGACGGCAAGTATCGGATGTATGTTGCGGGTGGTTTTGAGAACAAGATATGGATACTCGGCTTTGACCCAAAGGCCGCACAGCCCGTATCTCCGCAGACCAAGCCGGACGAGAAGATCAATTCTCCATTTATCGACGTTACCGCGTTCACGGATAACGCGCCGTCGACAAACTACAACGACAATACCGCCGCCATTTACCCGACCGGGATCGCATTGAGCCCGGATGGCGAGACGATATATTCGGCAAATAATCTTGGCGATACGTTGGGCGTCGTCTCCGATCTGCGCGATTCGAGAAAAATCGAGAGAATCTCGCTTCGGCGTCCGGGATCGAACCAGTTTGTTTATCCTTACGACGTAAAAGCCCTTACTAACGGCAAGCGTGTCTCAAAACTCTATGTCTCGCTCTGGGGCGACGGTTCGATCGCAGTCGTCAGTCCAAATCAACAAAATCGTGTAACGCATATCTCTGTAGATCGGCACCCGACTGCGATGCTGTTAAATAGGGCCGAGACCCGTCTGTTCGTCGTAAATTCAAATGCCGACACAGTTTCTATCGTCGACACCCGCACCGACCGCGTGATCGAAACTATCAATGTCCGCCTTGCCGAATCAGAACAAATAGGAGCGAGTCCCGAGGGACTTGCCTTGAGTGACGATGAAAAAACGCTGTTTGTCGCTAACGCCCACGCAAACGCGGTAGCTGTAGTAGGCCTCGCCGCAACTCCGACCGCAAAGGATCGCTCAAAGTTGCTCGGCTTTATTCCAACGGGCAAATACGCATCGGCTGTGGCCGTCGTCGGCAACCGACTTTTTATTGCTAACGGCAAAGGAACGGGAATGGAAAATTCTTCGCAGCGTGTCAATAATACCGGCCTTTATCCGAATATGCCGAATGAGAATTTTCCGGCGACTGCCAGCAAACGCGGTCTCTACAGCGTTTCGGCCGTGTCGGGCAACCTCAGCCTGGTTGATCTGCCTGACGAAAAGCAGCTATTTGCTTATACGCAAACGGTAATGCGTAATGACGGTATGCTTGGCCGCGAAAAGCGAAACATCTTTCCCGGCGGCAAATCGCCCTTCAAACATGTCATATATGTCATTAGGGAAAACCGGACTTACGACCAGGTTTTCGGCGACCTGACAGCAAGCGGTGATGGCAGCAAGGCCGACGGCGCGGCTTCGGTCGCGATCTTTGGTGCCGGCGAAGCCGCTAAATCGCCGTCAGGCACTCCTCAAAATATTACGCCAAATGCGCGTGCTATCGCCGAGCGTTTTGGGTTACTCGACCGGTATTTTGTAAATGCCGAGGCCTCTCCGGACGGCCATAACTGGTCGACGGCCGCTTTCTCAAACGATTATGTGGATAAGGCTTTTCGTTGGAATTATTCTGGGCGCGGGCGAACTTACGATTACGAAGGATTCAATCGCCTGCCGTCGTACAATCCTCCCGGTGGTCAGCCACCCGTCGCTCTGCCGCCGGTTTTTGATCTGCCGGCAACCGGAAATGACGTGGCAAATTTTCAGAAGAAGTATGTACCGTATCTGAGCGGTGCCCGCGACATTAGCGAACCCGAAACATTATATTTATGGGACGCTGCAAAACGCGCGGGTTTAACCTACCGCAATTATGGTGAATTTATCGGTACCGTCTCGGCCGACGATGTTCGGGCCGTAAACACCCAAAAAGCGAAGAAATACCCTGACATTTCCGCCACGGTGACGGCGTTTGCCGCGAAAAAGACGCTTGAGGACCATTTCTCGCCTACACACCGCAATTTTGATATGGAGACGCCGGACATTATGACGACCGATTCATATCGAGCGGCACATGATTCCACGGCTCAACTCGATCCGGCAATAACGAACAAAAGTTCTAACGCCGCGTTTCGCGGAACCTCACGCTTTGGTGCGTGGTCTGACGAATTTCACGGCTACGTCGCCGATATGCAGGCAGGCCGTGGCGATCACCTGCCAAATCTCTCGATCGTCCGGTTCTCGAACGACCATACGGCGGGTCTGCGCAAGGGAAGGCCGACGCCGCAGTTTTATGTCGCCGAAAACGACTACGCACTCGGCCGTCTGGTCGAAGAAGTTTCAAAAAGCCCCTACTGGAACGACACCGCGATCTTTGTCGTCGAGGACGACGCCCAGGACGGCCCCGACCATGTCGATGCTCACCGTTCCCCGGCGTTGGTTATATCCGCGTATAATCGCCCCGGATCGCTCGTTCACGAATTTCACAATACCGTCAGTCTGATCCGCACACTTGAGCTTTGCCTGGGCATCGCGCCGATGAATTTTCTCGACGCCAACGCGACGCCTATCGACATATTTACTTCAAAGGCCGATCTGCGGCCATTTGCGGCTCAGTTGCCAAATGTTGCTCTCGACAATCTCTTTCCACTTGAAAAACCGACGGGTAAAATGGCGTATTTTATGAACCTCACGGACAAGCAAAATCTTACTCATCCTGACATGGCAGACCCGCGCGAGTTGAACGAGATAATTTGGTTTTCGGTGAAACGAGATGCGGAAATGCCGGGTGTTGCACGTCTGCCCGCATTCGAGCTTATGACGGCGGGAATAAAGCCGGACGATATTAAAGACAAGTCCGACGGCGACGAGGATTGATTTCTGTGCAGAAGCCTGCGCGTAAGCAAGGGCGTAACATCCAACGTAACGTGTTACGCCCTTGCTTACGCGCAGACTTCTGCATTTTATTGGTAGACGAATACCCGCAGCGCAATCGACTGGAGAAAACCGATCAGCAGCAGCACAATCATTGCCGAAATATCGAACATACCGATCGGCGGTATCAGCCTTTGAACCGGCAGCATGATCGGATCGGTCACGCGGCGGACAAGGCTGAAAAAGTTGCCTCGCGTAAAGACAAACCATGACGAGACAAACCGGATAAAGATAAAAAGCACGAGAATACTTAGCAGACCGTAGAGAACAAAGCCGATCAAGACTTTCGGATTTCCCGTCACCACACCGGCAGTCAGACCATCGATCACAAAAAAAGTATTACCGACGATCTGGGTAAAAAAATACGTCAGTACCAGCCCGATAAAGATCGTCAACAGCGGTGCAAGCCGGGTGTCGATCCGGTACATCGCGAAAAACCTCGACGCCGGATAAACCCATTTTTCCGTCGCTTTTCGCACCTTAAAACCAAATCTGCCGACCTTGCCAAACGGATTCGGATCGGTATAGCTAAAGATCATCCGCAGTATCAGCACCCCGAGAAATAAGCCGAAGATCGACCAAACGATCAAAGAAACAATTGGATAGACTAAAGCTGAAAGCATAAAATTTTCTTAACAACGGATTGACACGGATTTTCGCGGATTTGAATTATTTTATAGCTATCTTGTTCCGCGTAAATCCGTGTCAATCCGCTGTTAACTTCCCCTTTCACCAAAGATCGCGGTTCCGACGCGGACTATCGTCGCCCCTTCCTCGATGGCGACCTCAAAATCGTGGCTCATCCCCATCGACAATTCGCCACCGGGGATGATCGTGTCGCGAATCTCGCGCAGCCGCTTGAAATACGGTCGGGTTGCTTCCGCGTCGTCAAAGAACGGCGGCAGTATCATCAAACCTATGAATTTCAAACACTTGCAGGTTTTCAAAAAGCCGACAAGTTCGGCGAGATCGCTTGTCGCGACGCCTGATTTGGTCTCTTCGCCCGCGAGATCGACGTGGACGAACACGGTCAATTCGCTGCGCCCTTCCTCAATACAAATACGCTCAAGCCGTTGGGCAAGTTCAAGCGAATCGACCGAATGTATCACATCGAAAAGCTGCACGGCTTTCCGTGCCTTGTTCGATTGCAGATGCCCGATCAGGTGCCATTCTGCCGCATCGCGCCCGATCTCAACTATTTTGGATTCAGCCTCCTGAACCTTATTCTCGCCTAAAACGTCAGCACCGGCGGCTATCGCTTCCCGCAAAATCGCGGCGGGATGTGTCTTGCTGACGGCAACCAGCTTTATCCAGTCCGGATCGCGTCCGACGCGGCGCGCTGCTTGCTCAATACGTCCGCGAATTGCGGCCAAATTTGCTATTAGACTTTGCTGCACAACGTCAAATATAGCAAATCGGAGCGGCTTTCTTGAGTTTCTGTCGCCGAATTCGTATTATCAATGTTCGCATGCGGACGTGGCGGAACTGGTAGACGCGCGGGTCTCAGAAGCCCGTGGGAGCAATCCCGTGATGGTTCGATTCCATTCGTCCGCACCAAATCTAAATGCCGCAGGCCCGCGTGTGAACAAGGGCGATACACGCGGGCCTCTGCATTTTTCTCAATGCGAAACGATCTTATTACATCTCTCCGGGCGAATCAGGGACTGTTCGGCCTCGATCTCGCGGATGACGCTATCGAGCGGCTCGCGGTCTTTTACGATCTGATTCAATCCAATAACGTGTTTCTGAATCTTGTCGGGCCGTCGACCGCCGAGGAATTTGCGCTTCGCCACATTCTCGAGTCGCTCACGCTGCTCGATTATCTGCCTCAAAATGCACGATTCGCCGATGTCGGCGCCGGTGCCGGTCTGCCGTCGATCCCGTGCCTGCTCGTTCGCGACGACCTCCGCGCCGTCCTGATCGACTCAAAGGAAAAGAAAACGAAATTCC
>JAYVER010000194.1:0-11496 GCA_043748725.1 Chloracidobacterium sp. | reverse complement strand
CCTCCTTGAAAAAACGTTTTTAGATGAAAACTACCGACTGAGACGACGGCACCTCAAACCGTTTGCGGCACCGCATATTTTTGCACATCAGCATATCGTCCACCCGCACCATATAGTCGCGTGATTTTGCGTATTGGGCACGGTCGTTTTCGTTTAGATTTCGCGGCGGATTTTTTCTCTTGGTTCTTTTTAACCAGCGAACCTCATAGTCCGCCCGCTCACGGCAATGCGGGCATGAAAAACTCGCCGTCTTGGTTTCCTGCCGTTCCTCGAATATGTCGCGTTCGTTCATGCAACTATTATAGCGGTTTGATCGAGTCAGAACCACCAGAAAGTTTTCGAAGGTAATCGAAGCTGAAAATGCCTGTGTCATGGCCGTCGGAAAAGTGAAAATTTAATGCGTATCGGCCGACGATCGAGGTATGCGTGAAAGACATATCGTCGCCGATCTGGTGGTCGTCGAGTATTTTTTGTCCCGTCCATTCGTTGACGCAGCTTGCGCATGGGCACGAACGGCGGAGTTCGGCGGCCGTATAACGAGTTTCAGCATCATCCGACCATTTGATCGAGATCTCAGCGTCAGATTCTTCGACAATTTGCACCGGTTCTATCATCTATACCTCAAGCATTTTCCCGATCTTGCGCCAATCGATGCCGTAATGCGTGGCGTGATATATCGATTTTCCATCCCTTAGGACAATCGCCTGTGGTGAGGCGTGACGAATGCCTAATCTTTCAACGACAACATTAGAAACAGGTCGATCATCCTGGACTACGATGACGTGGATGTCACCCGTCATAGCCTTAAGCTGTTCGCGGACATCGGCGCTTATGCCGCAACTGCTGCTGTCTTTGAAGATAAATACGGGCCGAGAGCGAGATTCCTCGATCAATGCGTCCAACTTCCCGATCGAGTCGAGCGAAATAAAATTTGCGGTCATTTTTAGAGTCCTTGATATGTGTTCGACGGCGAATCGAGCCGGCGGTCGTTCAATGCCGGGAAAACTTTCCGATATGCGATTAGATTTGCGGCTGTGATGACTGGAATGACCAAATACAGGCCGACTATAAAAGCGGCCTCGCCGGCCAATGCGAACAGAAAATTTAGGCCGATCAGCCCACCGATACCGCCGAGATTTTTCATCACGGCACGTGCGCTCAACTTTATCGATTCCCAGCTCGAAAGCCGGCGGTCGACGATCAGCGGAAAGCAGAAGATAAGCAGCGTATGAAAACAGACCATTATTACCGCAACGATCACATCCACGACGAGAGCACCGGCGAGCATGCTGAGAATTGCATTGCTGTTCACCCGCGAACCGGCGATAGCGGCAGTGATTATGGGGATATAAATGGTTGCAAAAAGTACGATCATCCAAATGACGATTGGCCCGACGATCAAAATTGTGACCAGCAAACTCGGCCAAAAAAACTGAAACCCGACCCAAAGATCGTCAAAGACGACTTTGCCGCCGTCGATCTTTTTTAGATAACAGTGAAAAATGCCGCAGACCATCGCCCCGATCAGCACATAAAACGAGACGCCGCCGATCAACGCACCGACGATCGAGATCGCAAACATCAGCCAATATTCGTCCTTTATCAGCGCCCATCCCTCTTTAACGCATTCGATAGGGTGTATTTGGCCGGTTGTGAATTCCTGATTCTGCATCTATTATTCAGCCTCGTAGATATTTTTCAAATAATCCATAACCATTCGATCGCTCGAAAATTTTGGCGTCAGGGTCGCGATCGAGTTTTTCATTCGGTGAACCCACTCAACCGGCAGGCCGGTTTCATCAACCGAATAATATGTCGGAATTATCTCATTTTCCAGCATAGAATAGAGAGACTCGGCGTCGGCTGCGTCCGGCTCGTCGTCGGTTCCTGCGGCTGAAAGATCGCCGATAGCAAATCCGTTTTCGCCGTTGTGGCCTTCGATCCACCAGCCGTCGAGGATAGAGAAATTTAGCACGCCGTTCATCGCAGCTTTCATTCCGCTCGTTCCGCTGGCCTCCATAGGGCGACGCGGGACGTTCATCCAGACATCTACCCCGGAAACAAGATAACGGGCGACTTCCTGATCGTAATCTTCAAGAAAAACCGCCCGTTTCTGCCAGTTAGAATCGTGGTTGATGCTCATCAGCTCCTGCAAGATCGTTTTTGCTGTGCGATCCTGCGGATGGGCCTTACCGGCGAAGACAAACTGCACCGGTCGCTCGGTGTCGTCAACCATCTTAAGCAGACGCGTCAGATCGGTAAAGAGAAGATCCCAGCGTTTATACGCGGCAACGCGGCGAGCAAAACCGATCGTCAGCACGTCAGGCGAAAATAGCCGCCGCGTGTCCTCGTGCTCGTTGATAGTGTCCAGCGTACCGGTGTCTTTTGCCCGCGTGCGTTCGCGGATAAATGCGATCAGCAAATTCTTTAACGTCCGATGCGCGTTCCAAATTTCGTGATCGGGCAAAGCGTAGATTGCTGTCGCCCAAGCGTCAGGGTCACGAACGATCTCATTCCAATTATGACCTATTTGCCGCTCGTAAACCTTTTGAAAAACGGGAGCGACCCACGTCGGTGCGTGAACGCCGTTTGTCACGGACGTGATCGGAACAGCCGTTGGATCGTCAAGAGCGAGGAACATCTTGAGCCATAGCCCGCGTGAGACTTCGCCGTGTTTAGAGCTGACGCCATTGGCCGAGCGGCACATGCGGATGGCGAGCGGCGTCATGCCAAAAAACTCGGTTTCGTCGTCAAGGTCTGCTCGACCGAGAGCAAGAAATTCCGCGTTTGTCAGCTTTAGCGATGAGATGTATTCGCTGCTGAAACACTCGCCGAGGATTCGCGGATCGAACATATCATTGCCCGCCGCGACCGGTGTATGTGTCGTGAAAACACATTGTTTTCGGACAGCCTCGACGGCATCGGCAAAGGACGTTTCGGTATTTACCGCAAGATATTCGCGGGCGAGTTCGAGCGTCGAAAATGCGGCGTGACCTTCGTTGAGGTGAAAAACAGACGGTTCGATACCGAGTTTTCGCAAAAGACGCACGCCGCCGATGCCGAGCACCTTTTCCTGCACGATCCGCGTTTCAACGTCACCTCCGTAGAGATGTCCCGTGATGAAGCAGTCAACCGGGCTGTTTTCCGGCACATTGGTGTCGAGCAAATAGAGTGAAATACGCCCGACGCGGGCGAGCCACGCCTGAGCGACGACCTCACGACTGCGGATGTGAACCGAAACTGTAATTCGCCCGCCAGTTTCATCCAAAACTGGCGTCAACGCCAATTCCGACTCAAAAACGTCGTTGTAAGTCTCTTCCTGCCAGCCGTCATGTCTTATTCGCTGGCGAAAAAAGCCGTACCTGTAGAGCAGTCCAATTGCTGTAAGCGGAATATTTAGGTCGCTGGCCGATTTCAGATGATCACCGGCCAAAATTCCGAGGCCGCCGGAATAATTGGGCAGGGAATTGTGGATGCCGTACTCGGCACAGAAATAGGCAATCTGTTGGTTCGTTGTTTGTTGTTCGTTGTTTGTTGCCGATAGATATTGCTTAAATTGTTCATTAAATCGCTGCAAACGCTCAACATAGTCGTTGTCGGCCGATCTCTGCCACAGCCGCAAGCCGCTTACCTTTTTTAGGAAAACCCGTGGGTTTTGCTCACATCTATCCCAAAGTGCCGGATCGAGATCGCGAAAAAACGCGACGCCTTCAGGCTGCCATGACCAGTAGAAATTTCGGGAAATTGTGTCAAGAGCTTTTAGGTTTTCCGGAATTTCCCGGGTAAATTCGAAATCAGTTCTGAAAGTCTGTTCCGCCTGTGGGCTTACTGCTTGTTGCGTTGTAATATCGGTCGAGGCCTCCGTCATAAATGCGTTGGATGTATGAATCGAATATAAACGAATAGCGAAGCAGTATCAAATTTCAGACTATTAGCCGACAAAATTAGATTTCAACGCAAAGACGCCGAAGATGCAAGGTCGCAAAGTATGTGACAGATTCACATTCTAAAGAAGGTTCGGTATAATCGGTGATTTCACGAATACAACAACTGACAACGAGCAACTAACGACGAACGACTAACAATGAAGTTAAATATCATTCCCGTGAAATGGAGCGACGAAGGCGTCGAGATGCTCGATCAGCGGCTGCTGCCGACGACAGAAAAATGGTTGACGCTGCGGACTTACAATGAGGTTGCGGACGGTATCCGCGACATGGTTGTACGCGGAGCACCGGCGATAGGCGTTTCGGCGGCGTATGGAATTGCTCTCGGAGCAAAGAATTTTGTCGGGACAAATGTCGCCGATCTCGAAGACGATCTCGATTTTATCTGCGACGTTTTGGGCAAAACCCGGCCAACGGCGGTCAACCTTTTCTGGGCGATTGAGCGGATGAAGCGGACGTTTCAAAAAGCAAAAGTGGACGGGAAATCGGTCAGCGAGATCAAGCAGATATTGCTTGATGAATCGAAAGCGATTCACGAGGAAGACATCGAATCGCAGCGTCTGATCGCCAAGTTTGGCGGCGAACTGCTCGACGATAATTCGACCGTTTTGACGCACTGTAATGCGGGAGCGCTTGCCACGGGTGGCGTGTGGGGCACGGCGCTTGGCGTTATTCGCGGGGCGGTCGATGCCGGAAAACAGATCTCCGTGATCGCCGACGAGACACGGCCTTACCTGCAAGGCGCGCGGCTGACGGCGTGGGAATTAATGCAGGACGACATTCCCGTTACGCTCATTACCGACAATATGAGCGGCCACGTCATGAAAAAAGGCCGCGTGCAGGCTGTCGTTGTCGGCTCCGACCGTATAGCCGCCAACGGCGATGTCGCGAACAAGATCGGCACGTATATGGTCGCCGTTCTCGCCCGCCAGCACGGCATCCCGTTCTACGTCGCCGCACCGCTCTCGACCGTCGATCTCAACTGCCCGACCGGCGACGAAATTCCCATCGAAGAACGAGGGCCACGCGAGGTCACCCACATGCACGACATCCAACTCGCCCCTGATGGCGTCGGGGTTAGTAACTACGCTTTCGACGTAACACCGAATGAGTTTGTAACCGCCATCATCACGGAAAAAGGCGTCGCACGCGCTCCGTACACGGAGAGTTTGAAGAAACAGTTCGAGCAATAGGTCAGAACCCGGCGCGATAGCGACTGGGCTCCGGCGAACCCGAGCGTCAAAGGCTCTCAATTCCTACTCAAAATACCCGAATAGTGTGGTAAAATAAAGGTGTGGAGAACGGTATTGTTAGATTTGAACTTCTTATGGAACTAAGGCGTCTTGGTGAAAGAGCCTTTGTCCATAAGTTGCGTCAAAAGCATCCCGATCTTACTCCGCAACAGATCAACGAAGAGTTAAGCAAGTGGTATTGCGTTCGACCTGGAGCCGAATTCGGTGACGGCGTCGGACGCGTCGGCGACCTAAAACGGTTCAGTTAGCTAAAATTGAACGATCATCTCGCAGAATACGTAAAATCTGTTGTTCAGCATCTCCGCGGACTCAAAGTAGAGTTTGCAATGGTGGGCGGTATTGCCGTCTCACTCCGCACCGTGGAGCGCTTCACTAAGGATGTGGACTTCGCAATTTCGGTTGAAAGCGATTCTGCGGCTGATCTCGTTGTCAATTCATTCCAAAATGCGGGGTTCAGTATCGCAATGTTCCTTGAAAAGGATGACGACGGTGGTCTGATGACTGTTCGGCTGACGACCGGTGGCGATGTTGGGGTTTTCGTCGATCTTTTGTTCGCTACGTCCGGCATCGAACGTGAAGTGATAGCAGATGCAACCGAACTCGAACCATTTCCTGCCATCGTCGTAAAACTTGCTACCACCGCATCTCTCATTGCAATGAAAGTTCTTTCGGCAGATTGGAAGACTCGTCCGCAGGATGTAATTGATATAAAGCAGTTGCTGGACGTTGCGGACTCGAACGACCTTGCAAAGGCTCGTCAATTACTCGACCTTATCACCGCCCGCGGCTATAACCGAAATAAAGACTTACAAAAAGACCTCGACGGCTACATCGAGCAGTTTAACGACTAGACTTCTTACTCCCCCTCATCACTCGTCCCTTGTCCCTTGTCCCTCAACTCTTGTCACCATTCACTAATTTGACTCTCCCGAAAAACGGGTATATCATTCACGGCACACTCGAATTTAGAGCCCAAAACACTAAATAATAGGACATCTCCCTATGGACGACGACGTAACCCGCAGACGTGTCCTTTCAGACCCAATAAATTGGTGTTCTATGCGTCATAACCACATTAGCTTGTGGTTTTTTCCTTGCTCGCTTTACAGTCGCAAAGTCGGAAGGTAAAATTTAATGGGCAACTTGCATTCGAACGAACTGTTTTTGGCGGAGCTCGATGGGCTTGCTTAGGCGGAACGACGAAGCGGCGAGTGCCCCGGTTTTGAGAATGGTCATCCTGTTGGCGTTTGCCGTGTGCTTTTTGCATATGGGAACCGTTAGCAGCTTGAACAAAGCTCAATATCCGCTATCGGGTCGTGGCGTTACGTCACGTTCAGCCACCGACGGTCAAAAATCTACCTTCGGGACGGTGGAGCAGACATTTTTTGAGCAAGGCGTGTGCCGCCCGCGATCCGAACCAAGAACCGATTTGCAAAATCGGCGATACCAAAAGGGGAAACCTGCGGCGTTAAGCTGTCGAGGAGTTATTGAGATGAACCTAAATGAGACTTGCATTCCTACGCACTGGTTTTGGCGGAGCTCGATGGGCTTGCTTAGGCGGAACGACGAAGCGGCGATTGCCCCGGTTTTGAGAATGGTCATCATGTTACAGTTTGCCGTTTGCTTTTTGCATATGGGAACCGTTAGCAGCTTGAACAAAGCTCAATTTTGACGCTTACACCCGAAAAAATGCCCCGAATTCCACATTCGGCCCGAAGGTAGAAGGGTAAAAATAATGTCTCTTTTAGAAAAAGTCGCCAGTCGTGGCGAGCTTTTGAACGCTTGGCTCTCCATAAAGCATAATCCGCAGTCCAAGGGTATCGACTCCCTAACAATTAAGGATTTTGCCGATAACCTGCATGTTAACCTCCGTGAACTGGGTAAACGAGTCCGATCTGGAAATTATAAGTTTGAAAAACTCCGAGGACACGCCGTTCCAAAAGGCCCCGATTCAATCCGACCCTTACGTATCGCTACGGTTGCTGATCGAGTCGTGCAAAAGTCTATTCTTCTCAACGTTCAGGGTCGTTTAGAAAAACGATTCAAAATTAATAACCCTGTTAGTTTTGCTTTCACGAAACGTAAAACTGTCAGGGATGCTCTTCAACGGGTCCGCAAATTATATTTAAGTGGTTACAAATGGATGTATTCCGGCGATATACAAACTTTTTTTGAATCAATTCCTCCCCGACAATTGTTGGATAACTATATCTATCCGGTACTGCCTGATCGAACTCTCGACGCCCTGATCTTAGGGGCACTCAATAACGAATTTGGAAATCCCGAAGAAATGAAACAGTGGGCAAGTTTCTTTGCGACTTCCGACACGGGTATTCCACAAGGCTCAATCCTTTCACCGACCTTTGCAAATGCTTATCTAACTGAGTTTGATGAGGCGATGATACGTTCCGAGTTTGAGATGGTTAGATATGCTGACGACTTTGTTGTGATGTGTCGTTCCGAAGAAGCCGCGTTTCGCGCGCACGAGTTAGCTAAAAAAATTGTTGAGCAAAAGCTAAAATTAAAATTGCACGAGGTCGGCGGCGGAAAAAGTAAAATAGAGCGATTCAACGTTCTTGACTTCCTGGGCTTCCGCTTCGAGGGCAAACGTATTTATCCGGGAGCTAAGGCAACCGAAAAGATGGCAAGACTCTTGGCAGACTTTCAAAAAACCCCTCCAGATAAAACATTGATTGCAAATCTAAATTATATTCGCGAAAGGACAAACTTTTGGGGGGCCAGTTACTACTACGCGGAGATTGATCCAAAAATATACGATTGCCTTAACGAGAGCCTTGCTGCTGGTGTTGCAAACGCGATTCGGAAACATGGCTTTGAGCCCAAGACACCATTTACCCCCGACGGGTTGTCAGGGATCGGTATCCCCTCATTGACTGAAAATACCCGACGGTTTCAAGTCCAAAATCAAATAGCGATGTTGGCATTTTATCCCGTTGACGCCAATGAAAGCTCTCAGGCGACCTCACCCAGCTCTTAATTTGTCGAAACGTGAAAATAGACTATTAGTCTTTCATCTTCAAGCCCGTTCTCAGCGGCAGCGGCCGTACAAACCGTGGTGCGCGGACGCGGTATTTTAGATCGACGATGAGGACGCCGTTTTCCATCGTGGCGGTGGGGAAGCGGACGGTTTAGTCGAAGCGGAGGTCGTATTGTTGACTAAGAAGCGTATGCTCCGAGAGGCGATCGGGGACAGTCCCGCAGGGCAGATAGCCACGTGCTTTAGCACGTGGTCGGGTTCGGTAAAACGATTTGCTAGGGCGTTTTACCGTCCTTTTTTTATTGTCATCAGTCGTCAACGTCAGAATACCTCTCCAATCTTTCATAGATCGTTCCTTTTCGATGATGTTCTTACTGATTATTGATGTATTCAACTACCCATTTAAGGTCTTTTGTTCCAAAGGTCACGATGCCGTAGCCACGTTGCCATTGCAGGGCCTTTGGCTGCACCTCGTGGTTGATGTAGTAGGAACTGGAGCCTTTTAATTTCCCTACCCAGTCCGAGACTAGAATATCGGGGAGCAAACTTACGCCAATATGCATATGCGTATTGATGCCGCCTATAGCATGAAGCCGCGCTCCGGGAGTGTCGAGAATTTTGTGGGTGAGATATTGGTAGAGCCGTTTTTCTTATATGTTCCGTGATCATTGGCAGACTCGATTTTGTGTGCCAAGTAATGTGGAAATTGATCTCGGAATAAACGGCGTCGGACATTTCGCTAAAGCATAGCAAAAAGGACGGTAAAACGGCCTACGAGTTTTTGTCCATGTAGACCACGTGCTAAAGCACGTGGCTATTTGCCGCTTCGCGGTAAGGGCAGCCTACCCGGCATGATGCGACTACCCCTTTACCTTTCACCCGCCTTCGGTGGCAGTGGGCGGAGGGAGCGTGGGGAACGGACGCGGTATCTTAGTTCGAGGAGCAGGACGCCGTCTTCGATGGTGGCGGTGGGGAATCGGACGGTGTAGTCGAGCTGTACTTCGTATCTGACGAGGAACCGCAGGGCGTGGAAGCGGTAGGCACCGGATCGGCGCGAATCATAAAGCTTAAAGGCATTGAGCGTTCGCAGCGGCACGGGGCGTATGCCAACCGTGTCGGTCTCGCTGTCCCACAGCATTACTACATGCGTTGGCCGCCCGAGGGCTTCGTAGGCGTTGCGGCTGATGATCATTGTTCCCGTAGGCGACATCGACACATGCAGCCTCGCGATACGCGGTGTGCCAGGTTCGTCAAATTCTTCCCATCTGCGTGCCACGTTCGGATGATAGCAAGAATAGGCGAACGTGTCAAGTATGAAACAGTAATTTGCTAAAATGTGCGAATCGCATCAAAATTCTTTGGCGCGTAAAGTGCGGCTTTTCGTGTTTTTCGTGCGTCCCGTGGTCATAGGGACGTGTCCTGTGGTCATACAAACGCCCTATTTGGTTATACGAAAATCGCGTTTAGTCAGGGCTGGGACGCGCGAATCATGGAAGGCCGCCAGCGGGAATTACTAAAATAGTAAATTCGACGGCCCGGTTTGAGTTCGACCTGTAGCGGTTCATCGACCGAGATGCCATAGCTGCCGCGGCAGAGAGGGTCACGCCAGTCGTTGCCGTTTCTAAGATACGTTTTGATCTTGTCGTTGTCGGCTCCCATTTGAAATGCCATCGGCACAGCTTCGTCAACCGGGAAGTCGTTGAACCACGCGTCGCCGGTGCACCATGACGCAAGCGAGGTCATTGTCAGCGGCGTATTTGGCGGCATCTGCTTACGCACCTCATTTATCATAGTCCGATAGAATGCACGCTCCGAAGTGACCGCGTCGAAATCGATTTGTATGCCTTTTACGTCCGGCAGATCGAGGGTGTTTTTGATTAGTATCGCGACTTTGTTACCCATTTCAACGTCGAACGACGGGCGTTTGGTGCCGTCTTTATTGGTTTCGATCCGCGTGACGGCGATCAAATACGTTCCGGGAGCAACCTCGAGCGGCTGGCGGCGCGGCTTTGGCGACACGCCGTCTTTTTCCAAGAAGATGGTTTGAGCGAGAAATGCAACGCCGTAAACCTTTGGATCAAGAAACCGAAGATCTTCCGGACGCTCCCATGCCCAGATAATTTTCTGGGGCATTTCGTTATCTAGACGCGGATTGACCGCATTTTTGGGCCCGCAGCCAAATGAAAACAGAAGCAGAACAAAGGCGGAAACACGAGCGGTAGCGAGTGTGTTTCTTGTACAGTTGACCACGCGACGATTTTAGCAGACCAAAGACACACTCCCTACCGGTCGTGTTTCTGCCTTGTGTCTGGTATAATTTCCGCGTGCTGAATGGCCATTCATTTTAGAACCCCACCCGCTACGGCAGGTGGTACTGACTTATGACTGAACGTGAACAAATACCAATGGATGTCGTTTTTGTCGGGGCCGGGCCGGCGAATTTGGCGGCGGCTCTGCACCTGAAAAACGAGATCAAAAAGCACGACGAGCTTGTCGAAAAGGGATTTAAACAAGCCAGGAAAATTGGCGATCTTGAGATTGCTATCGTTGAGAAAGGTTCGTTTGTCGGAGCACATATTTTGTCGGGGGCAGTTATGGACCCGATCGCGATCCGCGAATTAATGCCGGATTTTCTGGCTCAGGGGTGTCCTGTTGATACCGTTGTGACTGATGACGCCGCATGGTATCTGACACCGAAACGCCGGTTTGTCGCTCCGATCACGCCGCTGCCGCTGAAGAACAAGGGTAAATATATTGTCAGCCTAAGCAAAGTTTGCGAGTGGCTAGGCGAAAAATGTGAAGAGGCCGGTATAAATATTTTCCCTGAATTTCCTGCATCCCAGGTACTTTACGACGAAAACGACGCGGTTATCGGCATTCGCACCGGCGACAAAGGCATCGGCAAAAATGGTGAAAAGAAACCAAATTACGAACCCGGTGTTGATCTGCTGGCAAAGGTCACTGTTCTCGGTGAAGGCTCGCGCGGCTCTCTCGCCAAACAACTGACCGCGCGTCTCGGCTTGAACGAAGGCAAAGAGCCGCAGGTTTTCTCGCTCGGCGTGAAAGAATTATGGGAAGTTTCCAAGGGCAATTTTGCCGAAGGCATGGTCGTCCACACGCTCGGATTTCCATCTGATACAAAAACTTACGGCGGCGGCTGGATATATGGGCTAAAGAACAACGTCGTCAGTATTGGCTATGTCACGGGCCTTGATTACATTGATCCGATGATCGATCCGCACGCGGAATTTCAGAAATTTAAGACGCATCCGAAGGTGGCGGAAATTCTCGCTGGCGG
>JAYVER010000193.1:0-11587 GCA_043748725.1 Chloracidobacterium sp. | reverse complement strand
CAACCCAGCATTATCGGCCCGATCGCTGACCATTTTGTTATCCACGCCACGATGACTGAAAAATTTGAATTCGGCCATATTCTGCGAGTGCTGTCTGGCAACTTTTGCCAGCGCGTCGCTCCACGTCAATGGCCTCAGACCGTTTTCCGCACGCTGTTGGTTGATCATATCGAAAGCGATATTCTCGACCGACGCTATATTGACGACGACAGACGCTTTGAACTCGGCCACTTTGCCCTCGACACGACGCGGACGCGAAAAATCTGCCGTGCTGTTGTCACCGGCCGTTACGTTAAGTGCGGTTTGGTTTTGAAAATTATTTGTCTGGGCGGGCGAGATGGTCGCTAACGCAGCAAATATGGCCAAAAACAGTAAGAGATTTAGCTTCATTAAAACCTCACTTCGGCAGCCGGACGCCCACTTTTTACGGGTTCACGGCTTTGCGCATGCTCGTCAAGAGCATTTGCCTTTTCGGATAAGGTGGTAAACCTGCACAGTTTTACCTAGTTAAACAAATTTGTAATACATTACCTGTTCCAGTAAAACATAGGGCTTTGAGAATTACTTACAGGGATTTAGAAGATGAAAAGGGATAAAGGTTTAATTCCTCATCTCCTTTATCCCGTGTATCCCTGTTAAACTATCTTCATGAACAAAATAGCGTTAGCGATTCACGGCGGAGCAGGGACGATTCTGAGATCACAAATGACGCTAGACCTCGAACGCGAGTACCGCAACGGCTTGGAAACCGCGTTGAAGGCAGGCTGGGCTATATTGAATAACGGCGGAACTTCACTCGATTCAGTTGAAACAGCTGTCGCATCGCTCGAAGACTTCCCGCTTTTCAACGCCGGCCGCGGCTCGGTGTTTACGCATGAAGGCGAGCAGGAAATGGATGCGTCGATAATGGATGGGAGCAATTTAAAAGCCGGTGCGGTCGCTTTCGTCAAAAATATCAAAAATCCGGTCAAACTCGCCCGTCTCGTAATGGAGCGGACCGAACACGTCTTGCTTGCCGGCGAAGGCGCGAATCAATTCGCCGAACAGATAGGGATGGAGACGGCTCCGGACGAGTATTTTTTCACCGAGCACCGCTGGCTGCAGCTACAGGAAGCAATGGCCGAAGGCCGCATCCAACTTGACCACGCGGATATTTCCACCGCAGAGACGCTGAGACGTAGAGAATTCTCAGAACCGGGAGAGGTAGCGAATGGGTCGTCCGCAAAACCTATTGGAACCGTAGGAGCAGTCGCCTGCGACCGTCGCAGCCATCTAGCAGCTGCCACATCCACCGGCGGCATGACGAACAAAAAGCTCGGGCGAGTCGGCGACACTCCGATCATCGGCTCTGGAACTTATGCTGACGAAGTATGCGCCGTCTCTTGCACCGGTCACGGCGAATATTTCATGCGCTGCGTCACTGCCTATGACGTGGCCGCACAAATGAAATATAAAGGATCGAGTCTGGTAGAAGCCGCACAAGATTCGATCAATTATCTCGGCTCGATCGGCGGCGAAGGCGGGTTGATCGCTGTAGATTCGCAAGGCAACACAACGCTGCCTTTCAATTCAGAAGGCATGTATCGCGGATACGTCAATAAAAACGGTGATTTCACCATTGATATATTCAGATAAGAGCTAAGCTTTCGCTTCATTCATCATATCCCTGATCTCATGCAGAAATGAGATGTCTTCCGGCACGCGGTCGGCGAGGGTGACGACCAGTTCGCCTTTGCGGCCGTGTTTTATGGCGTGCTGCATGGCCTCGCGGCTGTCGGCGATGATCCTGACTTGCGGCGTGTTTTCGCTCTGAGCGATGCCTTGCTGCAGCAGAGCATAAATGCTTTCCTCCGACCGGCCACGCAGATAATGTCCGCGGCGTATCACGATCCGGTCAAACGCATCGCCCGCGATCCTGCCAAACTCGCGAATGTCATCATCGCGCCTATCTCCGGCAACATTTAAGAGAATAGTGCGATATTTGTATGGCATTTTTGTGACAAAATTGGTCAGACCTCGTAGCCCGGCCGGATTGTGAGCGTAATCCATCAAAACTGTGACATCGCCCATCTCAATAAAATTCAGGCGACCCGGCGTTTGCGCTGTTCCGGCGGTAAATGTCGTCAAACCGACGCGTAGGTCCTCAAGCGAGACCCCGTGCACAAAACACGCCAGCGTCGCGGCCAGCACGTTCTGGATCATGAATTCCGCCCGGCCGCCATAGGCGAGCGGGATATTATTAACCTTTTCGATCCGCACCTTCCATTTGCCTTTGAGAATCGTCACGTAACCATTCTCATAGACACACGAAACGCGGCCCCGTCGAGCCTGACGCTCGATATGTTTGTTGTTTTCATCCATCGAAAATAACACGACATGGCCGTTCACAAGCTCTTTCATGTTATAGACAAGCTCGTCCTCGGCGTTGAGCACAGCATAGCCTTTCTTTGACACGGCGCGCGGCACAACCGATTTGACGCGGGCGAGATCCTCGAGCGTATTCACGTCTTTGAGGCCGAGATGATCGGATGAAATATTCATAACAACGCCAATGTCACAGTAATCAAATCCAAGCCCCGAGCGAATAATACCGCCGCGGGCTGTCTCCAAGACGGCGACATCGACCGTGGGGTCTTTCAACACAAGCTGCGCCGATACCGGACCGGTATTATCGCCCTGCACGATCTGCTGATTGCCAATATATGTGCCGTCCGTCGTCGTAAAACCGACCGTGCGGCCGCTGTTTTTCATTATATGGGCAATCAGACGGGTCGTCGTAGTCTTGCCGTTAGTGCCGGTGATCGCAAAGATCGGGATGCGTGCCGGCGAACCCGGCGGAAAGAGCATATCGATGACATATTCGGCGACATTGCGTCCAATACCCTGGCTCGGAGCGAGATGCATACGAAAGCCGGGCGCAGCATTGACCTCAATAATGCCGCCGCCCGTATCACGCAGAGGCTCACTGACGTTTGGCGCGATAACATCAACACCGGCCACGTCAAGGCCAATAATTCGTGCTATCCGCTCGAACAAAAAGACGTTTTCCGGATGCACCTCGTCGGTACGATCTATCGCCGTTCCACCGGTAGAGATATTTGCAGTGGTTTTCAAATCCAAAATCTCACCTTTCTCCAAAACACTGTCGAGTTCCTTGCCTTTCGCCCTAATGCACCGCATCGTCTGGCCATCGACATCGATCTGCGTCAATACCTTTTCGTGGCCGTAGCCTCGTCGCGGATCGGCGTTTGTCTTGTCGATGAGCTTTTGTATCGTGCTCTTGCCGTCGCCGACGATATGAGCGGGCACGCGTTCAGCGACCGCGATAAGACGATTATTGACCACCAAAGCTCGAAAATCTGCACCGATAAGTTGTTTCTCAACAATAATATAACGTGAATATTCTTTCGCCCTTCCGAACGCAACGCGAGCGTCCTCCAAAGACATTATGCCAACCGTCGCACCTTTGCCGTGATTGCCGTTGAGCGGTTTGATAACGATCGGGTAGCCGATTCGGCCGATAACGCCTTCGAGTTCTTCCTCCTCACGGATGCGATAGCCTTTTGGCACCGGCACGCCCATATCACCGAGCAATGTCTTGGTCGCATGTTTGTTGGCCGCGATATCGACGGCGATCATATTTGTATTTGCTGTTGTTGTCGCCTGAATTCGCTTTTGATGAACGCCGTAACCGAGCTGTACGAGTGATTGATCGTTGAGCCGAATAAACGGAATATCGCGCGACTCGGCCTCCTCGACCAGCGACCCTGTCGAGGGCCCAAACCTCACATCCTCGCGGATCTCGCGCATCTCCTGAATGTATTCGGCAAGCGAGGCCTTTATTTCAGTTAACGGCTTGCCTTCGGTTAGATCAAGAAAAAGTTGAACCGCCGAGCGGCCGGCAAAACGCCCGACTTGTTCCTCAAGATAGCTATATACGACGTTGTATATGCCTTTTTCGTCCGTTTCACGCGTTCGGCCATAACCGGTGTCCATTCCGGCAAGCGTCTGCAATTCCAATGCGAAATGTTCGATCACATGCCCGGCCCATGTCCCTTCCTCGACACGCCGCAAAAACCCGCCTTCCTCTTGATAGCTGCACCCATGCGACTGGAGCGTAGGCAAAAGCTCCTTCATCCGGTCAAAAAAACCATCGATCTTGTCGGTTGGACGCTCTTCATAGTCGCCAATATCGAGGCGCATGATAATCAGCTTTTTCCAATAACCGCTCCAGTAATTCGGCCCGCGAAGTGTGCGTATTTCTAAGATTTCCATAAGATTTTAACAACGGATTAACGCAGATTTACACAGATAAATATTAGTAAGAATAAACGGATTTGTCTCTGGGAATCCGCGTAAATCCGTTGTTTTATTTCCCATTTCTTACCCCAGATCAGGCAACAAAAACTCAGTCGTCGGTTGGATCGGATGCCGTTCGAGATAGTTATAAACTAGTCCATCACGTAATACATGAAACTGTACGCCGCATACGCTAAACGCTTCATTGTCAGCAACTTCTGCTATTTCATTAAACGTGATTTGTGAACCATCAACTATCGTTGTTGAGCCTTGCCCAAATACCTCAAGTATTCCTTTACCGTCTAATATAATAGCCGTATTTTCGTCGATACCTATTCCCAGATTATACGGGTTGTATGAAACAGCTGTAATCAGACGACTGATCCGTCCGCGTTCGGAAAAGTGCTGATCGATAATAATATTTTTGAGAAAGCCGAGCCCGGGTGAGAGCCGCACGGCGTTTTTATGCGGGTGAGAAGTAGCTTCGCCGCGTACGATCATCGACGTGCTCATTGCTGCTGCACCTGCGCTCGTGCCGGCGAGCACCACATTAGTATCGCGAACCATTTCCCGCAGTTTCTCGGCAAATTTAGTCCCGCCAAGCAAGGACACCAGCCGCATCTGGTCGCCGCCGGTAATAAACACGCCTGTCACGCCACCGAGGAGGCTCTCGACATCCGCCTGTACGATATCCTGCCGCGATGTCGTTCTCAAAATACGCGGATGAGCGACGCCGAGATTTCGAAACGCCTGTGTATAAACATCCGCCGCAAACTCCGGAAAGTCAGACGCCACCGGCACGATCAGCACTTCGGCTTTGTCGTCACCGGCAAGCTGCAGAAACTTTTTCAGTATCCGCCGCTCGTTATATTTATCCTCTGCCCCGCCAATGACGAGCAGATGCCCGCCGATGATCTCGCGATCGTGCGATTCACTCATTATTTATGTTGCAACTGCTAAATTTCAAGAAAACTTTATTCTAAGTTATTGTAAAGTTTTGTGTTGGTCAAGAATTAGCATCAATTCTTAATTTCGATGGAATTTCATGCTAAAATCTCGAAGAGGAAACAGTTATGGAAACCGACTTGGAAAAAATCATTGTTGAAAAAGTAAACTCACTGACCCTGGAGCAGCAAGAAAAGGTGTTGGAATTTGTTAAGGAACTGGCGCCGCCCCGCAGAACGCTATGGGAAATGTGGAAGGAAAAGTTGAAAGACATTCCGGAAAAAGAGTGGGATAATGTTCCGACGGACGCATCTATAAATCTCGATCATTACCTTTACGGCGCTCCTAAAAAATGAACAAGCTGTTTGTTGATACACTTCACCTTGTAGCGCTAATTAATCCGCTGGATCAATGGCACTCGCGATCCGTTGAGATCGAAATCGCTAAATATGACATTGATTTGGTCACTACTGAAGACGTGTTAATCGAGCTTCTCAACTTTTACGCCGAACATGGCGAATTCAAGAGACGAAAGGTCACTCCGTCACATCCGTTCCTCTGCAACTGCCGTTTTTTTCTCACCATGAATTTCCTGCAAACTCCTCACCGTCACATGTTTCTCAGACATTTTCGTGCCAATTGCCTCGATCAGAGCCTCGGCCCCGGTCATTGTGGTGACGCATGAGACGTTGAATTGAAGAGCGGCCTTGCGAATGGCTTGTTCGTCGTAGAACGACGCTTTGCCGAGCGGGGTGTTAACGATCAGGGCTATTTCACCCTGACGAATGAGATCGGCGATGTTGGGGCGGCCCTCGTTGACCTTAAATACGGTCTCGCACTTCAAGCCAACCTCACGCAGACGATTGGCGGTGCCGAAGGTCGCGACGAGCTTGAAACCGAGCTTATCGAGCCGCCGAGCAAGCAATACAGCTTGCCCCTTATCAGCATTGTTTACAGAAATAAAAGCGTTTCCGGCGAGCGGTAATTTCAGCCCCGCACCTTCCATCGCTTTGCCATAGGCCTCGCCGAAAGTCGCTCCGACACCCATAACCTCGCCCGTCGAATGCATTTCCGGTCCCAGTATCGGATCGACACCGGCAAATTTCTTGAACGGAAAGACCGGTGATTTTACAAAGATCTTTGGCACAGGCAGCACATCCGGCAGATTGAAATCAGCAAGCTTTTTTGCACCTGCCATTACGAGTGATGCGATTTTTGCGATGGGGACGCCAGTGGCCTTTGCAACAAAAGGCACAGTCCGCGAGGCTCGAGGATTGACCTCGAGGACGTAAACACGGTCGTCCTTGATCGCAAACTGAATGTTCATTAACCCAACAACTTTGAGGGCTTTCGCAAGGAGCCGTGTGTAATGCTGGATCGTTTCGAGGTGTTCGGGGGCGAGCTTTTGTGCCGGAAGAACGCTCGACGAGTCGCCGGAATGGATCCCGGCTTCCTCGATATGTTCCTGAATGCCGGCGATAACGACCGTCGTCTCATCGGCGAGTGCATCGACATCAATCTCGACTGCTCGTTCAAGGAATTTGTCGATTAGGATCGGCTTTTCGGGTGACGCATCACTCGCGATGCGCATATATTCGTCAAGCGTCTGATCGTCATACACGATAGCCATCGCTCGTCCACCCAAGACAAAGCTCGGTCTTACGACAATCGGGTAACCAATTGTATTTGCAACAGTTTTTGCTTCTTCTACTGAAGTAACACTTGAATTATTTGGACACGGAATATTGAGTTCGGCAAGCAAAGCGCCAAACCGTTTCCTGTCCTCGGCAAGATCAATCGAGTCGGGCGAAGTACCAATGATCGGCACACCTTCGGTGTGCAGTCTATCAGCAAGATTTAGTGGCGTTTGGCCACCAAATTGGACGATCACACCGTCCGGTTTCTCGACGTCGACGATGTTCATCACGTCTTCGAATGTGAGGGGTTCGAAATACAGCCTGTCGGACGTATCATAATCGGTCGAAACCGTCTCCGGGTTACAATTGACCATTATCGTCTCAAAATCGGCATCGCTGAGAGCGAAACTCGCGTGACAGCAGCAATAGTCAAACTCGATGCCCTGCCCGATTCGGTTCGGCCCTGAGCCGAGGATCATTATTTTGCGTCGTGCCGTTGGCTCTGCCTCACACTCCGCTTCATATGTCGAGTACATATAAGGCGTAAATGACTCGAATTCGGCTCCACATGTATCGACGCGTTTGTAAACAGGTACAATGCCGCGCTTTTTGCGGTATTCGCGAACCTCGCTCTCCGAAGTTTCGGTCAAATAAAACAAACGCCGGTCCGACAGGCCGTATTCCTTTACAAGCCGGAGGGTTTCGTCCGAAATTTCGCTCAATTTCCGTGAATCGATCCTCGCCTGCAATTCCATCACCTGAGCTAATTGGTCGAGGAACCACGGATCGATCTTGGTCAACCGATGTATCTCATCGGTTGAGTAACCGTTCTGCAACGCATAAGTAATATATGAAAACCTCTGTGAGTTTGGACGGGCTAACTTTCGCTGTAGCTCGGCATCTGGAACATCCTGTAAACGCAATGGCTTAACCGCTTCGAGTGAACGTAAACCCTTAAACAAAGATTCCTTGAATGTGCGGCCAATCGCCATCACTTCGCCGACCGATTTCATCTGTGTTCCGAGTACGTCCTCAGCTCCCGGAAACTTTTCAAACGCCCATTTTGGTATCTTCGTGACGACATAATCTATCGTCGGCTCAAATGATGCCGGCGTCTTTTTGGTTATGTCATTTGGTATCTCGTCGAGCGTGTAACCGACGGCAAGTTTTGCGGCAATCTTCGCGATCGGAAATCCGGTGGCTTTGGACGCGAGAGCCGACGAACGCGATACACGCGGATTCATCTCGATTATCCGCACATCGCCATTCTCAGGATTTACCGCAAACTGGATGTTCGATCCACCGGTCTCGACCCCTACCTTACGAATGCAGGCGATAGACATATCGCGAAGACGTTGATATTCCACATCCGTCAAGGTCTGTGCCGGTGCGACGGTGATCGAATCGCCGGTGTGTACGCCCATCGGATCGAAATTCTCTATCGAGCAGATGATGACAACGTTATCGTTGAGGTCACGCATGACCTCGAGCTCATACTCCTTCCAGCCGAGTATCGATTCTTCGACCAATATTTGCGAGTTTGGCGAGGCGGCCAAGCCGCCGCGTGCGATCTCTTCAAATTCTTCGGGGTTATACGCCGTTCCGCCGCCAGTGCCGCCGAGCGTAAAACTTGGCCGAATGATCGCCGGATAGCCGATCCCTTCGATAATTTTTGCAGCTTCTTCCCAAGTGTGCGCAAACCCGCCTTTTGCAGACGGTATGCCGATCTCGTCCATCGCTGCCTTAAAAAGCTCGCGATCCTCGCCGACCTTGATGGCGTCGATATTGGCACCGATCATTTGGACTCCAAATTTGTCCAAAATCCCGTGCTCATATAGCTCAACCGACAAATTCAGCCCCGTTTGTCCGCCGACAGTTGGCAGCAATGCGTCCGGGCGCTCTTTTTCGATAATCGCGGTCAGTGTTTCGAGCGTGAGCGGTTCGATGTAGGTGCGATCCGCGATCTCAGGGTCGGTCATGATCGTCGCCGGGTTGGAATTGACCAGGACGACCTCGTAGCACTCCTGCATGAGAGCACGGCAGGCCTGAGTGCCGGAATAATCAAATTCACAAGCCTGTCCGATTATGATCGGACCCGAACCTATTATAAGAATTTTGTGTATATCGTCGCGTCTGGGCATTTGTAAACTCTCGATTATACAAAAAAAGTGCGGCCCGCTCGAACCGCACTTCGTAAATTGCTTCCGCAATCGAATTCCTGATGATTAAAAGGTTTTGAAGGGAGGGCAAACCGGTTCCTCGGGTTGCCCTCTTGTTTCGACCTTTGTTTTTGAGTTTGGATTCACTCCCCAACTTAATTGTCGTCGCCGTCGCCGCCGCCAATGTTGGTGATGGTTGCCGTTGTGCCGTCAAATTTCGTGATGTTGATAGTGAACGGTTCGTTATAGCTCTTAGCCCGGTCGCGCAGGATGCTAAGTGCAACCTGCTCGCCAAGCAGAATTGACCAGTAGGTCGAACTGCGGAAATGTATGCCGGCGTGGATCCCGTGACCAAACGAGATGTTGAAGCACAGTTTGTTCAGTTCTCCGTTGATGTCCAGATTGTTTCGGTCTGAGCCTGTGTAGGTGTTAAGCGAAAGACCGTTTGTGCTGGGATCGACCACATCCCGCCCGGCGGTCGTGAGCAGCGGACGAATTTTCTGACTGCCGTTGAAGAAGAATTTCAGCACCGTGGCGCACGCACCGCCAACCGTGCCATGTCCCGTCGGGTAGCACGGGTGCGTCGGCGATCCTTCAGGGAATGCCTGTGGCAGCAAGTAACTGCCATTGGCCGAGAAGATGATGGGCAACACTGCCGAGTTCAGGACATCGTTGTGGAGCGCCCCTGCTGCTTGAGGCATCGGACTCGCACCCGTCTTACGTGCCTGCACAAGCGCCCCGTATTCCTCCGGTCGCATACGTAAATCCTTGACCCACTTGTGAAACCAGGCGGCTTTGAGGGCGCGTGTGGCCATTTCTGCAAGCGTCCCTGCACAGTCCGGCCCACCAAGAGTGGCGAAGCCTTTTTGCGTTAGTGAACCGATATATGGGTTACCCGGATTCGGAGCGGCTCCCATCCCCGCCAAGACGAGGAAGGCGGTAAAGTATCCTTGATAGAGCACATCCACGCGGGTGTATGCGGCGAGATCACGACCGTTACGGATGTGGCGCAATGTTGAGTCAAAGGCAACAGGTCGTCCTGAGTCGCCGCCGTTTTGAACCAGTTGGTACTCTCCGACCGAGGTCATATAGTCGGTTCCGCCGCCTCCCACGGGTAGGAATGTTTGATACTGCTGACTGAGCGGCTGCGCTCCAAAAGATGTCGGCTGGACCATGAATTGCGAAATATACGGCCCCTGCACGTTACCATCGCCCGTGGCTACTCGCCCGCGAAACAAATTCTGCCGCGTTACCGGAAATGGGAACTGGTTATTCGCAGGGCTGCTGAGGAAGGATAGGTTGTTCATGTCGACTACAGCCTGACCAACCAGCGAATTTGTCGAGTATTGTGTAAACGGCACGTCGGCCAGCAGCGAGTCCCAGTAGTGCTCGACCTGTTCAGCTGCTGTCTGGGCGCTGCTTGTCCTCGGTGCCGGCGGGATAACAGTGGCGTGCGAGTCGAGACCTTCCAGGTCAAAAGCAAGCGCAACCTGTGGGCCATTTAACTTCGAGTTGCCGCCTCCGCCCGGTGTTCCAACAATGATATTTGCGAAGTCTGCATGATCGCCGGTTGCGAAAGCATGTATCATGCTTTGTGCGGCTGCGGCATTCGGCACCCCAAGGCTATTGTGCAGCAGACCTTTGCTGTAAATTCCGCTAAAGTCTGTGAATGTCGTTACATCGCCATTGCCCGGTTGAACCCCAACCTCAATTTTCTCGGCTTGGGCCATACGCTTGCGATACCTGAAACAGGCGTTGGAGCGATCATCAGACTCATGATCCCTGACCGCCGCCTCGGCAACCGACTCTTTTCCGCCCAGAAAAGGCTTTGCTCCGATAGTTCCTGCAGCCGCACCGATGATGGCGGCTTTGCCTATTTTGCCAAGAAAACCGCGTCGTGATGTGCTGTCCAATGCTCTACGCTCTGCATTTTCATCTTTGATATCTATGTTTTTTTTCATTTTCACCATCTCCATTTCTGTAATGTGTAATATCAACGGAGTCTAAACCGAAGGTCTGTAAACCATCGGCCGAAACTTCTGCACTGATTCCCCTTGTTTGAGTTTGTTTGCAGATTTGTCCTCTGAGGACAATAACAGAGACGTGAGGCGACCTGCTGGAGAAATAAACGGAAACCGTTGTTACAAACTAATGCAACACACAACGACCGCATCGGAAAAGCAAATCGACTGTCGTCAATCTGCGGTGGATTTCTCCGAAGTCAGTTAATAAGACGCGTGATTCAAACGTGTTGAATCATACGGGTTATGCATTGCAGCGTCTTAGGATTATCGTAAACCACGAATTTGCCCGCAGACATCTGCAAAAAATCTGGGGTCTATTTAATGGTGAAATATATATACCAGAAAACTTTGCCGCTGTAAAGATTAACCTTGTGCAAATTTTAAAAGAAAACAACAATGTTCAAACTCATCAGATTTTTGAAACTAATAGAGTTCTTTGAAAAACCCCTACAAATGTGTCGGTTGTTGTCGATTGTAGGGTAAGAGGATTATATAATGGAGGAATGAAAAGCGAACAATTGAC
>JAYVER010000192.1:0-4524 GCA_043748725.1 Chloracidobacterium sp. | reverse complement strand
CTGGCGATCTTGCTGCTGGTAGCCGGGACGCTTGGTGCCGAGCTTTTTACGCAACGAATGTCTATGTTGCTGATGCTCGCCGGAATCGTCGTTTATTTTTTCGGGACAAGAATATTACAGGTTTTAGCTGTGCCGTTCGCCTTGCTGCTGCTCGCAATTCCGATACCGCAAATCGTCTTCAACCGCATCGCGTTTCCGCTGCAAATTTGGGCTTCGCAGATGGCCGTGTGGGGAATCAGGATCTTCGAGGTGCCGACGCTGAGATCGGGCAACGTCATCGACATTCTGCCTCGCGGCTCGACGCAAACCATCTCGCTCGAGGTCGTCGAAGCGTGCAGCGGCATCCGTTCGCTGATGACGCTCGTCACGCTGGCTTTGATCCTCGCGTATTTTACACGCCGCGATGATGGCGGTCGAATCGCGAATTTCTCAGCCGCCGATCTCTGTCGGGCGGTTGTTCTAATGCTGTCCGCGATCCCGATCGCCGTGCTGACAAATGCGGCGAGAGTCACCGGCACTGGTATTTTAACCTATTACTACGGCAAGCAGGCGACCGAGAGCACGTGGCATGAACTGTCCGGTTGGCTCGTTTATCTGGTCGCATTGGCGCTGCTCATCGGCGTCAATTATATGTTGAAACGGATATTCATTGGCGGTAGATCTGCTGTCGGCCGCGCAGCCCCGATCCGCGAAAATTTGACCGCCGGAAACAATTGGGACGCGACCTTGCCGTTGATAGCGGCGTTGGTATTGAGCGGCGTTTTTATCAATTGGTTTGTTAATCGCGGCGAGCGGGAAGTGCCTCGGAACGCGTTGGCCCAATTACCGGCGACGCTTGGGCTGTGGCGACAAAAGAGCAGCGAGATCAAGTTTGACGCGAATGTGGAGAGCGTCTTGCGGACGACCGATTACACCATGCGCGAATACACCCTGCCCGACGGCCGCATGGCCAATCTCTATGTCGGCTACTACGCCACGCAGCGAACCGGTGCGACATACCACAGCCCGCAAAATTGCCTGCCCGGTGCCGGTTGGGTAATGAAAGACCCGCAATATATCGATATAACGACTACCGATGGCCGCACCTTCACCGCAAATCGCTACATTATCGAAAACGGCATTTACAAAGAGGTAATGATCTACTGGTATCAAGGCCGCGGCCACGCCGAGCCAAGCGAGTTTCGAGACAAGATCAACACTGTCATTGACAGCCTCACCCGCCGCCGCACCGATGGCGCCATAGTCCGCGTAATGACCGACCTCGGCCCCGACGAACCCGCCTCCCTAGCCGCCGCCTCCGACCTCGCCGCAAAGCTGGCCGATGCTCTGCCGCCATTTGTGCCGGAATAACACCTCATGCTGACCGCTGCCTACCGAATGGCGAATACTAGTTGCGTACCCAGATTTTTCAGAGGAACTAAGAAAACCGCGAGCAAATGGCGTGACCGCGGTCCACTTGCAGGCTGTCAAAGGCAAGTACCACTTCTTGGCGTTTGGTAGTTTTGATATAAAAAACTAAAATCATTCTGTTCGGTATACTGGACAAAATATGTCCAGTAGACTTTACAAAATGGAAACCTCACTTAACAAACGAAGGATCGTCGGGAATGCCGCTAAACGGCGAAAGAAGATGATTGCGTTTGGTTGGTATGGCGGCAAATATTCGCATCTCGATTTTATCTTGCCGAATCTTCCAAACGGAGAGACACACTTCTGTGATGTTTTTGGCGGTTCCGCCGCAGTCTTAATAAATCGGAAACCCGCGCCGCTGGAAACCTACAACGATCTCGATTCAGAACTGGTCAATTTCTTTCAGGTTCTCCGAAATCAAAACGACGAATTAATAAAAGCGATAAGTTTGACCCCTTTTTCCCGTGAAGAACTCGTTAAGGCTTGTGCGCCAGAAGCGAATCTTTCAGAAATGGAAAGAGCCAGAAGATTTTATGTCCGGGCGCGTCAAACCAGAACAGGGTTAGCACAAACGAGCAGCGAGGGGCGTTGGGCGCATTGCGTTTTAACGTCAAGAGCCGGAATGGCAGGAGCCGTTTCGCGTTGGCTCGGAGCAGTTGATGGCCTTCCCGAAATTGTCCAAAGACTTCTGCGTGTTCAGATCGAAAATGCCCCGGCTCTCGAAGTATTAGAGCGTTATGACAATGAAAAAACCCTATTTTATCTCGACCCGCCTTACGTTCACGAGAGTCGCGGTGACAAGAACGCATATGGAAACGAGATGACCAATTGGGATCACATTCAGCTTGGAGAGGCTCTTCGAAATATTAAAGGCCGCGCTGTGATCTCCGGTTATCGAACGAAGTTATACGACGAGCTTTTTAAAGACTGGAATCGAATCGATGCTCCCGAAAAGCTTTGCAACTCATCAAAAGGGTTTCGGCAAGAATCACTCTGGGTTAATTTTTCGCCTAGCCAATAATTGATGGTCAAAAAGATAATTTCTCCAAACCCAGAAGTGGCTCGAAAGCTTCTCGATGGACTTTGGTCAGACATTCTTTCCGAAAAAGAAGTCGCTCTTGACCCTGACATCGACAGACTAATAGACAGTAAATTAGTTTCGATCAGATTCTGCCTCCCGACGCAATTGCTTGGAAAAGTAACGGACCCGATTTTAGATTCGCTTTGCCTTCAAAAAGGCGACGGCGAATTGAGTTCGATGTGGGATCCTCGAGGTTTTGCAGCAAAGGTTTTAGTGCCGTGGGTCATGGCGAACCAAAGCGTTCTTGGAACGAGCGCTGATCCGTACGTCAGTTTGCCGCTAAGAAAGCCGCGACTTGAAAGCGATCCCGGTAAGGTGATGGGAAAAGACGATTGGATTCTGCTTTACCAAATCCTCGATGATGTCCAGAATCGTGATGATTCGACGTACACATTAGAAAAAATGCGGGCTACTCTCCGAAGCATTCGGAGAAAACTTGCTGAGAGCACTTTTGAATATGCTATTCCTGAGCGAATTAATTTGAATCAAACTCGCGAACTCGTTGCCAAGTTTCTCGCAGAATCCAGCGGCGGCGATCGCGGTCTATCGGTCGCGGCGGCATTGTTTCAGACGTTCGGCAAGTTTTTCAGTATTTATTCCGAGGTGCGTCGAGAGGTGATAAACGCTTCAGACCAATCGACCGGATTGGTAGCCGATATTGAGTGCATAGACAATGACGGAAATTTCAGGCTCGCGATTGAAGTTAAGGAACGCAGTCTAACTCTGACGGATGTGAAAAGCGCAGTCCAAAAGGCCCGAAAATCATCTATCCAAGAGTTTCTTTTCAACTCTCCAAAAATCAACCCTTCCGAAGATGCCGCAATCACTGAACAATTCACAAAGACTTGGGCATCCGGGACGAACCTTTACCAACTCTCGATTGACGAACTTATCAACGTCGGTCTCTCGCTGACAGGCGAAGCCGGACGAAAAGACTTCATCGAAAATGTCGGCAATCAGCTTAATCAATACAACACACAGCCAAAAAACAGACAGCGTTGGAAAACGCTGCTCGAAGAAATTTGATTTGCCTGAAACCCCGGAGAGACTTTCTCTACATTTGTTTTTGTTCGTCAGTTTCACCGCAAAAGTTCGGTCAGATGTTTCTTACAATTGGTAATCTATTCCAAGCTCCTGTAGTTGCATTTCGTCGTAAATAATTCGCCACGAGTTTTTTGGAAGCAGTTGTACCAAAGATGAAATAAGATGATTTTCACCGGTTTCTCCTATTAGAGTTACAAGCTTGTTCACATTAAACCACGCTAAATTTCCATTTTGCTTCACCAAAGGTAATAACCCAATTTTTTCAGGTCTGCGCCTGCCATGAATACGAACGGCAAAGACGGGCGTGTCATGTTTTCCATCGCTAAGGTGATGAAGAATTGACGGATGGAATATGTGATTTTCTGGCGTGACTGAATGCACATATTTCTCAAAAGCTGCCCCGTCAACAAATCGCTCATTTTTGTTGTGATACCGTCGAGCCGGTATCATAGTATCTAGCAAAACTTTTTCAATATTTTCATCAAATAGCACAATAATATATCCCTTTCTAGCAAGCCATCCCGGCCTGACCGGCTTAAGTTTGATCAAGTGTTGGATAATAGTGTGTCTCAATACTGACACTAATGAGGACAACACGACTGCAACATCTGCGTCATAAATTCTCGCAACATCGATCCGATGATCTGGTTTTCCAGAAACCCGTTTCGTCAGATGAATGTTTAGAAATTTGCTAGGATTATTAAACGAAATGGACAGATGCGGCAGATCGTTGCGATCATTTCGCATTACCATTAGCAACATATTGCGGCCTTCTCGAAATTCAACTACAAACTTACTAATGCGTAGCCTATGTTTCTGCAAAGAGGAACTCATTTGTAGATTCTATCTAACATTTTCTGGTGCAACCAATTTCCGTCAATTTCAATTACCTGTCCAGCCCCCGTTTGTTACCCCAATTGGAAAGCAAGGGTTTTTGTTAAATTTGGGCCGGGTTTGATCTCGAGTTCTCTCGAAAAGCTAGCTTTTCG
>JAYVER010000191.1:0-31886 GCA_043748725.1 Chloracidobacterium sp. | reverse complement strand
TCTAACAAAAGAACGCGATAAATCGCGCACTCTGCACAGGTTACTCAGCAAAAAATTCCTGCAGCCGTTCGAGAGTGGTTTTTTGAGCAGATTTGTCGATCTCGCCTATCTTTTTAACAAGCCGGACATTATCGACAGTACGGAGCTGATCGAGAACGATCGAGCGTTCATTATTGAGAAAATTGACCGTAATTCGCGTCGGGTAGTTTGTCCCGGCAGACGAGAGCGGTGCGATGATTACATTCTGCACATTGTGATTCATTTCGTTTGGCGAAACGACAACGCACGGCCGCGTATTCTTGGCGTTCTTTGACGGTTCCGCGTCCAGATTGACCAGATAAACGTCAAAACGGTTTACCATTGCCACTCCTTTTCCTCGAATTTTGTAACGGAAGCATCGTCAGCCAGTTCGTCGTCTTCATTCTCGGCCATCGACTTAAATGCTTCGTTCCAACCGGCACGCGGCTTCTGCGCGTTACGGATCAGGATGCCGTCGGCGTGCAGCTCAAGATCGACATCGCCTGTGATGCGGCTCTCTTCGAGCAAGACCTTTGGAATGCGGATCCCTTGAGAATTACCGATCTGGATGATCTGGGTTTTCATAATTACATCGTAATTACATCACAAAAACTATCAACTATCCAATATCAACTATCCACTGAAAAATATGCAATTTTCTCCAGTTTATAGTTACGAGTTGATAGTGAATAGTTTTTACTGCGTTCCTATAGTTTGCAGCCCGTTCATGTATGGCTGCAGCACTTCGGGAATAGTTACTGAGCCGTCCGGTTGCTGATAGTTTTCGAGGATCGCGATCCATGTCCGGCCGACGGCGAGGCCGCTGCCGTTTAGCGTATGTGCGAATTCGGGTTTTGCTCCGCCCGCACGGCGAAAACGCAGGTTCATACGGCGAGCTTGAAAGTCGCCGCAGTTGGAACAGCTTGAAATTTCACGATACGTTTTTTGGGAGGGCAGCCAGACCTCGATATCGTAGGTTTTCTTCGCGCCAAAACCCATGTCGCCCGTCGAAAGAACGACGGTTCGGTACGGTAAACCCAAAAGCTGCAAGATGCGTTCGGCATTTGCGGTCAGCTTTTCGTGCTCGTCTTCCGAGTTTTCGGGCAAGCTCAATTTTACAAGCTCGACCTTTTCGAATTGATGCTGGCGGATCAGACCGCGTGTGTCTTTGCCATAACTGCCCGCCTCGCTGCGAAAGCAAGGCGTATATGCGACGTACTTAATAGGCAAATCTTTGGAGTCGAGAATCTCGTCGGCATGATAATTCGTAACCGGAACCTCGGCCGTTGGTATCAATGCAAACCCGCGTTCGTCTTTGATGTGAAACAGATCGCTCTCAAATTTCGGGAGCTGGTTTGTGCCAAATAGCGCGGTTCGATTTACCAAAAACGGCGGCAATGTTTCCGTGTAGCCGTGCTCCGTCGTGTGAATGTCGAGCATAAAATTGACGAGAGCGCGGCTCAAACGGGCACCCGCACCATTGAGGATCGCAAAGCGTGAGCCGGCGATCTTGGTCGCCCGTTCAAGATCGAGAATGCCGAGTGTTTCACCCAGATCGACATGATCTTTCGGCTCGAAATCGAACTCGCGCGGCTCGCCCCAGCGACGAACTTCTTTATTCGCAGATTCGTCAGCGCCGACGGGAACATCATCAGCGGGAATATTCGGCAAGCCCGAAAGCAGATCGCGCATTACCGCCTCGGACATATCGCGCTCGCGCTCAAGCTCGGATTGTTTTTCTTTCAGCCCGGTGATCTCGGCCTTTTTCGCTTCGGCTTGCGTAGTGTTTCCGGCCTGCATGAGAGCTCCGATCTCTTTACTCGCGGCGTTCCTCGTTTGATTAATCTTGTCAGCCTCGCCGATCACGCGGCGGCGCTCCATGTCGAGCTCGACGAATTGGTCAAGCGTCTCAACTGGAAAATTGCGATTTTTCAACGCGTCTCGAACCGCACCCAGATTTTCTCTTACATAATTGAGGTCTAACATCTTTACTTTTTCTTAGCCGCTATCATTTCGACAGCTTTTGCAATTCTTCTCAAACGGGTTTCCGGAGCCCTTGCCTCCTCAATAGCACGGACATGTTCCTTGCGATGCGTATAACTCATCGCGTCAAATGCATCTCTCAGCCCAAGCTTTGACAGTTCAGCGGCAAAGTCCGTTGGAATCGTAACTGTCCTTTCGTAAGTGTCCCGCTCCAATGTAACTACAATGTTATCACCTGCACCAATTCCAGCTTCCACGCGAAATAATTTTGGTATCCCGAGCATATATTTTCCGCCCATTCGGACTACTGAGCCGCGATATTCGGCACTGTTGATGACTGCCTTAACCGGTACGCGTTTAGCGCCAAAGACGGCCTCGACATCGAACGGGATAACTATGCCCGTCGCGTCTAGTTTGTCATGCTTTTCGAGCACCGCTTCGAATGTTTGTTTCTTGGCCATTTTTAACCTAAAATCTACAGTTTGTCTCGTGCAAAAAGACTTCTCGAATTTAACAAACTTGGTATGACAAACAAAATTCGCAAGGCCGTTTTCCCCGCCGCCGGACTTGGAACCAGATTTCTGCCGGCGACCAAATCATCGCCGAAAGAAATGCTGCCGCTGGTCGATAAACCGCTCATCCAGTACGCGGTTGAGGAAGCGGTCGCAAGTGGCATCGAATCAATATTAATTATCACCGGCCGCGACAAGAGCGCGATCGAAAACCATTTTGATATATCCTTCGAACTTGAACATCTTCTTAAAGAAAGAGGCAAGGATAAGCTGTTTGACCAAGTGCGAGCGGTCTCGGACATTGCTCAGATCAGCTACACACGCCAAAAACAGGCACTCGGGCTCGGACACGCGATCTATCAAGCCAGAGATTTTGTCGGCAACGAGCCGTTTGCGGCACTGCTCGCCGACGATATCATCGACAGCGAAAAACCGGCTTTGAAACAGATGGTTGAGGTTTTTGAAAAATACAACGCTCCGGTGATCGCAACGATGCAGGTCGGGGGCGAGGCGATCTCGCGGTTCGGCGTGATTGACGCTACGCAAGTCGAACCAAACGTCTATAAAATAAAAGACATGGTCGAAAAACCTGCGTTTGCCGATGCACCATCGGATCTTGCGATCATCGGCCGATATATCTTTACGCCGGATATTTTTGAGGCGATCGAGCAGACGGCGCCGGGTGCGGGCGGCGAGATTCAGATAACCGATGCGATGCGGATCTTGCTAAAGACTCGCCCGTTCTATGCCGTAAAGATCGAGGGGACGCGCCACGATGCCGGCGACAAGCTCGGATTTCTCAAAGCAACGGTCGAACTCGCGCTCAAGCGTGACGATCTCGGGCAGAAATTTCGGGACTACTTAAAAACTTTAAATCTCGAGGATTAGCTCTTCTTCGGATTACCACCAACTAATATTATTGGCTTAAATCCTCTCGATTCGATAAAATCTAATTAAAATGACCGGATAGCTTAAAGAATCGAAAAGCGTGGATCATAAATGCCATTTTCCTCTATCGAAGAAGCCGTAGGCGATATTCGCGACGGCAAGATAATAATAATTGTCGACGACGAAGACCGCGAAAACGAAGGCGATCTGGTTTGCGCGGCCGAGAAAGTGACGCCCGAGATCATCAACTTTATGGCCGTCCACGGCCGCGGGCTGATCTGCCTGCCGCTGACCGAGGAGCGTTGCGATGAGCTGCAGCTTTTCCCGCAAACCACTGAAAATACGTCGAGCATGGGGACCGCTTTTACGACGTCGATAGAGGCGCGAGCGGGTGTTACGACGGGCATTTCGGCAGCCGACCGCGCGAAAACGATCTTGACCGCAGTTGATCCTGATTCCAAACCGTCGGATCTGGCTCGGCCGGGACACGTTTTTCCGCTTAGAGCAAAACGCGGCGGCGTCCTGGTGCGTGTTGGCCAGACCGAAGCAAGCGTCGATATCGCGAGGATCGCCGGACTGCTTCCCGCTGCTGTCATCTGCGAGATCATGAACGACGACGGCACCATGGCCCGTTTTGCCGAATTAGAGGTCTTTGCCGAAAAACACGGTCTAAAGATAATCTCGGTTGCCGACCTTGTTCGTTACCGCATCCATAAAGAAACGCTGGTCCGGCGGGTCGTCGAAACCGACCTGCCGACCGAATTTGGGCTTTTTCGGACGATCCTATTTGAAAACATCATTAATGGCGAAACACATGTAGCGCTCGTGGCGGGGGACATTTCCGGGACAACCGATCCGGTATTGGTTCGCGTCCAAACCGAGAACATAACATTTGCTATGTTTGGCGCGACGATCGGCGACGCAACTGCAACGATTCACTCCTCTCTCCGAAGAATTTCCGAGGCTGGGTATGGCGTCATACTATATTTGCGTCAGCATGATAATAATTTGGATTTGGTGAACCAGCTTAAGACTTATGCTCGCATGCATGAAACGGGTATCGATTTTCAAACAGCGAGGCTCGAAACCGGCTACGGAAAGGTTCACGATTACGGGATCGGCGCCCAAATATTAAAGGATCTGGGTGTAAAAAAGATACGCCTTTTGTCTAATCATCCACCCAAGATCAGTGCACTGGAAGCATTTGATCTTGAGATCGTCGAAACCGTTAAAATATAATTTGACGAGAGCGTTTTAATGTCGAACAAGGGGACAGAAAAAAACCAGGAGAACATGGAAGCGCCTGCGCGCGGTGATGAAACCGGTGAGCTATCGGCTTCCCGGCGGCGGAGCATCTTCTCGCGGCGCAATGCTCTGGTTTCGGTCGTTTCTATCCTGCTCATCGTAATATTTCTTTTTGTTATCGTCGCACTGTTATATCGTAACGGTTTTTTTGACACCTATACAAAGAACCAGTTCAGGGCCAAGATGGCGGATATCGGAGTCGTTTTTGACGCCGATGTATTCCGTCTGTCGGCCTCGCCATTAGAATTAGAGCTTAAAAACGCTACATTTAATGACAAGGTCACCGGGGAAAAGCTGTTCTTTATACGCGATGCCCACCTTGGCATGACGGTCCTCGATCTTCTCTCTCTACGTCTCAGCCGCGATATAAGCATCGACAAAACCGAGATCAATGGAGCCGAGGTGTGGGTAAAATTCGACGAAAATGGCCGGTCGAATTTCTCAAATCTAAAGCTGGTCGAGGAACAGGGTGGCGGAGCTGTCAATTTCAAATACGACTCGGTCAATTTCTCGCTTGCCGATAGTATTGTGCATTTCGGCGATCTTTCTCGAAAAATATCGGGCGATGCCAAGAACGTTTTGTTTCTGCTTTCACCGCAAAACCCGACGGTTCCTGATGCCCAAAAGCGTTACAACTTCGATCTGACGTCGACCGATTCTAATTTTGCATACGATGGCAACACGGTCGAAAAGATCGGTATCCGCGCGGTTGGCATTGCGGACGGCAATGGCGCGGTGATAAGCAGTTTCGAATTGAAAACGCCGATAGGCGATTCGACCTTGAGTGGCACGCTGACCGATTGGGCCGCGCCGAAATACAATTTTGACATCTCATCGTCGGTTGACCTTACACAGGCGGCGAGCATTTTTGCGAACGGCACATCGTTGATCGGCGTCGGCAATTTTAAAGGAAAGGTCACCGGTGAAGGTGAGCGTTACAGGATCGAGGGCGAGGCAGATGCTGCATCGCTGCGGGCAGGCGGCGTCTATCTTCAGGCCGTAAACGTCGCCGCGACAGTCGAGGGAACGAACTCGAATTATGAAGCAAACGGAACAGCAGTTGCTCAAATGCTGACGTTTGAAGATTTTCGTGTTGATTTCCTGAAGATGGTCGGGAACGTTCGCGGTACGGGAACCGATTTCCGTTGGGTTGGGGAACTCCAGACTGCTGCGGCTAAATCCAAGTCTCTGACACTCGGCGGCCTGTTTCTTTCGGACGCGCTGGCCGAATATAAAGATAAGCAGTTTCGTGCCGAATCGGGTAACGGCCGAGCAAAAAAATTCGCAATCGGCGACACCGAATTTGCCGATTTGACCGCACGTAATCTCAAATTTTCGACGGCAAACGGCGTTACAAACTTGTCTTCACCAAATGCCCGGGCCAGATCGTTTACGACAAAAGATTTCAGCTTACAGGGCGTTAGCGGTAGAAATTTGCGGGTCAAGAATGCGTCGGGTCGCACCGATGTGGATGTCGATGGTTTAAGATCGGAAACCGCCACGATTAAAAACGCGAAAGTTAGAAACCTGTCCACCGGCGAATTTCATTTCACCGACTTACCTCATTCCACGCAAGTTGCGGCTAAAAACTTCCGGGCCGATCAGGTGGATGCAAACGGCGTGAGGGTGGAGGGTTTGGATGCACCATCCGTAAATATTGAAAATGCGTCGGGTGAAACAGTCGTTTATTCGGACAAACTGCGGGTCGCAAAGATCGATGCCGGTTCCGCAATTCTCGGCAGTCTAAACATTGGCGGCGTGCGGCTTACGATCAGACAGGGCAGGGTCGAGGCCAGGTCAAATGACATCGACGTCGGGAATGTTGCGCTCGCAAAGACAACTACTTTACCGGCTGGCGGAACACTTGAGGCGGTGAAAATTTATAAGCCTGTCTATATCCTCGAGCCGTCAGGCCGCTACCGCGCGACGGCCGATATGAGCCTCGGCGGCGGGGCGTTGGGAAGCGTGTCGCTCGGAGCGGCAAGAGCGAAAGTAGATGTAAATAATGATCGCGTGGCTCTGGACGATCTGACCGCGTCGGTCATGAACGGCCAATTTAACGGCAGAGCAGTTGTTGCCTTAAACGACAGAAGTCAATCGACATTTAATGGAGATTTTTCCGATCTGGACATCTCTAAGCTGCTCGCTTTGCAGGGCGGACGCGTGATCCCGATTGAAGGCAAGACGACCGGCCGTGTTGATCTCACGTTTAACGGAACAAATTTTCGCACGGCGAGCGGGACATTGAACGCAGACGTTACAGCAAACGCTGGTACTGCTGATAGTGGAGCTATACCCGTGAACGGCCAGGTAAAATTGAGCGGCGTTAACGGTCTCTTTAATGTCGATCTGGCGAATTTAAATACGGAAAAGAGCAAGCTGACCGCGAGCGGACGATTTGATCTGAAGGGCGAAAATTCAAACCTCGCCCTTGTCTTACGATCCACCGACGCCTCCGAGATTGATCGCCTTATTCGCGTACTTGGTGTTTCACCGGAGCTTGAACGTCAGCTTGATTCCATGCAGGCCCAGTTCGCCGGGAATCTGAATTTCGACGGCACTGTGACGGGCAATTTGTCCGATCCGACGATTGACGGTCGGGCTTCGCTGGATTCTATATCGCTGCGAGGCCGCGAGTTGGGCAGCGTCGTAACCGACCTGTTCGTCTCGCCATTGGGGGTAGAGTTACGCAATGGTAAATTGCAGGAACGTGGCGGCAGCGGGAGTGCTTTATTTACGGTAAATATTCCGAGCGGCGGCAAGAATAACGTTGCTGTCAACGCAACGCTTTCAGGCGTCAATGCCGGCAATTTATTGGCTGCGTTACCCATAGAGCTTCCCGAACGAATTCGAGATCTGGACGGCAGCACGTCGGGGACGGTCGATATCCGGGGGCTTCCAAACGAATCGCAGGGCGAGATCAACCTATCGGCGGCGAAGGGAACTGTCGTCGGCCAGTCATTCGACAATCTTATCGTCAAAGCGGTATTTAACGACACCTTGATCGATCTGCAACGCGGAGAAATGCAGATCGGAGCGGGGAGGCTAACAGCAAACGGAAACTTTGACCGGGCCTCGGACTCATTTAATTTTGATCTCGGCGGCAAAACTATTCCCGCACCTCTAATGCTCGCTCTATTGCCGAAAAATGACGCTATTCCGACGATTACAGGCGATGTTGACTTTACTGCGAAAGCCACTGGTGTGTATAACAAAACGCCGACATACAATGTGAATTTCAGCGGCTCGGCGACGAATGTCCTTGTCAACGAAAACACCATCGGAGCTGTCACGTTCAAAGGAAATACTGTCAATCAAATGCTGACCGCCGACTTAACGGCAAATTTGGACGGCCACCCACAGGTGATCAACGCTTCGGTCAATTTTGGCGATGAAAATCTTCCGTTCATGGTCGCGACCGATTTTAATCAGAGCCCGATCGCTCCATTTCTCGCGTTTATACCAAAGTTAAAAAATCAGCCGATCACGGGAAACGGCACGGGAAGGGTCGAATTAGGCGGAAATCTGTCCCAGTTGGACGACAAAGGAAATCGCATTTATACGACCGCTAATCTTACCGGCACGGCACAGTTTTCACAGCTTGCTCTTCAAATTCAGGACACGCCGCTCGTTGCGGCCGAGCCGATACTTATCAGATTCAATATAAGTGAGGTCGTTTTTGAAAAAGCAAGGTTCTCAGGCGGTGGTTCGAACATGACCATCTCCGGCACCAAGGCGTTGACCGCCAATGGTGAAAATAATCTCTCGATCGACGGACGAATCAACCTGAATTTATTGAATCTTGCGACAAAGGACAGTTTCTTCTCTGGGTTTGCGGACGCGTCCGTCAGACTTGTAGGGCCCAATGCGACCGCCCGGCTTTCTGGCACTGCAAACGTTGTCAACGGCTCGTTTGCCACTTTTGTTGGATCTGACAGATTTACGTTTGATCGTGTAAAAGCAAGGGTTATATTTACGACGAATCAGGTCCAGATCGAAGAAGCCAGCGGCTATCTGGGCGGCGGTAAATTTGTCGCATCGGGAGGCGGCATTCTGGATGGTCTGGCGATTCAGGCTTTTCGTGTCTCGCTCGATGGTAACAATGTAACAGTTCCTTTGCCTAAAGATTTTATTACGACCGGTGATGCAAAGCTTGAATTTTCGGGCATTAGAAATACACCGCCTGAGGATCTACAACTTACGATCCGCGGCCGCGTAAACGCCCGGCGGAGCCTTTATTCAAAGGATATAGATCTCGCCAATGTTGTGGGGGCGAGACGCGATGCGACACTCTCTACCGGCAGCGGCTCATTCAACGCTCCGCGACTCGATCTGGTAATCGAGGGGCGTGATGCCCTTATTGTTCGAAATAATGTCGCTGACCTGACCGCGTCAGTATCGCTCGTTTTGACCGGCGACGCCTCAGATCCGCGTCTCTCCGGGCGTATCACTGCAAACAGCGGAACGATTTTCTTCCGTAAGGATCGATACGAGGTGCAGCGCGCGGTGTTGGAGTTTCCGCCCGATACGGCTTTTGAGCCGATCATCAATCTTCAGGCCGAATCCGAGATTGCCGGATATCAGGTGTTTGTCTCGCTTTCGGGACCATTAAAGGATTCCGAACAGCTTACGGCGACGGTTCGTTCGAGCCCCGCTCTACCGCAAGCCGACGTCGTCTCTTTGATCACCACCGGCAACCTTTCCAATACGAGCGGCGGAATTCCGACTCTGGCGCAAACCGGCATTAATACCGCCGCTGAGATATTGACGGATACGATCATTAATAACCCCATCCGTAAGGCGACGGACAAACTTTTCGGCCTCAATGTATTTGAGATCGATCCGATAATTTCAGGGCAGCAATTGAATCCGACAGCCAGGCTGACCGTCGGGCGACAGATCAACAACAATTTGCGCGTGACCTATTCGACAAATCTCTCGCAGGATCAAAATCAGGTTCTTGCTCTTGAATACCGGGTGTCAAATAAACTTTTATTTGTCGCACAGTATGAGCAGCGTGCATTGAGCAATGTCACCCGAACGCGTGACAATTTTAGTTTCGAAGTTCGTTTTCGTAAGAGGTTTTAGAGATAATTGCGAACTAACATTATTACATGCGACAGATGGGCGATTACCGAGCTTATTGACGGCCGGGTTTTTTTTGCTGTTTCGAAACTCTTTCGAACAATCTTTGTTTTTGCTCTTATCGGCCTTTCCTTTTCGAGCACCCTGTCTCAGAGCAAATTTGAGAAACGAAATATCGACAAGATAGAGATCAGTTTTGGTTCGGAAACCAATGCTCCACTAGCTGAACAATACCGCCTTATAGCCAAGTTTGCTCTCGGTTCGACGTATTCAACGACTAAAGTGCGAGACGCGATCGAGGCATTATATGCGACAAGAAGGGTCGATTCGATTACCGTTAGCGCCTCGTCGAGTTCTGCCGAAGGCGTTGATCTGCGATTTGATATTAAGCGGAAGACGCAGGCCGAAAAAGTATCGATCGTAGTCGGTCGAACGGTCGGCGATACGGTCCTGGAGCAGGATCTGCTGTTTAAGCTCAATATACTCACGCCCGGAACGGCGATCACTGAGCAGACGCTCCGCAACAACGCGGATGAGATACTCAATTACCTTCGGACACGCGGGTTTTACCAATCGGAAGTGACGTACGAGCGCCGTCCGTTGCAGAACGCAAATGAGGTTGGAGTGACGTTTCGGGTGACGCCTAATGTTCAGGCGAAAGTAGAGGATTTCAAGTTAAATATTCAGGGCTACGATAAACCGAACCTTACGGAGTCGCTAAAGCTGCGTAAGGGCGAACCCTACTCGCGCGACCGTCTGACTGCTGATATCGCCAAGATCCGTGGGGTTTTGAGAAAAAACGACTTTCTGGCCCCCGAACTCGATGACCCGCGTGTAACCTATGATTCGGATACCAACGCGATCTCGATCGAACTCAATGGAAAGGTCGGCCCAACAGTTAAAATAAAAATAGAAGCAGAAAAAATGAAGATCGGCAGCTCGACTCAAACGACATTATTACCGATTAAACGCGAGGGAACGCTGGATTACTCCGCCATTGTCGAGGGCTCGCGCCGCCTTGAAAATTATTATCAGGAACGCGGATATTTTTTCGCTAAGGTGACGCCCGTTTGCTCGGTCAAACCTCCGCTCAACGATGGCGAAAATAACCCGGTCCCGAACGACACCGAGTTTTTGTGTTCCTTTATGGGCGGCGAAGATTTGATGGCGCATGATGTCGAGGTTAAATACCGGGCGGCTCTCGACCGTCGGCTGCGCCTGACCCAGATTCGCGTGAGCGGTACCGACAAATTGACCGTTGACGATGTAAGCACCGTGCTTGGCACACAGAAAGCTAATATCCTTGGTGTTGTGCCGCTATTTGGTTATGGCCGCGGTTACACAAGCGCGACGATCCTTGAGGATGACCGGGCTACGATCAAGTCGATAATGTCGGAGCTTGGATACCGGAATGCAGAGGTCCATGTCAACCAGGGCGTATCGCCGAATGGCGACAATCTGATCATTACGTTTGTCGTTGACGAGGGAGTGCCGACGGTTGTCGATGGCGTTGTGATCATCGGCAATAAGGCCGTTCGCACCGATGAGCTTATGGCTGAGCTGCCAGTCCTGATCGGGCGAAATTACTCGCGGGCCAGAGTCAGGAACGCCACGCAAAAACTATCGGAATTATATTCGCGCGAGGGCTACTACGACGCGCGCGTGGTTTCATCCGTCATCGAATCGCCCGTTGCTCAGGCGGTGGACAAGCGGAACGTCAAGATCGAATTCAAGGTCGAAAACGAAGGTCGAAAGGTTTTGATAAATCGGATCCTTGCCGAGGGGAATACCGCAACTCACTCCGATGCCGTTTTAAAGGCGCTTACCTTACGTCCGGGCGAATTATTGCGTTCGGTGGATATATACACGAGCGAGCAGAATCTTTATGGAACGGATGCCTTTTCGCGGGTCAATATCAAGCCGCAGCCGGCGGGCGACGCGCCCGATGGGACACGCCTTACCGATCTGATCGTTAATGTCGAAGAACAGCCCCCGCGACTGTTGTCATACGGCGGTGGATTCTCCACCGATCTCGGTGCGAGCGGGTTTGCCGACATCCGACACGTAAACCTTTTTGGCAATTTGTGGCAGGGCGGCGCCCGCGTAAAGGTGAGTCAAAGGCAGCAGCTGGTGCAATTTGACTTTATTAACCCCAGATTTGTTCACGATGGTGAGAAGCGATTTGCGCCGCTCACATTGTCGGTGCAATATCAGAGAGATTCGACGGTTACGCGGTTTTTCCGCTCTGCGTTTGATAAGGGCACATTTGGCATCGTCCAAAGGATAGATGCAAACGGAAATCCGATCGATCAATTCGGTGCGAAAGCCGGCAGCCCGACATTAAACCGCTTGTCGCTCACGGCCGAAACCAACCGGACGATCAGCCGAAAAAATCGAAGCTTTGTTTTTCTGAGATATAGATTTGAGGATGTACGTCTTTTTAATTTCGAGAGCCTTTTGATCAAGGATCTGCTGCGGCCCGATCAGCGTACAAGAATATCGGGTGTGGGAGTGACGTTTGTGCGCGACACGCGGAAAAATTGTTTTATCAAATATTCGCTGCTCGATCTGATCGCAAAAGGTGAGCCCGCGGATGCGTGCCGTTACAACGCAAGCGACCCGACAACCGGCGATTTTTTGACAGCCGATTATAATATTTCGCTTCCAATCCTGGGTGCGAACATCGGCTTTCAAAAATTTCAGGCCAGCTACAATTTTTACCGCACGATTCCGATATTAAAGAGTCCGTTATTAAAGAATACGACCTTTGCCGCTCGAGCTGTCATTGGCTTTGCAAGTGTGTTTTCCGGCGGCAACAGATTCACGAGCGCCCAGTTTCCTTCGTTGAACGGCCTGCTGCCGATCAGCGAAAGGTTTTTTGCCGGCGGCGCAAATTCACTGCGCGGATTCAATTTTGAAGAGGCGGGGCCGCGTGTCGTTATAGTTCCGCAGGGCACTTTTCGCGACAGCACGGGCAAACAGGTTTTTCTTAATCCGTTCACTGTGCCGTTCGGCGGCAACGCCCTTGCTGAGGTGAATCTCGAAGCAAGAATACCCGTTTCCCAGTCTTTTCGGGTCATACCTTATTACGATGGTGGCAACGTGTTTCGCCGCGTCGGCGATATTTTCAAGTCGCCGAGCATCCCACTGAACAATGTGGAATTACAAAACCAGAATGCCCGCTGGACGCATACCATCGGATTGGGTTTGAGCATAAAAACTCCGGTCGGAGCCGAATTTGGCGTCGATTATGGGCGCCTGTTAAATCCGCCCCGATTCCTGATCCCGCAGCCCATCGGCCCGAATGCCGAGTATCGGCTGCAGCAAGACCACATTCACTTTCGCTTCTCGCAGGCGTTTTAGCCGAGCTTAATTAACTGCCGAAGATGACAGTACGTGCGTTTCATCCAATTCGACAATAAATCCTTCGTTATAAATTGAGTCCGTCTCGCTGGCTTGTCCGAACGAATCCTGGTTGGTTTGAGAAGATGAAACTGAGGCGAGTCGTTTGCGGTTGGTTTTTCGATCATACATCGCCTTGTCGGCGGCGACGATCATTTGATCGAATGTGTCACCGTTTTTCGGGTAGCCTGAGGCGCCAAGGCTCACGCCGACCGAAGCAAACGTATCGTTTTCAAAATGGAGGGCGAACGCGCTGACGGCTTTTTCTATACGATCGCAAAGTTCCATAACGTCGCTCGAATTGGTTTCCGGGATCAAAGCGACAAACTCGTCGCCGCCGTAACGTGCCAGAAAATCGTAGTCTCTAAGCTGTTCGCGGATGACCGGACCTATTTCCTTGAGCATTTCGTCGCCGACCTTGTGGCCGAAGCAATCGTTGACGGCCTTAAAACCATCCAGATCGAGCATCAATAATTGAAAGCTGCTGCCGCTGCGACTCGCACGGGCGACTTCTTTTTCGAATTGTATTTGCAGGCTGCGGGCATTTGGCAGGCCGGTCATCGGATCGGTGTGGGCGTGCGTTTTCGCCTCGTCATGCTGGAGCGATTTACCGATCGCATCCGCCGCGATCCGCGAGATGGTTTCGAGCAGACGAATATGCTCATCCCCATAACTGGTGAGATCCCGCGAATAGATAGTGATCGCGCCCAGCATTTTTTCGTTGGCGATCAGTGGCACCGATGCCATGGTCGAATACTGCTGAGTAAGTTCGATCTGGGAATATGAAAAATCGAGATCGGGGTCAACATTTTGCACCGTTTCGCCCGATTTTAAGGCAAATCCGGTTGCTCCCTGACCGACCTTGACCCTCCGTTGCAAAAGCAGATCGGAATTATCGCCTTCGACGTGGGTCGCTGTCGCGTATTTCTTCGGGCCGTCCAGCAAGTACAATGCACAGGTGTCGAATGGTACAAATTCGCCGATCTTCTTAGCGAACATATCAAGAGTTTGCTCGAGGCTGACCGATGCGCCGAATTCACGCGCCAGCTCGTACAGGCTAAAGACCTCTCTGTTTGCCAGCTTGATCTGTTCGACATAACCGTGTATATGCGGCGTCAATTCAGACGAAACTGTGCTGTCGGCTGCTCTCGAATACGCGAGACCCTGAGCATTGATCTCGGCCTCCAGAAAGCCAAGATTACGGATCAAAGTTTGTACGATCGCCGGATCATAGAGGGTTCCAGACGCATCAATAATTATTTGCCGCGCCTTTTCCCGCGCGATGGGCGGTCTGTATGGACGGGCTCCCCGCAAAGTATCGTATGCATCGGCAACCGCCAGTATTCGAGATGTCAGTGGTATATTTTCGCCTTTAAGTTTTTCCGGGTAGCCGCGGCCGTCCCAGCATTCGTGGTGATATTTGATAGTCGGGATAACCGGATAGTCGAAGCCGACCTTTTCGAGGATCGCCGCACTTACCATCGGATAAATTTTGGTTTTTTCCAGTTCGGCAGCCGTCAAACCGCCGGGTTTGTTCAGGATATGGTCGGGCACGGCCAATTTGCCTATATCGTGAAGGAGCGCTCCTGTGCGAAGTGCATTTATTTCATTTTCCGGCAGACCGAGTATCTGGCCGATGCCGACAGCATAAATCTGAGTCCGCCGAACATGTCCGAGACCGACCTGATCGCGTGCGTCGATCGCGGTTGCGAGAGCTTCGACCGTAGCCAGATGCACACGGTTAAATTCAGTAAGCTGTTTTGTTTTTTGCTCGATGCTGTTTACGTGGACACGGTAAACGATAACCGTAAAAACCATTATCAACCCGATCGCAGTAACACTGGTTATCGGGAAAGCAATAACCGGGTTAGCCACCAAACACAGAATCGCTGCGGCGATCAAGAGCAGAACAATGCTAATCACTTTGGTTCGGGTTTGATATTTGCTTAGCTGAATATTTTTCATCTTACAAAGCCAGGCACGCTTTTCGTAGTTTGTCGATTTAGGACCCTTAAGTTGCCGCAATATCCGGCTAACCTGTCCTCCCAGAGACCTGTCGACCGGGTCTCGTCAGAACTATATACAAACAGCGTGCCAAAACCCGAGAGACGCAGAGATGCGTAAATTATTGAAAAAGAATGGAAAGCAGATTTGGGTTATGTGAGAAAACAGTCGAATTGACCTGTCATTCTGAAACAGGCAGGTCAGATTGACCGAAAGGTAGCAAAGTGTAGAAGAGGGTGACTAATACCGGTTGTCGTCGTAATCGTAGCTTTGAAAATCGTCATTATCCGCAGCACAGTCAGTCTCCGTTTCCTCATATTGATCGAGTTCGAAAGGGTCCAGCCCGACAACGATCAGACGTGTGCCGCATTCGTCGCACGTTAGGCTGTCGCCTTGCTCGGATTCGGCTTCGACGAAAACTTCTTCGCTGCATTCGGGGCAAATCGTTGTTGGCATTTTACCTGGTCTCCGGAAACTTTTAGCAGTTATTTGTATTTCACTCGAAAACCAAGTGAAAATAGAGCTGATATTCAATCTAACTTGATTCCGGACAATTTGGCAAGACTAAAAGGCCAAGTTTTTTCTACATAATGTTCTGCTAATACTTCGGAATAGTCATGTCCTTATGAAGTTTCCATTTAAGCTTTTGCCGAATAAAGATTTCGACGTCGTTGGCTTCGGAACCAACGCGGTTGATTATCTTATTCGTGTTGCCGAATATCCCGCATTTGGCTCAAAGATCGAACTTGATGGATATACCAGAGCAGCCGGCGGCGAAGTCGCGTCAACTATGGTTGGCCTGCAGCGGCTTGGGATGAAGACGGCTTACATCGGACGATTCGGCGGCGATGACGAGGGGCAATTCGGTCTCAAATCGCTTGTCGATGAAGGCGTTGATACATCGCTGACCGAACGCATAAGAGTCGCCAAAACACAGATCGGATTCATCCTGATCGATGGGCGAAACGGCGAGCGAACGGTAATTTGGCAGCGCGACGGTCAGCTTGCATATACCGAATCCGAAGCACCCATCGACGCCGCGATACGAGGCAAAATTCTTCATATCACGCCGCACGACACACAGGCTTGCATTCGGCTGGCGAGATTGGCAAAAAAAGTCGGCACGATAGTCTCAATCGACGTTGACAATCTGTTTGACGGCATCGATGAATTGCTTCCTTTGGTCGATATCTGCATTGCATCCGCCGAATTTCCCGAAAGACTGCTTGGAATTGCCGACGCGAAAGAGGCTTTGCACGAAATTAAATCTCGTTTTGGCTGTCCGGTTACCGGCCTGACGCTGGGTGCATCCGGTTCTTTGGTTTTGTGTAACGATTTGTTTGTCGAAACGGCAGGTTACGACGTTCCCGGCGTGTGCGTTGACACTACGGGCGCCGGCGACGCTTTCCGCGCTGGATTCTTGTTTGGGCTGCTTGAAGGAAGCACGATCGATGAGAGTGCGAGGGTCGCCAACGCGGTGGCGGCTCTCAAATGTCGCGGCCTCGGGGCACGAGCCGCCCTTCCAACCCTCAAAGAACTAAAAATATTTGTTAAATAAATTGGACTGAATAGTCGTTTGCCCGATCACAAATTGTCGTTAAAGAACCCGACGACCAATGCCCACGCGTCGCGTGCTGCGTCGGCGTCATAGACTTCGGGTCGTGTGTTATTGAAAAAAGCGTGATCGGCGTGGTATTTGACCGAGTGAATCGGGAGTTCAAATCGTTCGGCAGCGTCCTCCAATTGAGCCACCTTTTCCGGTGTGATCCAACCGTCGCGTGTGCCGGAAATAAAGATCGTAGGCGTCGCAAGTTTCCGCAAAACGTCATCGTCGGGAATGTCTCCGTAAAATGCGGCAGCCGCACTCAAACCTTCTAATTCGCACGCTGCGCGTAGTGCAAACGTTCCGCCCATGCAATAGCCGGTGATGCCAAAATGTGAAATATCGTAAGCCAAAGCCGCCGCCTCGATGGCGTTTTTGATAATGTCAAGACCGTCCGCGATTTCGAGCGCCGCCATCATTTTCGAGGCTTCGGTGCTGTCAGCCGCGAGCTTGCCGCGATATAGATCTGGTGCGATCAGGACAAAACCCTCATCCGCGTAACGGTTTGCGATGTCCTTGATATGGTCGTTCAGGCCCCACCATTCGTGGACGACGATGACTGCCTTTCCGCCAGCGGCGTTCGGCATCGCGGCGTAAGCACTGGTCGGCCCGTTTGCGGTGTCGAATGACAGCATTTCATTTCGCATAAGTTCAGAGTGCGCGATTTATCGCGTAAGTTCCGCAGTACCGATGTTAACAAAAGAACGCGATAAATCGCGCACTGCGGAACGAATAACTGACGAAAAAAGAGGTTCCGGTGAACCTCTTTCCTTGCTAATTCTTGGATCGAATTAACCGTCTTTTTTAGCGTCCTTGCCGCCGCAGCACGGGCAACAGCAACTCGCCGCAGTGGTGTCGGCTTGTTTGTCGGCGACGTCGACAATTTGCGTTTGCGACGCGTCTGCTTTGTGCTTCATCGGGCATGAGTCGCCCTTGCAGCAGTCACAGTCGTCACAGCAAGAAGCCGTTTCCTTGCCAGACGAATCTTTTGTCTTCATCGGGCACGAATTATGGCTCATAGTGCTTCACCCTTCACCCTTCATTTTCATAGGGCACGAATCGGCGCCTTTAGGACAGCACGACATCGCCGTACTCCTGGCGGCGGTCGTGTTGCTGTAAGCAAACGCCGCGACTCCGATGCCGAGCGCCAAAACTGCCGAGACCGTTAACAGTATTTTCTTTTTCATTTTCATTTCCTCGTAATTTAGAGTATCGAACCTGGTGCCGGACAAATTCGTCCGGCGTTAAATAAACGCCAAATGGCACACTCTAAATCCGAAAAACACAATTTTTGATGAAGCTCTTTTTTTGAAGTGAAACGCGAGTGTAAACAGCCCGCGGCGTCACGGCGAGGTTTTTGACAACCGGTTGTTTTACCTGAACCGCGACGACCTTTTCAATGCGTGTGGCTTGTTTCTGATCTCGCTCGACTTTCCGGTTCTTATCAAAAATCGCCGGTAAAAAGCCACAGCAATCTACACAGTCTTGAGGAGCGGTTTCAACAAAATGAGAATCAGCGTTCTGCCGTTTCGCCTTGTGGCAATGGCCCGACATCTTTGCCATCGGACAAAATTCCGGTTCGCTCGATCTGCCGTTGATCTTGTCACAGCAAAGCAGGAAAATAACGCCGCTCAGCCATACGGACATAAAACCCGCCAGCGAAACCCGCGCGTATTTTCTAAGTTGTGTGCCCAATTTATCCATTACTTCGTAATACTATAACCATTAAAACATCGCTACTATAAATAAATCATTTGTGATAGCTGTCGACATGATAGCGGAAATTTACAATAGTTTCTCTAATTGCCCGGATGCTGTTTGAGCCATTCGGCACGGAGCGAGAAGCTGCCGTTGTTTACGACACGGTCGCCGACGTTCAGCCCTTCAAGAACTACGTATCGTCCGTTTTTTTCGGTTCCGAGGCGAACGTATCGGAGTATGAAAACATTTGGTTTGTCGGTGGTGACAAAGACCAACTGGCGGTTGTCTATATTTTGCAGGGCTGATGATGGAATGACGGGCGCCGTGGATTCGGCGTTGCCAAACGAGCCAAAGGCCACGTTGACGTACATTCCGATTTTGAGGACCTGTTCCGGATTTTCGAGTTCGACTCGAACGGGAACGGTGCGGGTCTGAGGATTTAGATTCGGGTCGATATATGTGACGTGTCCGCGAAAGAGCCGTCCGGGATAGGCGTCGGTTGTGACGCTCGCACCGCTTCCGATGCGAAGTTTGGTCAAGTCTTTTTCGTAAACTTGAGCGATCACCCAAACGGTCGAGAGGTTCGTTACCTTCATCAATTCTTTATTTGCCTCTACGACTTCGCCTTGATTGACCATACGGCTCGTAATCGTGCCTGAAACCGGTGCTGTGAGGGCGATCTCGGAGGTTATCTGCGACGGCGAGCGAAGATTATCCACGCGCTGCAGCGACAAACCAAGCAAAATCAGCTTTTCTCGGGCCGTCGCCCGTTCGACTTCGGCGGTTCTGAGTTTTACGGCAGCCTGCTCGAAATCGGTTCGGCTGACGGGATTAAGTTTTGCGAGCTCGATGGCTCTTTGATGACGAAGGCGCAGTTGTTCAACGTTGGCTTCGGCTGTTTTGAGCCTTGTCGTCGCCATTTCATATTCTTCACGGCTGGCGGCACCAATCTCAAGCAGCTTCACCGTCCGCTCGTGGTGTCTGTGATGTTCTTCCAATTCGGCTTCGGCGGTTTTCAGCTTTGCTGTCGCGTCGTCAAGCTCGGCACGGCTGACGGGATTTAGATTGGCGAGCTTTGCGGCGCGGTCGTAGGCCGTTCGCGAAGTTTCAAGCTCGGTTTGGAGCATGAGATAACGCGATTGGGCTGCTGCAAGATCGTCGCTGAAAACGACCGCGACGGTCTGGCCGCGTCCGACATTTTGGCCAAGTTCGGCATTAACGCGGCGAACTACGCCACCGAGGAGCGAGATTACCGGAGTTTCACCGTAGGCATTAGACTGAATGACGCCGGTTGACGAAACATTTGCGGCTTCGCTCGACAAGGTCTCGCCGACCGTCTCAATTTTGATACCGGCACGCTCAACTTGTTCGGGCGGGATCGTCAGCGTTTGATCGCCGTTTGAGTCGGATGGCTGCCCGCTGGTGTTATTGTCGAAGGACACGTTACGCGGAGCCGGAACGACTTGTCCCGTTTCGCGGCCACGCCAAAACCAAATTGCAATCGCACTGAGAATGAGAACACCTGCAATGCCCGCAGCGATGTAGATCGGTTTGCGATTTACGCTTGGCCGGGCGGTGTTTGATGTGTCGTTCGATTCGATGATCTCTTGTTCTTCGTTCATTTCTTTATAAGGTCGGGTGAATTTGTCGCTCGCAACACTTCGACGTTAGCTTGGTAAACCGCAAGCTGCATGTCAATAAATTCGTTTTCAATATCGATGTAACGCCGTTCCTCGATCAAATAATCGATCAGGTTTCTAGCACCGAGTTCATAAGTTTGACGGACAATATCGAGATTCGCGTTTGCCTGGCCGCGAACACCGACGCGAAAGATCTCCATTGCTTTTGCAGAGCTTTCGTAACGGACAAAAGCAGTCGCTACCTCTCGTCGAACGATGAGTTCGCCAAACTCACGCCGATTTCGGGCAGCCTCGCGTATTTCTACAAAGGCCGCGACGCTTCCCTGATTTCGATTGCGGACGGGAATCTCGAGCGTCACGCCGAATTTCAACGAGTGAAAGATACCCTGCACGGGGCGTAATTGGCCGGTATCGGTGATGCCATTCACCGGAAAGCTGAAATTGTTTCGTCCGTAACCGGCGTTAAAGCTCGCGTCGATGCGTCCCCCGGCTTTTGCCTGTTCGATCTGAGCGTCGGCCAAATCTTCCATTGCACTTAACCCGGCAAGGTCGGGACGCAACTGCAATGCGTTTGCGGTAGCATCCGCGAGAATCGGCAACGGCGAAACCAGATTGTCGAAGTCGCCGCGAAGCCGTATCGGTTCTTCGGGTTTCATGCCGAGCAGATTGCGCAGCTCAAGGAATTCGATCTCTGTCTTGCCGTTTGCGGTTTCTCGCAACGAACGCAGACGATTGACCTCGACGAGCGTCATGTTTTCTTCGAGCGGCGCGATCTTGCCTGTCGTAACCCGAGCCTGAACAAGCCGATACGCCTGTAATGCAGATTCGAGCGTGTCTTCGGTAAACCTCAGCTTAAGCGTTGCGGCCAAAGCCTCGCCAAATTTAAGACGAACTTCCGAAGCCAGCAATCTTTCGCGATCCTCAACTGTTTTTTCACGCACGGCAAGTTCGCGTTCCGCAAGGGCAACGCGTGCTTTTCGCCGTCCTCCAAGTTCAAGAGGCAGGCTTCCGGCTATCATCGTGTCGTTGTCCGGGCCGCCTACCTGCTCCTGACGGCTGAACTCGACACTCGGATTGGGGCGAAGACGAGCCTGATCGATGAGAGCCTTAGCCGCGTCACGTTCTTTGCGGATAGCTGCAAGCTCGCCGTTGCCCGCGAGCGCGATACGAACAGCTTCGTCAGCTGTCATACCAACGGTTTGGTCGAGGTAGCGGGACAGCGTTTTATTGTCCACCGTTACGTCCGTCTGCGTCTGAGCAAAAACAAAACTCGACCCCGCCGCCGACATTAACAGCCAAAAGCAGAGAATTCTATTGATGATCCTGCTAAACATTCTCTTTTCTCAACTTCCGCTCGTGAATCCAGTAAAAGATCACCGGCGTAACAATCAAAACGTGCAAAAGACTCGAAACCATCCCGCCTAAAACCGGCGTTGCCAAGGGCTTCATTATTTCCGCACCCGCGCTTGTGCTCCACATGATCGGCAGCAGTCCGGCAACTACCGTCGAAACCGTCATCACCTTTGGCCTAAGCCGCAGTAATGCTCCCTCCTTAACGGCCTCAAGCAAATCTTTCTTTGTCAAAACACCGAGTTCCTTTCGTTTCTTTTCGACCGCTTCATTTAGATAGATGACCATCACGACGCCCGTCTGCACCGCCGTTCCAAAAAGTGCGATGAACCCGACCCAGACGGCCACCGAAAAATTGTAGTCGAGCAGCCAAAGCAAATAAACCCCTCCGGTCAGGGCAAACGGGACCGCCATTAGAACGTGTGCCGCCTCGATCAACGATCCGTAGGTCAGATAAAGCAATCCGAAGATGACGATCAAAACGATTGGGACAACAAGCAGCAGACGCGAACGTGCGCGCTGCTGATTTTCGTATTGCCCGCTCCAACTGATGAAATATCCGGCGGGAAGATCGACCTTATCTTTGAGCATTCGGGTTGCTTCTTCGACGAAGCTGCCGACATCCCGCCCACGAACATTGAGGAGGACAGTTCCACGTAACAGGCCATTTTCACTCGAAACCATCGACGCACCGGTTACGGTTTGAAGGTTGGCAACCTCGCTCAGCGGAACTGTTGCACCGCTTGGCGTCGCTATCGGAATGTCACCCAACGCTTTTGGACTCTCACGAAACTCCGGCGCGTACCGGACGCGCATAGGAAAGCGCCGCCGCCCTTCGATGGTTACGGTAAGATTTGTTTCGCCTATACCTTTTTCGATAACGTCCTGAATCGTTCCCACGCCAATGCCGTATCGTGCGGCGGCCTGTCGATTTATCTTGATGTCAACATATGGCGTTCCGCCGATCTGTTCGGGATAAACGTCAACCGCTCCCGGCACTGTCCGAACAGCGTCGGCAATTTGCCGCGAGACATCTTCGAGCGTCTTTAGATCGTTGCCGAAAATCTTTATCCCGACCTGTGAACGAATGCCCGTCGAGAGCATGTCGATACGGTTAATGATCGGCTGTGTCCAGATGTTTGTCGTTCCGGGCATCTTGAGAGCCGTATCCATTTCAGCGATCAGCGATTCACGGGTTACGCCTGACCGCCATTGTTCGTTTGGTTTCAGGTGAACGATGGTCTCGTTCATATTGTTCGGCGCGGGATCGGTTGATGTGTCAGCACGTCCGGCCTTACCGACGGCCCACTCTACTTCGGGAAACGTCATTAGAATCTGATCCTGTTTGGCTAAGAGTTTCGCCGCCTCGTTCATCGAGATTGCTGGGTCAGCGATAGGCATATACATCAGATCGCCCTCATTCAAAGGCGGCATGAACTCGCTTCCGATGCCGCTTGCGAGAAATAACGCGCCGAGGAACAAAACCAATGCGATCCCGACCGTAACGAATCGGTGACTCAGGGCGAAGGCAAGCGTCGGCTTGTAGATCGCGTGAAGAAATCGCATCACGGGGTTGGATTGTTCGGAATGAAATTTGCCGCCGAGAAGATATGTGCAGAGAACCGGAACAAGCGTTACGGCAATGATCGTCGCACCGGTCAATGCAAAAGTTTTGGTGAAGGCGAGCGGGTGAAAGAGCTTGCCTTCCTGACCGCCGAGGGCGAATACCGGAATAAAGGCGAGGATAATTATCGCCATCGAAAAGAAAACGGGACGACCGACGAGTTTGGTTGATTCGAGGACGTTTTCCCAAACAGCTCTGCGGTCTTTTGGATCGACGCCGTTTTTCTCCATAAAGCGAAAGGCATTTTCCGTAACGACAATTCCCGCGTCGACGAGAACGCCGATCGCAATTGCAATACCCGAAAGCGACATCAGATTAGAACTGATGCCCATAAAATGCATAAACAAAAACGACAAAAGCACGGCCAGGGGCAGAGGGATCGTGACGATCAGGATCGAGCGGAAATGGGCGAGGAAAATAATATGTGCGAGTGTAACGAAGATTAGTGCTTCGATCAGCGCCCTCGTCAGAGTGCTAGTCGCTCGATTGATTAGAATTGTCCGGTCATAAAACGGTACGATTTGAACGCCTTCGGGCAGACCGGCTTTTAATTCCTCGATCTTTTTCTTGACGCCTTCGATGACATCGAGCGTATTGACACCGGCTCTTGCGATAACCACGCCGCCAACGGCTTCATGCCCATTCTTGTCGAGCGCACCGGTTCGAAACGCATCGCCGAGTTTTACGTCGGCCACATTCTTGACGTAGATCGGCGTTCCGCCCGACGACCCGATAACTATGTCCGCAACATCCGCAGTCGATTCGATCAAGCCGATACCTCGAACCACCGTCCATTGTCCGGCTTGCTCGACTACATTGCCGCCGACGTTGCTATTGGACTTTTGAACAGCAGCGACAACCGTCGACAGCGGTATAGTGAAACTTCGCAGCTTATTCGGATCGACATCGACTTGATATTGCTGGACGTAACCGCCAACACCGGCCACCTCCGCGACTCCCGGAACCGAATTGAGTTGATAACGAACGAACCAATCCTGCACCGTTCGCAGATCGCGCTGGTTCATCTTGTCAGTTTCGAGCGTGTACCAAAAAACCTGCCCGACGCCGGTTGCATCCGGCCCCAAAGTGGCTGTGACGCCTTCGGGCAGTTGCTTTGTCGCCAGATTGAGCCGTTCTAGAACGCGGGTTCGAGCCCAGTACAATTCAACGTCGTCCTCGAAGATGACGTTTATCATCGAAAAGCCGAACGCGGAATTGGCGCGAACCACACGCACACCCGGCAGCCCCTGTAAACTGGTAACGAGCGGATACGTGACTTGATCCTCAACCTCTTGGGGCGAGCGACCGGCCCAATCGGTGAAAACAATCACCTGATTGTCGGAAAGGTCTGGGATCGCGTCAATCGGCGTCCTAATAAGCGCCCAATATCCCCACGCGGCAAGGCCAATAAACAGCACGATGACCAGGCCGCGATTCTTTAAGGACAATTCAATAAGCCGATGAATCATTTTTCCCCTTGTTTTTTACTGTGCCGAAACGGGAATCATCGTCTTTCCGCTACCGGCTGAGCCTTCATAACTGATCTGAGCCTGCCATTCGCCCGCCATATCGATATTGACCTTGCCTTTATAGACTCCTGGAACAGACGTTGTGGTAAATGCCGCCGTGTTATTCATCGGTGCCATACTGCCCATCGACGGCATGTGGAAGGTTAAAGCTGCGGCGCTAACCATCCCTACGTCAACGGCCTTGCCCGAAGGATCGGTAAACGTAAGCATTATTTCCTGTTCGCCGCTTTTGAGTTTGCCAGTATCGTTGGAAAGCGTGACCATGAGCTTGTCGCCAATTGGCCCGCTCTTAATTACTTTGCCCGGAATTGGGTTCTCCACTGTTGGTTTCGAGCCGGAACTGCACGCTACCCCGAGCAAAACCAAAGAGGCAAGCAATGCGATAGCAATAATTACAAATATTTTCTTCATTATTTTTCTCCGTTATTTAAATAGATATTTCATCCGCAATGTCCCCGAAAAGGCACACCACGGCGCACAAAGACAATCGACGCAAAGCGCAGGAATACCTGCAGCAAGGCGCACTACGTCCTCAAAACTAGATCAGGAATGAATGATGTTGGATGTATTTGGGTTGGAAAACCCTCGAAACCGTAGTCAATTCATGCGAATGGGAAATCGACGGTTTGACCCGCTTAATCTTAAAGAAATCGGCTATCTGCGCAGCAATCGAATCTTCGATTGCCACGGATGACGGTGTAAAGTTAAACGAAAGACCCGAGGAAGTAGGTGCCAAGTCGGTGCAATTCACCGCACAACATAAACGTGCGATTGACGCATCCGTGGATTTGTCTTTGCTTTTCGCTTTGTCACAGCACTCCATCATTCCCATTTTTTCCGAATGAAACGACACTCCCGCCAACACTCCACCAGCAAGTGCAAAAAGAAGGAAAAATGATGTTAACCACTTTTTCATCGTTAGGTTGACTATATTTGATGCGTCAACTGACTGTCAAGAAGTATATTTCGACGCTCGTGCCGTTTATTCCACAAAGGTCAAATGCCATCCAGCTAGTCGCTTCTGATCCGAGTGTAAAAGACCGCACGTGAGGAATTGCAGAATATCACTTAGAAAAATCGAACAGTATAGCTTGCTCGAATGCCGCGGCCTATCTCGGGCGTGTAATCCTTTATAAACGAAACGTGATCGAAATAAAGCTTATTGGTCAGATTAAACGCATTGACGGAGAATACGTGGGCAAAGCGGCCACGCAGCCACGTGTATGATCCGATGACGTTAAATACAACAAAGCCGGCGGTCGGCGATTCGTCAGTAAAGACGCGATGCTGATTGTGGACAAGGATCATCTCGGGGCGGATAATCGCGCTATAAAAATGAGCATCGACACCGAGGCGGCCCCGAAGCGGCGGAATTCGCGGCAAGTTGACGCCGTTTGTGAATTTGGCACGCACGTAGTCAAAGCCGCCGAAAACACCCAAAAAGCTGTTTACGTCAAAGTCCAGATTGCCTTCGGCACCGTAAAAACGGCTGTTAGCCTGAACGTAATCCGCGATCTCCAAACCGGTGTCTTCGTTAATCTCGCCGGTGGGCATCAGGTAAACGAAATTTCTGATCCCGTAATAAAAGAAATTGGCGTCGGCGCGAAACCGTTTGGCCTGATGACGCAAGGACACGTCGATAGAGTCGCTAGTCTCCTTTCGCAGGTTGGGGTTGCCGATCTCGAACGAGACGGTGTCGTCGTGCGGACCGTTGTTATAAAACTCTTCGAGATCGGGCAGGCGGGTCGAGTGTGAATAGTTGGCCGTAAATGCCCCGTTTTCCCAGAGGCCGACACGCATGCCGAACGCACCCGAAAAACCCGTCAGGTTACGGTTTGGAAGCATCACGTTTGTCGGTCGGTAACGGCTGTTTTCGACCCGGCCTCCGAATTGGAAAGTGACGCGTTCCAGATTAACCTGTTCGAGGGCGAATACAGAGCTGAGAGTCTGTGTAACAGCGCCGTCAATCAGCGCCTCGCTGCTGTGGATGTTAAATTTGCGGTGATAGCCGTCGAAGCCGAATGTCCCCGAAAGATGACCGCGATGCCGCTGCTGCAATGATGCGCGATACGAATAGATGTCGTTGAAAATTTCGGAAGACCGCAACGTCGTCGGGTCGTGATTGAAAACTTCGGACTCGCGATGAAAATATTTACTGTAATCGAATGTTAACTTTATGCTCTCGATAAACGAGTCGAGATCGCGAAAGCCGCCGTTAATTCTAAAGTCGTGACGATGGGCCGCGATGTTTGCAGTTCGTTCCTCGGGGTCTGCGGGGTCGATGGGAATCCCGTAGCGGTTGCGGTAATAGTTGTAGTTGGCGGTGAAAAAAGCCTTGCTTCCGAAGTATCCAACGCCGCCGTCGCCGTTGCCGGCCCGGGTAGAGGTGTTTGCAACTGTGCCGAAATCGCGGCCGCCGGCGTAGTCGCTTGTTCGCTGGAGCGTTCCGCTGCCCCACACGCCCCAGTTTCGTCGCCCATATTCCGCACCGCCGCTGCCCACTGTCTGCCGGTTATTTGTACCGCCGAGCAGGGTGGCATAGCCTCTGAGCCCCCGCCCTATGTCGTCGTCGTGGCGGCTGATCGCATTTACCACGCCGCCGATGGCGTTGCTGCCGTAGAGTAGCGTCGATGGTCCCCGCACCACCTCGATCCTATCCAGCGAAAACAGATCGAGCGGCTCGCCTTCATTTCCGGCAAGGGCCGAAATAGAACCGATCCTGAAACCGTCGGTCGTGACCAACACTCGGTCGCCGTCCAAGCCGCGAATCACCGGGCGCGAACTCGCCGGTGTCGCTGTGCGCTCCGCAACGCCGGACTGATTGCTCAACGCCTCGCCGAGACCAACGCTGCCCCGATCAATGATCTGTTTTGACCCGACCGTGATCGTTGGCTGGACGGCGTCGAAAGCAGCTTGTTTGTCACCGGTCGCCGTGACAGTCACCTGTTCCCGCAAGCCGGACAGCTGCAGCGTGAAATCAACGTCACCGGTTCCGCCGGAAACCAATACGATAGATCTTGCCGTATCCTGAAATCCGGTAAAATGTGCAATGACCGTATAACGTCCCGCCGGAACATCACGAAATTCGTAATTGCCACGGTCGTCGGTACTCACGGTTCGCCTTAGCTGCACGATTTGTACAGAGGCATTTCCGAGCGCCGAGCCGTTGCCGCCAAAAGTTACCTTACCGCTGATCTTGCCGTTGTTTTGACAAAGGACGAATGCCGTGAGGAATAACAAGACAGAAAGGGCTTGGAGCGATTTCCGGATATATTTGATTATATTCATATAACCCAGAACTATAAACTCTCTTTTTATCTACTACCATAGGCCGTAGTTGTTGTTCAGAACGTTATCCCCACCGTTCCGCGAATGATTCGGGGTGAGACAAAGTGGGTTCCGCTGAACGTGGATTCGAAATTATAAAGCGACTCTTTGTTTGTCAGATTTACAAACGTTATATGAGCAGAGACTTTAAACTTATCCGAACGCGTGACATTATCGCTGCCAAAACTCAGATCAAACAAGTTACGCGGGGCGATCCGAGGCGGATTTGTGTCGTCGTTTTCGGTGCCGTCGGCAGGAATCCGCAGACGTGTGGCGCCGCGATTTGACGATGAACACGATCTGATCGGGCTCGTAAGCGTGGCAAACGTGCTGCCGCAAAACAGACCTATCTGTTGCTGCTGGTCGCCGCTAAAGCCGAGAGCGGTCGCGTAATCGGGCACTGCTCCCGAGACTACGCCGCTGTCATAACGCCAGGTGAAAGCCACGAACGGCTCAAATTTGTGAAAGCTTTTGAACCGATCAAAGGAATACTGCACCTGGGTCGTCTGCTGAAAAACCTGATCGTGGTCGATGCGAAAGACACCGGTCGGAAGATTGGAGTTGAAGAAAAGGCCGCCCGACTCAGGCGGGAAAAAGCGCGCCCGGTTGTGCCCGGCGTTGAACGATGCGGTAACCCCTTTATAATTTGCCAGATTTAGCCGGAACGAAAGGCCGTCGATCTTAGAATTTTTCCACGAGATCGGAAACGTGATCGGCGTGTTCAGAATTACATTAAAATCGTATGCGTTCGTTGTCCTCTTATTAAAATAGTCCAGATCGGCGACGATATACTTGCCGATGCCCTGCTGAATTCCAAAATTGACCTGGTTACGATTGCCGGGTTTGAGGGTCGTCGCAGAAGCACCGCCCAGGATGCCGTCAGCCAAGCCGTTGCCGCCGGTCGTGCTCGAAAGCACGAGATTTTCGTTATATGGTGTTTCAAAATTTCGGGTGTAGGACGCGCGAAATACAGTGTTTGTGGGCTTAAAAAGGTACGAGACGCCGAGCCGGGGCTGCACAGATTTGCCACGGCTTATGCCGTCGTAGTTGTCGAAACGTAAGCCCAGACTGACGGATAAGCCATTCTTAAATGCAAGAGAGTCCTGAATATAGGCGGCCTGCTGTTTGATCGTAGCGTTGCCGTTAAAGACAAAACGATGGCCGCCACGCGTCAGATCAAATGGCAGCAAGCCAGGCAAAAAATCAGGGCTCGCCGGATCATTGAAATTAGGGTCAGTGATCCCGAACTGAAACCCTTCGTTCAGTTTAGTACGCTGATATTGGCCACCGACCTTGATGTTATTTATACCGTGAACATACGATACATCGGCCCGTATTCCCGTGTTGGCGAGGGTGCGCCGCTGGCTGGTGGTCACCGTCTGGTCGGAAAACGGATTCGCGCTGGGGCTATACTCGACAACATCCCGCCGGTAAAACGGATTGACGGTCAGCACCGTCGAAGCATTGAAAATATGCACATATCCCGGCGCGATATTGATCGATTTGACCGATTGACGCTGGTCCTGGCCGAGAGCATTTTGCTCGTAGGTGTTGGCGATCTGAAATTTATTACGGGCAAGGAAAAGATTTATGTGAAAACTGTCTTTGCTCGTCGGGCTATAATCGAAGCGGTTAAAAAAACCGGTCGAGTTGCCATTATTGTGAAATGACACAAACTCCGGGGCGTCCAAAAAGCGGTTTGAACGCTCGAAATTAAAGGCCGAAAAATTGCCAAATTTTTTGCCCCCAAATCCCACCGTTCCCTCTTCCTGAATACTGTTAAAGGTTCCATACGAAGAGTTGAAACTACCAAATGGCTTCGTATGATTCAGACCAGACTTGGTTGTTGTGTTGACGACCAAACTCGTTTTATCGCCGTACTCGGCCGGCGTGGCGCCCGTTATAACTTCCAATGATTGAATTGCATTGACCGGCAACTGGCTCGAAAAGGCCTTGGTCTGCTGATCGGTGATCGGCTGATTGTCAATCGTAAACTGCACCTGTGCATGGTCACCAAGCGGATGGATAAAGCCGTTGGAATCAGAAACAACGCCGGGTGAAGTTAGAACTATTGCATCGCTTAGCCCGTTGCCGGGCGAGCTCAACGGCAATTTGCGAAGTTGTATCTGGTCGACATCCGTGTGCGTCGTCGATGTGTTTTCGACGATCACGGCATCCGACGAAATATCAACCGTGGCAGTGCTCTCGGCGAGGGCGAGACCCAGAGGAAGCTGTACCGGCACCGACGAGCGAACATTCACAGCTTGCATAACCGACCGAAACCCTGCCGCCGTAACACGTAAATTGTAGTTGTTTTGAGGAACGTCGTTGAAACGGTAATTCCCCTCACTGTCCGATGTCACCGTTCGCGAATAGCCGGTCAGGGTATTACTCAATGTAATGGTCGCTCCGGCGACCACCGCGTTATTCGGATCGGTCACAGCACCGGAAATTGTTCCGGCTGTGCCAAGCGATTGTGCAAATGCCGCGACGCAAAGGATCAGGACGAGGAGAGGTGCGATAAATAACTTGTTCATTATTTTATATATACGAGGGTACAAATTTAAAGTTTAAGTCTATGGCACACCGGGAGCAGCAGGCGATATGTTTTTAATGAGTGGCCGGAAATCGTGGGTGACTGGTTGAAAACAAGGTCGCGACACTAATCGACGCTGCATTTAACTGTCAATTAAATAGGATCGGGTTTATGATTTAATTGTTCCCACGATCAATATTTGATTCAGAATTAACCAGGCAAGGAGTCATTATGAATAAGATCACACGCAGAGAAGCATTGACAGGAATTTTAGCAACCGGAGCGGCGACGCTTGTTGCAGGTGGTGTTAGCCATGCGGAAGGTATTTTGCAGACGGAAACGCTGGCACCCGCGTTTGCTGGCAAGCACACACCAAAGGCTTTGCCGTTTGACCCGACCAAGCTCACGGGCATTTCGGAAAAGCTGATCAAATCGCACCACGAAAATAATTACACCGGCGCGGTCAAGGCTCTTAATGTCGTCGAGGCAAAGCTGGCCGCATTGATGAAGGACAAGGACCTGCCCGCCTATATGTACGGCGACCTCAAGCGTCAGGAGCTGATCCGCACCGGGTCGATCGTGCTGCATGAGCATTATTTTGCCAATCTCGGAGGCAACGGCAAGGCCGATGGCAACGCGCTGAAAATGATCAAGCAGTGGTTTGGCAGCTACGAGGCGTGGGAAGCGGAATTTAAACGCACCGGCAACGCTCTAAGCGGCGGTTCGGGCTGGACGGTGTTTGCCTACAACGTACACACGAAGGAATTTCACAACTACTGGTCCTCCGATCACACAAACAACGCACCCTTTACCGTGCCGCTCCTTGTGCTCGATATGTACGAGCACGCCTATCAGATGGATTACGGAGCCGCCGCCGGAAAATACGTCGATGCGTTTATGACGAATGTGAATTGGGAAGAGGTCAACCGGCGGGTCGAGATGTGTGCGAAGATGTAAGGAAATTTTTAACACGGATTGAAACGGATTGCACAGATCAGCACGGATTAAATCAAAAAATCGGTGAAAATCCGTCTTAATCCGTTAAATCCGTGTTCAAATCTTAAAGTTTTAGTAGTTTTGAGCGAAGTATCTTTGACTGCAAGCGGCTGGAGCCGATCTGCTGGCCGTTTGTGAGGGCGACCGTATATGTGCCGCCGGGCATTGGCGAGATTCGGGCGATCATCGCAAGATTTGCGATCGCTCCGCGTGAGAGTCGGACGAATTTTTTGTTATCAAGCCGTAGTTCCAGATCCTTAAGACGATAATTGATGTTGTATTTTTTGTTTTCGGCGGTCGTTATGTGGAGCAGCTCGCCATCGGCGACAATTGATGCAATCTCGTCGACCGGGATTAGGTAAATTTCTTCGCGTACCTTGACG
>JAYVER010000190.1:0-11666 GCA_043748725.1 Chloracidobacterium sp. | reverse complement strand
CTATATTTCAATCGGCACCGAGACATGATCGCCCTCGAACCCTCACATCCACATCTTCCTGAAGCATTTCCAGTCAAAGAAAAAAAGCCTGGAATTGGGGCATGGAAGATCCACGCGGCACCATTTTGTAAACATTACGGAATAAGGATGACAACCACGGAAAGTTTTGTCCGCCCGGACATAGACAATCACGGCATCCTCATCCTCGAACTCGCCAACACTGTAACCGTCAGCGGCTACCGCAGCAAACGGCGTCAGAACCGCGAGACTTAGCTCCCCTCCTGCCAGAGGAGGGGTGGCAACGCCCACGCTGACGGGGCGGTGGGAGGCGACCGGGTATGGGTCTTGTCAGAACCGGGAGCGGTAGCGACTGGGTTTTTCTGAATGCGTCCGGGAACCGGACGGTCGAAAATAGCCCACGGATTAATCCGTGGGTAAGCGTCAGAAAATGGCAAACAGTCCCGTCTGGGACGACAGGAAATTGGATTGTACGCGAGATCAGCCGTCCCCTACGGGACTCAATCAAATTCGTCATCAATTCCCAGCGATAAATCGCTGGGCTATTAACGACAGGTCCCTAACGGGACACAAGACAGCAGGATATGCTTGCGAAGAAGTAGTTTATAAGCTACATTATCTCAGATGATCAGAACAGAATACGACGCAGACGGGCGAAAATTCCGGCCAAAGTAAAACGCGGCAAGCCCGGTCAGAGAAAAAGCATCATTAGGGCGTAGCGTGTCAGAACCGCGAGCGATAGCGACCGGGGCTTTTTCTTGGCCGGACCAGAAGACCGCCTGTCAGAACCGCAAGCGGTAGCGACCGGGTTCTTGCCTTTTGCGGTAATTTCTACTACTTTTGAAACCGCAATGTCCCATCTGTCCAAAGCGGAAATCAGGATCAATGTAATCGTTTTTGTCCATGAGTGGACGGTTGGGTGAACCTTAGAATCAAATTCCCGTATCTGCGGCGTTGGGCCAATCTGTCTTTTGTGTAGTTTACCGTTGATTAATTTCTTGGATTCATGGATTCTTGGCAAAGACATTTACTGATCGAGGCGATATCTTTCTCACATCGATTGGTGCGATCATAAGAACCCGGTCGCTACGGCTCGCGGTTCTGACAGGACAAACCACCCCGTCTGCGAAGCGCAGACACACCTCCTTAACCTAGGCGGGGAGCTATTAGGAAGTCAGCGGATCGAGGATTTTCAGATAGGGGATCTTTTTGAAATCGGTGTCGCGGGTTACGAGAGTTGCGCCGGTGGTGAGGGCGATGGCGGCGAGGTGGGCGTCCATAGCATCGTTACCGCCAAAATCATGCTTTTTCATGAACTCCGCTACGTCGGCGAAATGTTGTAACGATGGACGGAACAATTGCGTTGTAGGATGGTCAAGAAATCTTTCAATATACGTCCGGGCATCGTCAAATCCTAATATCGGGTCGAATAGCCGTTTGTTTGTCGAAATTCGAAGAAACGACAAGATCGCCGTTTCGGTTATCAATCACTCATTTGCAGAGACGTACATCGTTTCCGACAGCCATTGGGAAACGACCGGATATTCGGGCATTCCATCCATTTTGGCGTAAAGTAGGATGTTGCTATCCAGCAGATAATGCATCGGCGGTTCAAATCTCGTCCAGCATCTCTTCGATCATACGAGTCGTGACGCCCGGCATCAGTTTTGTCTTGAACGGTTTGATCTCAAATTTTGGATGTTCTGTGACTTCGTCTGTTTTGATACCTTTGCGGATCAGATCGTTTATGACGCTCTTTTCTTTCAGTTTGCTGTTTTTTGCCAATTTCTCTTCGATATAATCGGCAACATCGGCCTCAAGCGTCAAAGTCGTCCGGCGTGTGCGGCGGTTTATCAGTGTACGGGCGTCCATAACATCCTCCTGCGACAAATATATCATTATCAAATCTTTGGTGCAACAGTTTTATGTTTTGATGTCACAGTAGGCGGTAAGCGGTAAGCGGTAGGCAGAGAGAACCACCCCGTCCGAAGCGGCCACCCCTCCTTCGTAAGGTGGGGAGCCTGGGAACCCGGTCGCTACCGCTCGCGGTTCTGACCCCCGAGGGGGAGCTTTTTGATAGTTATCCGTTTTCCATTTTCCATTTTCCGTTTTCCGTTTTCAGTCGGTGGCTTCGAGTTCCTCTTCCAAAAGCTGGCGTTCGTAGAGGTCGGCGTATTCGCCGTCTAATGCCAGAAGTTCGTCGTGGGTGCCGCGTTCGATGATGCGACCGTTTGCCAAGACACAGATGAGGTCGGCGTCGCGAATAGTCGAGACTCGGTGCGAGACGATGAGCGTTGTGCGGCCTGAGCGGACGTCGCGGAGGTTGTGGAGGATCTTTTCTTCGGTGTAGGTATCGACGGCCGAGAGCGAATCGTCGAGGATCAGGATGCGGGGCCCACGCATAATCGCCCGGGCGATGGCGGTTCGCTGTTTTTGGCCTCCGGAAAGCGTAATGCCGCGTTCGCCGACGATCTGCTCGTATTTGCCGGGGAAATCTTTGATGTCATCGGCGAGGCCGGCGGCCTCGGCGGCGGATTCGACGCCGAATTGAGAATTGAGAATTGAGAATTGAGAATCAAGACCTGCATTCAATTCTCCATTCTCCATTTTCAATTTTCCATTCTCAACGCCGAAGGCGATATTCGCCGCCAACGTGTCGCTGAAAAGGAATGTCTCCTGCGGGACAAAACCGATCGAGCGGCGCAGCTGCGCGAGCGGGTATTGGCGGATCGGGACGCCGTCGACGAGGACGCTGCCTTCGGGGGAATCGAGCAAACGCGGGATGAGGCTTACCAAGGTCGATTTGCCGCTGCCGGTTTTGCCGACGAGGGCGACGGTTTTGCCGGGTTCGATCGTGAGGTCGATGTTTTTCAGGACCCGGTGATCCTTTGCTCCCGACGAGAGAACCACCCCGTCCGCGGAAGCCGCGTCCACCCCTCCTTCGTAAGGAGGGGAGCTTTTGGAACCGTTGTAGGCGAAGTTAAGGTCGCGGAATTCGATTTTGCCTTTCACCGGCGGCTGTTCGCAGGTGCCGGGGTCGTCTCGGATCGCGGGCTCGGCTTCGAGAATGACGTTGAAGCGTTTCAAACTTGCCGTGCCGCGTTGGTAGAGATTGACGACGTAGCCAAGGGCGATCATGTACCAGATCATCCGCTGCAGATAGAGAATGAACGCCGTGAAATCGCCCGCCGTTATCTCGCCGCGCACCGCCATCGGCACACCGATGGCGACGATGATCACAAACCCCAGCCCGATGAAAAAGAACAGCAGCGGGCGCATCGCGGCGGCGTATTTTACGAGCCGCAGGTTTTGCGATGCGTATTCGCGGTTTAAAACCTGAAATTGCTCGATCTCGGCATCCTCCTGAGCATAAGCACGCACGACGCGGACGCCGGTCAGGTTTTCCTGCGCGCGGGCCGTGATGTCGGAAAAGTATCCCTGAATTTTCTCGAAACGCTTATGTATTTGCTCGCCTAGGACCTTGACCGTGATCGATACGAGCGGCAAGGGGATGAGCAGCAGCAGCGTTAGCTTGACCGAGATATTGAGCATTATCGGGAGAGAGATGCACAACGCAAAGATCGCCTGAAAACTGTACAAGATCATTGGCCCGACAATCTGGCGGATCGCCCCGAGGTCGTTGGTCGCCCGCGCCATCAGGTCGCCAACGCGGTTTGACTGAAAATACTCGAGTGGCTGATTGACCAGCGAAGCATAGAAATCCTGACGCATGTCGAACTCGATATGACGCGAGGTATTTATCAATAGACGTCGCTGGAGAAATAGAAACACGCCGCTCATCAGATTGATGCCGAGGATGACGAGCGGATAATAAATGATCTTTTCGCGGGTAATTCCCTTGCCGAGATCGTCTATCGCCTGCCCGACCATATACGGCACAAAAAGCCCAAACGCCATCGAGCACAAAATGAAAAACACCCCGGCCAGGATCGTCCATTTGTAGGGCTTGATGTAGCGTGCGAATTTTTTGAGCTGTTCCATAAGAATCTCACCACAGAGGACACAGAGGTCACGGAGTTATTATTATTGTTATTATTCTTTTTTTTCTCCGTGTTCTCTGTGTCCTCTGTGGTTAAACACGAGTATAAGTAGAAAGACCCGTTGCGATCAGCTTGCCTTCGACTCCTGTCACATCAGCCGAGACGGTGAAGATACGTTTGCCGGCCCGCACGACCTTTGCCGTGCATGTCAAAGTACCCGTAACATGCGGACGCAGATAATGCACCGTGAGATCGATCGTCGCAGTTGCCTCATCGACCGGTAGCCGAGTCCGCACCGCAAATGCCATCGCCGTATCGATCAGCGTCGCCGTCACGCCGCCATGCAGCACGCCGCTCGGCTGACGCAGATCGTTGCGCATCTCGATGCTTATCACGGCTTCGTCGGGCCGTAGATCGACCAGCCGCATTCCGATCAGTTTCGCAAACGGCAGACTGTGGAGAGCGTTCTCGGCAAAGGCACGCTGCTCGTCAGTTATTTCGTTTCTGCTAATTGTGTCGTTCATTTGATTTCGAATTAGTTCGCTTTAAATCGATCTTTCCCGGCCATAAATCGGCCCACGCAACTTTTCTGTAACCTTCAGGTATTGCAAAAACGCTGTCGTCCACTTCTAATTTCAAATTCTTAATCTCGTAGATGTAATCGAGGTGAAATTCCTCACCACTTTCGTTGCGGGTCTTAAATTCCTGCTTGACAATCATTCCGCTGGACGGATCGACATAAGAAAGATTGACGACATTTGGATTATCCGAGCGAACCTTGTAAACAATGAGATATCCTTCCCGGCCAACTTCGTCGAATTTGGGATACTCAATACTTCTGAAATAGCCAAAGGTTGGTCCCTGGGTCAGCCGTCCGCTTGGATCGCCGCCGTCGTTGACAGCGTACAACTTTTTCTTATGGTCGATTACATACAGTTGGTCAGCATTCAAATGTGCCATCGACGGCTCATTATTTTTGAAGAAATCCACCCGCCATTTCTGGCCTTTTCGCGCCATGAAGCTGCGATTTTCAGCTTTGCCGTTTACGACAAAATCGCCCTGATAAACTTCAGGCTCCCTGGTCGAAAACGGAAACTCGCTTTTTGTATCAACGGTCAGCGAAATGTCTTTTTTTTCATTCGTTTGCGACGAACTGCAAGCCTGCAAAAAAAATGAGCAAAAGGCAATAAGCAGGAAAGATTTACGCTCGGTTGACAAAAACATCGGAGTCTTTAAATTCTAACATAACGAAAGAGATGAACAACGGCTCGAATAATTTATCGCGGTGGCAACGGAAATTTATGGCCGCCGGAGCTTTGACGCTGCCATTTGCTCCGCTTTTGTATTTGCAGGGGCAGATCACGCGGTGGAAGGTCGGTATTTTGCCGGATGCGGCGGGTGACAAATTCGGCGTTGCCGGCTCGGGTAACGATCCGGCAAAACTTTTTGTCATTGGCGAATCGACTGTTGCCGGTCTCGGTGCCCGCGACCATGAACGAGCGTACGCCGGACAATTTGCCAAGTATCTGAGTGAACATATTGCCCGCCCCGTTGCGTGGAAGGTGGTCGGTAAAAATGGCGTTACAGCCCGCCGGACAATCGAGGAACTCGTGCCGCAGATGTCTGACGAACGATTTGATTACATCCTGGTCGGACTTGGTGGCAACGACGTGATGAAGCTGAGCAGCCCAAAAAAATGGCGGAGCGATATGATCGAACTGCTTGGCATTTTGCGCTCAAAAAATCCGAATGCTGTGATATTTCTCTCGAACTGTCCGATGATAAAATATTCGACCGCTATCCCGCATCCGATCAAGTTTTTGCTGTGGAAATTGTCGAAGATGCACGACGCAAACATTAAGGAATTTACGCGCGATATGGATCGCGTTTTCTACTATCCGCAGCCTGCGGATGTGCGGCTCGAAGGCTTTTTCGCAGACGGCATTCATCCGTCGGAACAGGGTTACGCCGACTGGGCCGGGGCGATGGTCAAATACTTTGCCGCAAATCATAAATGGTGAATGCGGACGAGTTGCGCGGAATTATTGCCAGCGGCCACGAATGGCTGCTTATCCGAGAGCTTGGGCATACCTTTCCGCTCGAAAGAGAGGAGATCGAGATCGTCGAGGATGGCGAAAAAACGCATTTTGGCTTTCTGGACGACAAAGGATTTCACTCATGGCGGCTCAACGAATTTGCGTTTGACGGCCATGAGATATCGATCGTTGTCGCCGGAGCATTCGCCAAAAAGCGAGAGACGATGCGGCTTGTCCCGCGTGCATCGGCCTCCGTGTTAACTGCCGAGGTTGAATTGGCTCGGCTCCAAAAAGCAAACGAGATCGCTGCCCTTGTCACCGATAAATTACCTGGTACAAAACTCGGACGCATCGCACTAAACACCGAAAACGGCCGTCTCGCACAGATCAATTTTGACACGGCTGATAAGACGCCCATGGCCGCGATCACCGATGTTACCAGCACGCTTGTGGCCGAGGCCGTCTTTACGGCGGCCATGCTCTGGCTCGAAAAACTCGGACTCAGGAAAAAGAAACCGGTCAATGATATTTGGATAATTTGCGAAAAACGCCACGCGAAAAATGCTCAAAAACTGCACGCCCTTTTGACCGAACGCTGGAAAGAGAAGATCACCATATTTGAGATAAATCGAAAGGATGATCCCGTCCGGCTTGTCGAATTACCAAAGAGAAGAATTCGCGATCTCTGGCGTGAAAAATCAAAACGACTCGTGTTGCCTGACTCGCCAGAGCCAAGCAAAACCGCGCGAAGGATCATCGAACTTGCGCCGGAAAGAATCGACATCATTTACTCGAAACAGGGCGAGACGCTGAGGTTTTTGGGCCTTCCGTTTGCCCGCGTTCGGTCAATGCTTGGACGGGAAAAGGCTTGGTTCGGCATCGTACGTGACCGGAGGATCCTGGACGATGAGACTTGGATTGATCTTGTCGATCTGGCCGGTTTACTCGAAATCAATCGTTCTGCGAACGCTCCAAATAAACGTCACGAATATTATCGTATGGCGCCGGAGGCTTGGCTCGAATCCATTCTCCGCCGCAATATCAAGCTGCTCGACGCCAATCTGATACTGTCGCCCATCTATAACCAATTTCGTTCATCAAACGATAAGATCGACCTGCTGGCACTCCGCAAAGACGGCCGCTTGGTGATAATCGAACTAAAGACACAACCAGATCGCGAGATGGTCTTTCAGGCGGCTGATTATTGGCGAAAGATCGAGCTGCAGCGTCGGCGTGGCGATCTCGCGGCGGCAAATTTATTCGACGGACGCGAAATATTGGATAAGCCCGCACTAATATATCTGGCGGCACCCGCGTGGAGCTTTCATCGAGATTTTGAGTTTTTTGCCCGCACAGTTTCTGCTGAGATCGAGCTGTGGCGGTTTGAATTGCATGAGAATTGGCGTGAGAGCGTGCGGGTGATCGCGCGTAAGAACCATGCAGAAGCCTGCGCGTAAGCAAGGGCGTAATACGCAACGTTGAATGTTACGCCCTTGCTTACGCGCGGGCTTCTGCAACAAATCTGTAGCCGACCCCCCTGACGGTCTGGACGATCTTTGGGCTGTCGGGCTCGTCTTCGAGCAGCTTGCGCAGACGGACGATAAAATTGTCTATTGCACGCGTATCGGTGTCTTCCTGTAGGTGCCAGACCTCTTCGAGAATTACTTTTCTCGATACGGCGCGGCCTTCGTTTTCGATCAGATAGCTAAGTAATTTCGCTTCCATCAGCGTAAGGTGCACAAGCTCGCTGCCGTTTCTAAGCTCCAGATTTTCGAGGTCGATGGTGCGGCCGTTGACGGTCACAACGCTCGGCGTCTTGGCATCGGTTTCGAGCCATTGCCGCCGCCGCAGGAGGCCGTTGAGGCGGGCCAGAAATATCTCGAGCTCGAATGGTTTTGGCAGATAATCGTCGGCCCCGGCTTCAAAACCGTTGAGGACGTCTTCGGCGTGGCCGCGTGCCGTAAGCATCAAAACCGGCGTATAATCCGCACGCTCACGCATACTCCGGGCAACTTCAAAACCATCTATCGTCGGCAGCATAACGTCTAAAACTACAGCATCAAACTTGCCGGCAATGAGCAATTCGAGAGCGGTGTCGCCGTCACCCGCGATCACCGCCTCATAGCCCTCGGCTTCGAGATTAAATCGCAGACCGTCGGCCAAATGCTGTTCATCTTCGACAATTAGTATTCGCATCGTGATTCGTGAATCGTGAATCGTAAAATCGAAGGAGTCTTCTATTTACGATTCACGAAATTGGCAATTGCACAATAAAAGTCGTTCCTTTTCCCTCGCCCCGGCTTTCGGCTTTTACGCGGCCGCCGTGTTTTTCGACGATCGCTTTCACGATCGGCAGACCGAGACCGGTACCTTTAGTTGCCGTAGAAGTTAGATTCGGAACACGGTAAAAGCGTTTGAAAACACGCTTGAGATCGGCGCGTGTTAAACCGATACCGCTGTCCCGGACAAAAACCTCCACCTTTCCCGCACGCGACAATTTCATGCGGATCGAGATCTTTGGCTCCGCACCCGAATATTTCACCGCGTTGTCGAGCAGATTAGCAAAAACCGTTTGTAATTCTTCGCGGTCACCGACAACTTTTATACTCTCCGGCGGATTTGTAAAGCGTATCGTTGCGTCCTGCAGATGCAGCCGCGAACTGACGATCTTGATCGTGTCGCCGACCAATTGGCCAAGGTCTATCTCGGCGAGGTTCATGTTACGCTGCTTTTCGCGCGTGCGGCTCGCCTGCAAAACCTGCTCGACCGTGCCGAGCAGACGCTCGTTGTCGGCGAGCATTATGTCATAAAACTCCTGTCGCTTTGTCTCATCGACATCTCGAGATTTAAGCGTTTCGAGATAGAGTTTTATTGATGCGATGGGTGTTTTCAGCTCGTGGGTAACTGCATTTAGAAATGTATCGTGCTGCTCATTTCGACGAATTTCGCGGACTAAGAATATTGTGTTAAGTATCAATCCGGTAATTATCAGCGCAAAGAAAATCACGCCAAATACGAGCAGAACGACTTCGCGCAGGTTTAGCAGTATCCAGCCGACGTTAAGAGCAACCGCCAGCACCGACAGGGTGATGCCGAGAACGAGAAAGAAGATAGCTGTCTTACGCCGACGCACACTTTCAATGGTAAATGGTAAATGGTGAATGGTAAATGTTTGATCGACATTTACCATTCACCATTCACCATTTACCATTAATTAAGCTGCTTTCCGAAGTTCGCTTGTCGATTCTAACTCGTCGGCGAGATCGTATGCATAAACGTCGCTCACGAGGCCGAGCTTTTCGAGCAGGCGAAGCTGTATCCAATTAATATCAAATTCGCGCCACGTCAGGCCGTGTTTCGCCGAACGTGGAAACGCATGATGGTTGTTGTGCCAGCCTTCGCCAAAGGTAACGGCGGCGACAAGAGCATTGTTACGCGAATCGTCGCGGGTGTCGAAACGGCGGCTGCCCCAGAGGTGTGTCGCCGAATTGACGAGCCACGTAAAATGCCAGCCCATAACCGTGCGTAAAAATATGCCAGCCAGAACCATCGTCCACCCGCCGATCGCAAATAAAACGGCTGCGACAACAACGGCTGTCACCCAGTAATACTTGTCCAAAACGACTAGAAATTTATCTTTCATCAAATCTGGCGAATAGCGCTGCATGGTCGCCTGCGATTGGATCTGCGCGGTTCCGCGAAAGATCCAGCCCATGTGGGCCCAGTAGGTGCCGTTGCGCGGGCTGTGTGGGTCGCGATCCGTGTCGGTAAAGGCGTGGTGAATGCGGTGCGTCGTGACCCATGAGAGGGGCCCCGATTGCAGAGCCAGCGATGCGCAAACGGCCATAAAACGAACGAGCCAAACCGGCGCCTTAAATCCGCGATGCGTCAGCAGGCGGTGATACCCGAGACCGACGCCCCAGCTCGCGGCGACCCACCAGGTGACAAACCACGCAGCGGCATTCGCCCAACTCATTGTAAAAACCGAAACAACCGCGAGAATATGAAAGGCGGCAACAAAAAAGATGGTGTGCCAATTAATTCTATCGGCGATGGATGGCTCAAATTCGATGACGTTCTGCATGATAACTGTCCCTCTGACTAAAAATAATAGCGGGCAAATGATCGCCCATTTATAAGCCTAACAGGTTGTAAGAGCCGTAATTGTAAGAGTTTTGTAAAACCATAAAATCCAATTAGTTTAATCGCCAGTAAATACGGGCGGTCTGCGAGTACGTCATTATTACAATTCCGAAATTTTGTCTTTTCTTTGTCTTACAGTACGCCGGAAGCCGTCAAACTTTCGGGGCGCTGGCGGTAAGGACGATAACGGTTTTGAACCTAAAGGCGGAAACAAATTGGGCAGTGATGTAGTAAGTTGAATTTGCACTTTTTTGTATATAGACTAATATACATCCAAGAGGCCGTAAATGGCCGCATATACAATGAATTTTAGAGAAGCAACAGACAAGCTGTGTAGCAAAATCGACCATCAAGATTTGGCTAGAGCGATGGGAGTATCGGTTCAGACCGTTCGTCAGGCCCGCCTTGCCGACGAAAACGACGCGCAGCGAACGCCCCCGGCTGAATGGCGAGGCTCGCTGATTCGATTAGCAGAGGAGCGCGTATTTTATTATAGGCGGTTGATTGACCAACTGCGAACGGTTATAGACGAGGAAACCCAATGAGTAAACCCGTAGAAATTTCCGAGGCGCCGACAACGGGACTGGGAAAACTTTTGACTGAAAACCGTTTCTGGGTACCCACGCACCAACGGGAATATCGCTGGGATCAAGACCGCGTTAAAAAGCTAGTCGACGATCTCGTCGCTGCGATTGAGCGAGAAGACGAGTTCTATTTCATTGGCCTCATGGTTTTTATGCGCGAGGATGATCGGCTGCGCGTGCTAGACGGTCAGCAACGATTGGCAACCACTATAATTCTATTTTCCGCTATACGTGCATGGTTTGCAGCGACAGAAAGTGACAGCGACACCGCAAAGGACATCCAACGCGATTTTATGGGACGGTCTGATTATGGAGAAACCAAAGTATTGCCGAAACTTTGCCTCAATATTAATAACGACCCTAAATTTCAAAGTTTTGTAATAAACGGTAGCCCACTTGCCGAAGTCCGAAAAGAACGGACTGGTTTGAATAAGAACGCACCAAATTACGACTTGTTGAACGCTATTGTTTATTGCCACGAAAGAATAACTGAGATAGCGGCCAGTATGGCCGATGTGGATACATCCAAGCGCTATCTAAATGGACTGATTAAATTTGTACGAGATAACGTCGTGGTTGTCAGGCTTACGGTTCCCAGTCGATCAAATGCGTTTAGAGTTTTTGAAACCTTAAACGATCGCGGGCTGGATCTGTCCGCTGTTGATTTAATCAAGAATTATTTGTTCGGCCTAGCCCAGGACACGTCACCGGCGCTTTTACAACAAATTGAACACCGGTGGTCTCAATTAACCCACGAACTCACCGATGTAAAAGAGTCTGATTTCTTGAAGGTCTATTGGACATCCAGATATGGACGAACGCAATTAGACGATATTTTTGACGAGGTTCAAACACATGTAAACACCGGAACGTTGGCAGAATCT
>JAYVER010000189.1:0-31973 GCA_043748725.1 Chloracidobacterium sp. | reverse complement strand
GCTTACGCGCAGACTTCTGCAAAAGAAAGAAAATGAAAACCGAAAAAACAGGAACAGTTAACAGCAGGATCAAGTGCGGCGACCAGGTCGTATTTATTGCGGGTAAAGAGTTTAACCGCTACGACAGCGCCGGCAAACGTCAGCCGTATCGCGGCAAGGTTCTCTCAGTCGACGCCCGCAACCATAAGGTCAAAGTCGAGGGCGCAATGATCGTCAAACGTCACCGCAAGCCCGTCCCGCAGATGAATCGCGAAGGCGGCATCTTCGAGCAGGAAGCTTGGGTGAGCGTTTCTAATGTTGCGTTGATCGATCCGGAAACCGGAAATCCGACAAAGGTGAAATATGAAACCCGCGATGGAAAAAAAGTCCGCGTTGCAAAAAGCGGCAAGGTGATCCCGGAAACGGCTTCGTACAAAAAAGAAGCTAAGAAAAAGGATGACATCGAAGAAGCAAAAGAAGAGGCGAAATAGTTAGATGGCCAGATTAAGAGAAAAATATAAAAGTGATATCGCTCCGGCGCTAGCCAAGGAGTTTGAGATCAAAAACCCGATGGCGATCCCTAAGATTGAGAAGATCATCGTCAATATGGGATTGGGCGAGGCTTCGGCAAATGCCAAGATCCTCGACGTTGCGACCGAAGAGTTGAAAGTCATTACCGGTCAAAAGCCGGTTATCACCAAGGCGAAAAAGTCGATTGCGGCGTTCAAGCTTCGTCAGGGAATGGCGATCGGCACGATGGTCACGCTTCGCGGCGAGCGGATGTACGAATTTCTCGACCGCTTGATCTCGGTCGCCCTGCCGCGTGTTCGCGATTTTCGCGGCATCTCGGGCAAGGCGTTTGACGGACGCGGAAATTACACGCTCGGCATTCGCGAGCAGTTGATCTTTCCGGAGATCGATTTTAACAAGGTCGATAAGACCCGTGGAATGAATATTTCGATAGTTACGACGGCTAAAAATGACGATCAGGCCCGTTCGCTGCTAAAGGCGCTCGGTATGCCGTTCCGACAGTAATGGAAAATTGAGAATGGAGAATTAAATTCTCAATTCTCAATTCTCAATTTTTTAAGTTTATGGCAAAGATAAGCAAAGTAGTTAAAAACAATCGACGAAAGGACATGGTTGTGCTTTACAAAGCACGTCGTGCGGAGTGGAAGAAGGTCATCAATAATCCGAAATCGACTCTTGAAGAAGTCGATGCAGCGGTTATTAAGCTGCAAAAGATGCCGCGGGACGCTTCTCCATCGAGGGTGCGCAACCGCTGCTCGCAGACGGGACGCTCGCGTGGGTTTTTGCGGAAATTTGGGGTTTCTCGTATCGCGTTGCGTGAACTGGCCCTCGCAGGCCAGATACCTGGGGTGGTTAAGTCGAGTTGGTAATGACCGATTTTGGATTTTAGATTTTGGATTTTAGATTGAATCCAAAATTGGCAATCCAAATTCCAAAATAGTTGAAACGGAGTTTTAAGAATGACAGATCCAATAGCCGATATGCTTACGCGGATTCGCAATGCGATTGCGGCGAATCACACCCGCGTTGATATTCCGGGCTCAAAGTTAAAGATGGAATTGGCACGAATCCTCAAGGAAGAGGGCTATATTAATAGCTATTCGACCAAGGGCGAAGGCGTGAAATACATGATCCGCGTCTTTCTTCGCTATGATGCAAGAGGCGTTTCGTCGATCACGCACCTGTCGCGGGTTTCGCGGCCCGGTCGTCGTGTTTACGTCGGCTCGGACGGCATCCCAAAGGTGCTCGGCGGCTATGGCGTGAATATCGTTTCGACGTCGCAAGGCCTTATGAGCGGTAAACAGGCACGCCAGGCACACGTCGGCGGCGAGATACTGGCGGAGATTTATTAAGGGATGAGGGATGAGGGATGAGGGATGAATAAGAAAGAGGGAATCAGGCTGAATGGCTCCGACTCATCCCTCATCCCTCATCCTTCATCCCTACTAAAATTATGTCACGAGTAGGAAAAAAACCGATATCGATACCGTCAGGCGTTACTGTGACGATCAATGAATCGGACATGGAATTCAAAGGGCCGAAGGGCACGCTGCGGACGCCGATCCCAACTGGAATTGCGTTTACGCAGGACGACGGAACACTGACGGCTGAGCGGGACGGGAAAGAGCATGCCGCGTTTCACGGGTTGGCGAGAGCGTTGGCAAATAATGCCGTTGTCGGCGTGACCGAAGGCTTTTCTAAGGAGCTAGACATCGTCGGCGTCGGTTATAAGGCGGATGTCCAGGGCAAGAAGATCGTTTTCGCGCTCGGATATTCGCATCCGATCGAATACGCTCTGCCCGAGGGCATTGACGCCAAGACCGAACGCGTCGGCACCAAAACGTCAATCAACCAATATCAGACGACGATCACGCTGAGCGGCATCGATAAGCAGATGCTCGGTCAGGTCGCGGCGGAGTTGAATCGGCTGCGTAAGCCCGACGCTTATAAGGGCAAGGGCGTACGTTACGCCGACAAACTTTATAGATTGAAACCGGGCAAAACCGGGAAATAAGTGAAAAGTGAAAAGTGAACAGTGAATAGTTAAGAAAACAATTATTCACTATTCACTATTCGCTATTCACTGTTCACTAAGATTATGGGACAGAAAAGCAGAGCAGACATACGGCAGGGAGTTCACAGCCGCATTCGTAAGAAAGTTCGCGGTTCGGCTGAGAGGCCGAGGCTCGCGGTGTTTCGCAGCCTGAATCACATATACGCACAGGTCATCGACGACAAAACCGGCACGACGCTGGCGACGGCATCGACGACCGAGAAAGCTCTCGGTGTAAAGGCGGGCGGTAATATCGAAGCGGCTAAAACCATCGGCAAGGCGATCTCGGAGCGGGCGCAAAAAGCGGGAATCTCGAGCGTTGTCTTCGATCGTGGCGGATATGTTTATCACGGGCGTGTAAAGGCCTTGATCGACGCTACCCGTGAAGCCGGATTGAACAAGCACGAAGTCAAGGAGTCAGAACCGCCTGCGTAAGCGGGCGGAGAAAAGGCGAACGCCTAAGAAGCGTTCGCTGCAGGCAAGCTGCCTGCGATCCAAAAAGCAATGACAAAGAATAAACAGAGAATTTCTCCGGGCGGATTGATCCTCAAGGATCAGTTGATCTCGATCAACCGCGTCACTAAGGTCGTCAAGGGCGGTAAAAATATGTCGTTTGCGGCTCTGGTCGTGATAGGCGACGAAGCCGGACACGTTGGTTTTGGCACCGGTAAGGCGAAGGAAGTTCCAAATGCGATCAAGAAAGCGGTCGAATCGGCTAAGAATAACCTGATCCGCGTTCCGCTTATCGACGGCACTTTGCCGCACGAGATGATCGGCGAATACGGAGCAGGACGCGTTTTGCTTAAACCAGCTGCCGAAGGTACTGGTGTTATAGCCGGCGGCGCCGTTCGCGCTGTGCTTCAAAGCCTGGGTGTACACAACGTCCGCACCAAGATCCTCGGATCGAACAACAATCATAACGTTATCCGCGCGACTTTTAACGGTCTCATGCGGATGAAAGACCCGGTCGAGGTTGCGCGTCTGCGCGGCAAGCAGATCGAAGAATTAGTTTAGGAGTTCAGAGTTCACGCTTTAGCGTGTCAGGACAGCCTAAAGGCTGAACTCTAAACAAAATATCATGGCAAAGAAATCAGAACAGGACAGCGGCGGAAAGATCAAGATCCAGTATTACCGGAGCATGATCGGCTATTCCAAAAAGCAGAAAGAGATCGTCAAAAGTCTCGGTATCACCAAGCTCAACCAGACCATCGAACGGCAGGACACGCCGTCGTCGCGTGGCGTCGTGGCTAAGATTCCGCATCTGCTCAGGATCGTAGACCAAAATGGTGAATGATGAATGATGAATGATGAATGATGAATCAAGGGTCATCCATCGTTCTGCATTCATAATTCGTAATTAACACTATGGCATTAACATTAAATAATTTACATCCGGCAAAAGGCTCGACGCATAAGAAAAAGCGTATCGGCCGCGGGCCCGGCTCGGGAACGGGCAAAACTGCCGGTAAAGGGCACAAGGGGCAGAAGTCGCGTTCGGGTTACAGCAGCAAGCGTGGATTTGAGGGCGGACAGATGCCTTTGCAGCGTCGTCTGCCGAAACGCGGCTTCACGAACATTTTCAAGAAAGAATGGATCGAGATCAGCCTTGCCAAGATCGAAGAAAACTTTAAATCCGGCGAAAACGTGACACCTGAAATTTTGCATGAGCGTGGATTGATCAAAAAAGCAAAGCACGACCTCGTGATTCTCGGAACCGGCGAGGTTTCAAAGTCGTTAAATATTTCAGCCCACCGCTTTACCAAGACGGCAAAAGATAAGATCGAAAAGGCGGGTGGGAGCGTTACCAAGATTGAGAAATACGTCGTTGCCGAAACGGCTTAGTTTTGAGTTCCAGCTTTAGCTGGCTTGTTTATGGGGTTGGCCAACTAAAGTTGGAACTCCGAACAAATAAATATATGGAGAAGTTTTTTAGCGCCATACAAAACATGTTCAAGATTCCCGAGCTGAGGACCCGGATCCTGTTTACGCTCGGGTTATTGGCGGTTTACCGTTTCGGGGCACATGTCCAGGCTCCCGGCATTAACAAGGCACAGCTTGAACGAGTTTGGGGCGAAGTTTCGGGAACTCTCCTCGGTGTTCTGGATCTGTTTTCCGGCGGTAATTTCAGGACGATCTCCGTTTTCGCGCTCGGTGTGACGCCTTATATTACCGCGTCGATCATCATGCAACTCCTGCCCGTGCTGTCGCCCGCAATGAAGAAAATCCAGGAAGAAGGCGAGGTCGGGCGGCAAAAGATGAACCAATGGACGCGGTACTCAACCGTCGTTCTGTGCGCTATTCAAACATTTTTTGTCTCGACCTGGCTCAGTCGCAATCAGGTAATTCCAGGCACTTGGTGGGCAACCGCGATGATCGTCGTAACGCTTACGACCGGAACGATTTTTGTCATGTGGCTCGGTGAGCAGATCACCGAACGCGGCGTCGGAAACGGGATTTCCCTTTTGATCTTTGCAGGTATTGTTATCGGTTTGCCGAGAGGCGTACTGCAGATATCGGAACGGGTTCGAAGCGGTGATCCGCTGCAGACCCTCGGCGTTGTTTTTCTTGTGGTTGTGCTTGTCGCGTTGATCGCATTGATCGTCTATGTCGAATCGGCCCGGCGAAATATTGCGATAAGCTATGCAAGCCGTCGTGTCGGCAATCAGACATTTCGCGGCCAGGAAACCAGTCTGCCGCTTAAGATCAATATGGGCGGCGTTATTCCCGTGATCTTCGCGTCGTCGGTTTTGGCGATGCCGCAGACGCTGTTCTCGGCGTTTCCGGCTGATCCGGCAAACCCCGATTCGGCGTGGTCAAAGGTTTACACGTTTTTCCAACAGTTTCACGGCGGCGACCCTTATTACGAACTCGTGTTTCTGTCGCTGATAGTCATATTCACGTTCTTTTACATTACGATCATTTTCAATACCGACGAGGTCGCGGACAATCTGCGTAAGCACGGCGGATTTATCGCCGGCATTCGGCCAGGCGCTCCGACGGCGGAATATTTGAATTCGATACTTACTCGATTAACCACTGTGGGTGCCTTGTATCTGGCGTTTGTCGCGTTTGCGCCGCAATTGCTGCTGAGCGGATTTAAGGTCGCTCGTCTGCCATTCATCGGGACCGGCGTTGATAATTTTTTCACGGCAACACCAGGACTCAGCTGGATCCCGACCGGTCTGGGTTACCAGTTTTACTTTGGCGGCACAAGCTTACTCATCCTTGTCGGCGTCGCGATGGACACCGTTTCGCAGATCGAAGCACAGCTTGTGATGCGTAACTACGAGGGATTTCTCGGAGCCGGTTCGCGTCTGCGCGGACGACGAAGTTGAAAATTTTAACCGCAGAGACGCAGAGACGCGGAGATTTTTAAGCAGAAGTTTAGCCACTCGATGCTTTTTTATATCTTCTTTTCTCTGCGTCTCGGCGTCTCTGCGGTGAAAAAAATATGAGTAAGATCATCGTACTTATAGGTGCTCCAGGTGCCGGGAAGGGGACGCAGGCGAAATTATTGCAAGAGCGTCGCGGTATCCCACACATCTCGACTGGCGATATGTTTCGGGAAATGAAGACTCTTGACACGCCGCTTGCGAAAGAGGTTCAGGCGATCATGACGTCCGGCAAGCTCGTTCCTGACGATGTGACTTATCAGGTTGTCAAAGAACGGACCTCAAGGCCAGACACGAACGGAACCTATTTACTTGACGGATATCCGCGAACGGCGGTTCAGGCAGAGCAGCAGCTTGAGGAACTTGCAAAAGAGCAAGGTAAGGCGATACAGGCGATCGAGGTTGACGTTCCACGAGACGAGCTGGTTAAGAGGTTGACCGGACGGCGAAACTGCCCGGTTTGTGGTGAAATATATAATATCTATTCGCGGCCACCAAAAAAAGAAGGCTTTTGTGATTTTCACCCGGACGCTGCCCTCGATCACAGGGCCGACGATTCGGAAGAAAAGGTCACGGTGCGTTTAGCGACCTACGACGAATTGACTAAGCCTCTGCTCGATTATTACGAACGCTCCGGTCGCCTTAAAAAGGTAAATGGAACCGGTGAGATAGAGGACATCTATCTTGAAATAGAAGGATTAATTTGAACCACAGAGTTCACAGAGAGCACAGAGAAAACAAAAAAAAGCATTATGTATTTTCTGTGTCCTCTGTGTTCTCTGTGGTGAATCAAATGGCTTTTTCTTGGTTAAAGAATTTATTTGGAAAAAGCATGATCATCGCAAAATCAGCAAAAGATCTTGACAAGATGCGTGCCGTCGGCGAGTTGATAGCTGAGGTGCGAGAGGCGTTGCGGCCTATGGTCGAGCCGGGCATTTCCACGATGGACCTGAACAATGCCGCCGAGAAAATGATCCGCGATGCCGGAGCGATACCGACTTTTATTGGTTATCACGGTTTTCCGTATTCGATCTGTGCGTCGGTAAATGATGAGATCGTGCACGGATTTTCGAAAAAAACGCCGTTGAATGAGGGCGACATTGTGTCATTAGATATGGCCGCGACGTATCAGGGTTTTGTAGGCGATACGGCGATGACGGTTCCGGCCGGCGAGATCAGCGAAGAGTTGAAACAGTTGATCCGGGTTACGGAAGAATGTCTCGAATTGGGAATTCAGGCCTCGCAGCCAAACGGCCGTGTTGGTGATATTTCGTGGGCGGTGCAGGAACATGCCGAGATGTATGGTTACGGCATAGTTCGCGATTATACCGGTCACGGGATTGGCCGTCAGATGCACGAGGCCCCGCAAATTCCTAATCACGGACGTGCCGGTACCAAAGAAAAGATCAGGGTCGGATATTGTTTTGCGATCGAGCCTATGCTTAATCTCGGAACCCACGAAACGCGGACGTTGAGTGACAAATGGACTGTTGTTACATTGGACGGCAAACAGTCGGCACACGCGGAGCATACGCTCGCAGTTACGGCCGATGGACCGGAAATTTTGACACTGACGAAAGAGCAAAAACGTCTAATGCGGGCTGTAGCATCGGCGTGACTTGAAAAAACCGCTAAAAACGGTTAGCATTAATGGTTTGTCCAACTAATCAGCCGGTTGGCTTATTGGGCATGTCGAAAGAGGAAGCGATAGAGGTCACCGCGACCGTGCTGGAAACATTGCCAAACGCAATGTTCAAGGTCGCTATGGACGATAACAGCCACGAGGTTTTAGCTCGTATTTCGGGCAAAATGCGAAAGAATTACATTCGTATTTTGGCGGGCGACAAGTTCCTTTTGGTTCGCCATATGATCTAAATCGCGGGCAAATTATATATCGTTACAAGTAGGAACTGGGGACACGAAGATGAAAGTTAGACCGTCAGTAAAGAAAATGTGTGATAAATGCAAGGTTATTCACCGCAAAGGCGTCGTGCGCGTCATCTGTGAAAATCCTAAGCACAAGCAGCGACAAGGATAAGGAGACAAGCGGAGTGCGGAATGCGGAATGCGGAATTAAATCCAAAATCCCAAATCCAAAATCCCAAATAAACATATGGCTCGTGTAGCAGGAGTTGATCTACCGCCCAATAAACGGGCACAAATTGGAATGACCTACATCTATGGTGTGGGCAAATCGCGTGCGACGTCGATCCTCGAACAGGCCGGCATCGGGATTGATTCGAAGATCAAGGATATAAGTGAAGACGATCTGAATAAGATCCGCGCGATCCTTGACGGCGAAGGCAATATCGAGGGCGATCTCAGAAAGCGTGTTCAGATGGACATCAAGCGTCTGATGGACATTGGATGCTATCGCGGCTTGCGTCACCGACGCGGCCTGCCGGTACGCGGCCAGCGAACGAGCACCAACGCACGAACCAGAAAAGGGCCGCGTAAAGCAGCCGTGGCGAAGAAGAAGGCACCGGGCAAGAAATAAGTTCAGAGTGTGCGATTTATCGCGTATACGGCTTAAAGGCCGCACTCTAAACAAAAGAATATGGCAAAAGCAGCAGCAAAAAAGAAAACTTACAAGAAGAAAGAGAAAAAGAATATACCTTACGGAATCGTTCATATTTCGGCGTCGTTTAACAACACGCTGATATCGATAACCGATCAGGGGGGCAATTTGGTAGCTCAATCTTCGTCCGGGGCACGTGGTTTTCGCGGTTCGCGAAAGGGAACTCCATTCGCCGCTCAGCAGGCAGCTTCGGAAGTCGCCCGCAAGGCGATGGAAGCCGGTATGCGTGAGGTAGAGGTTCGCGTCAAAGGGCCGGGCGGCGGTCGCGAGTCGGCGATCCGTGCGATCAATCAGGCCGGCATTCGCGTGACGGCGATTCGCGATACGACGCCGATCCCGCACAACGGGTGCCGTCCGCCGAAACGGCGAAGAGTTTGATCGTTTGGAGTTCCAGCTTTAGCTGGCTTCGCCATCACAGAAAGCCACCTGAAGGTGAAACTCAAAACAGTTTTTATCGAAAGGACGAAGGGCCGTTGGCCTGTAAACTTTTCCGTACATTTACGGAGGCAGAAAAATAAAATATGGCTAGATATAGAGATGCGGTGTGCCGATTGTGTCGCCGCGAAGGTGGAAAGTTATTTTTGAAGGGCGACAGGTGTTTCAAACCATCATGCGCCATCGAGAAACGCGGTACAAACCCGCCGGGACAGCACGGTGCGGCCCGACGCAAGATGCTTGCCGGTTACGGTGAACAGCTTCGCGAAAAGCAGAAGGTAAAGCGTATTTACTTTGTGCTCGAAAAACAATTTCGCAATTATTTCGAAAAGGCGCGTGCCCAAAAGGGCGTTACGGGCGAGAACCTCCTGTTTATGCTGGAACGTCGTCTCGATAACGTCGTTTACCGCTCCGGTTTCTCGACATCACGCCGACAGGCACGCCAATTGGTCAATCACGGACATATTGCGGTCAACGACCGGAAAGTGGACATTCCGTCGTTTCAGGTCAAGGCCGGTGATATCGTCACGGTAAAAGACCGCAGCCAAACCAACACACATGTCGAGGGCGCCTGGGCGACAGCAGTCGGTCGTGGCCGTCCGTCATGGCTGAGTGCGGTAGGCCGTGACCTCTCAGTTACAGTGTCGGGTTTACCACAACGTCAGGACGTTGACGCAAATATTAACGAGCAGTTGATCGTTGAGCTTTATAGTAAGTAGTTAACTGAGTTTGCCGAGTTCCCGAGTTTTGCGAGTTTTTTCGAACTCGGCCAACTCGGCCAACTAGGCGAACTCGCAGAACTTTTTAAAACATATGACACAAAGCAATAATTGGACAGACTTCCAAATGCCGAGCCGACTTAATGTCGATACCGAAACATTGACGGGACGATACGGAAAATTCTTTGCGGCTCCCTTTGAACGCGGTTTTGGCACGACGATAGGCAATTCGATACGACGTGCGCTTCTTTCGTCGATCGAGGGTGCGGCGATCACAGCCGTCAAGATCGAAGGCGTTGAGCACGAGTTTTCGTCAATCAAAGGCGTTGTCGAAGACGCGACCGACGTCATCCTGAATCTCAAGCAAGTGCCGATTACGCTCCACGGCAGCGGCCCGAAAACGCTTTCGATAAGCAAAAAGGGTGCCGGTGAGGTGACGAGTGCCGATATCGTAGGCGATGGCGATGTGGAGATTCTGGTTTCCGACATTCACATTGCCACTGTGGGTGCAGGCGGCAGCTTGAATATCGAGATGCGTCTCAAGCAGGGACGCGGCTACGTTTCGGCGGAATTTAACAACGACGAAGACCTCTCGGTAGGTTATATTCCGATCGATTCGGTGCATACGCCGATCAAAAAAGTAAATTATAACGTCGATCAAACCCGGCAGGGCTCGAACACGGAATTTGACCGTCTCACGGTCGAGGTGTGGACCGATGGTTCGGTCAAGCCGGAAGACTCGATCGGGCTGGCGGCAAAATTGGTAAAAGATCACATGTCGATCTTTATCAATTTCGAAGAGGAAGAAGAAGAGTATAAATTCGAGGACATCGCACGTCCGCCGCTGATGCGCAACGATCTGCTCGACAAATCGGTGGACGAACTTGAGCTTTCCGTGCGTTCTTACAATTGTTTAAAGAATGCCGATATTCGCTCGATCCGCGATCTGATCCGCCGCAGCGAAAAGGACATGCTTCACACAAAGAATTTCGGCAAAAAATCGCTGACCGAGATCAAGGACATGCTCCACGGCATGGGACTAGACTTTGGAATGGATTTTGACGAACAGGGCAACCCGATACCAGGATCGGGGGGAAGAGACCTGGATTAAGAGTCTAGAAAGTCTGGAAAGTCTTGGAAGTCTTGAAAGAAAAAGACTTCCTTCCTAGACTTGACCCGACTTTCAAGACTTTCTGGACTTTAAAGAAATGAGACATTTAAAAGCACATCGTAAATTAGGACGCACGAGCGCTCATCGCATGTCGATGCTCCGTAACATGGCGACGTCGTTGATCAACGCGGAAAAAGAACATATCGTCACGACCGTTCCGAAGGCAAAGGAGCTGAGGCCGTTTATCGAAAAAGCGATAACAATGGCGAAAAAAGCAGCAAATCTGGACGGCGATGCTGATGTTTTGCGCGGCGTTCATCTCCGTCGCCAGGCTGCGAGATTTTTCCACGCCGGAAACAGCACGTTCAAAGCCGAACAGAGCCGTTTTCGCGGAAATAAAGGCGAACCGAAGGACAAGATCGTGAGAACCGCCGGTGTAAAAGCCCTACAGAGGCTTTTCAACGAGCTTGGCGTGCGCTATAAAGATCGTGACGGCGGATACACGCGCATTATCAAACTCGGACGACGCCAGGGCGACAACGCAGAAATGGCCGTAATCGAGCTTGTCGATAATGTGCGGGAAATGGCTGCAAAGGGCTAATTGCTTAGGAGGGGGCGACCAAATGAGCGAAAACACAGCATCTGCAAAGGCAAAGGACGGCGAGATAGTGGTCGAAAAGAAAAGCGGGAACGGTTCAAAAAAACAAAAACAGGTGACAGAACCGTCGCTTAACATGGACGAACTGCGTGATCTCGCAAATCTCGTTATCGAGCACGGCTTTACGGATTTTGAGTTTGAAAACGAGAATATTCGTGTCCGGCTCAGCAAAATGACCGGAGTTCAGGCGGCAGCCGCAACGGCACCGGCAGTTTCTGCGACTGCTCCTGCCACTGCTGCTGTTCCTGTTGCGGTCGAGGCACCTGTCGACGAGGACGCCGGGCTTTTCAATATCACTTCACCGATCGTCGGAACATTTTACCGCTCATCCGGGCCGGACAAAGAGGCCTATGTCAGCGAAGGCAGCAATGTCTCGTCGGAGACGACCGTCTGTATCATCGAGGCTATGAAACTGATGAACGAGATCCAAGCCGAAGTTTCGGGCGAGGTCGTAAGGATATACGTCGAGAACGGCCAGCCGGTAGAATACGGCCAGCCACTGTTTGGGATCAAGAAATAGCCATAAAAGGCACAAAAGACACAAATTATTTCTTTTGATTTTGTGACTTTTGTGCATTTTGTGGCCATTTTGTTTTTGAGTTTTTATGCGTGAGATTCGCAAAATATTGATCGCTAATCGCGGCGAGATCGCGTGCCGGATAATGTGGACGTGCAAGGAAATGGGCATTAAGACCGTTGCCGTCCATTCCGAAGCCGACCGCGAAGCTCTGCATGTGAGATTTGCCGACGAGGCGATCTGTATCGGGCCGGCGTCGTCGGCTGAGAGCTATCTAAATATCCCATCGATCATTAGCGCCGCCGAGATCACAAATGTTGACGCCATCCATCCCGGTTATGGTTTTTTAGCGGAATCAGCCACTTTCGCAAAGATCTGCGAAGACTGCAATATTAAATTTATCGGCCCGCGCCCCGATGTTATCGCGATGATGGGTGACAAGGTCGAGGCTCGGCGGACAATGGCCGCGGCCGGTGTGCCGATCCTGCCGGGCAGTCCTGAGCCTATCGAATCTGCTGACGAGGCCAAAAAGCTCGCTCTTGAGATCGGTTTTCCGATCATTATCAAGGCGGCGGCGGGCGGAGGCGGTCGCGGAATGCGTATCGTAAGGTCGGAGGACGAGCTCGAAACAAACCTCGAAACCGCAAAGGCCGAAGCTCTCGCGGCGTTCAAAAACGGCTCGGTCTATATCGAGCGATACATCGAACGCCCGCGTCACATCGAGATTCAGATTTTGGCCGACGAACACGGCAACGTCATCCATCTCGGCGAACGCGAATGCACTATCCAGCGTCGCCACCAAAAGCTGCTCGAAGAAGCTCCATCGCCAGTAATTACGATTGAACAGCGTGAAACTATGGGTGCGGTCGCAGTAAAGGCGTGTAAAGAAATTGGATATTCGAGCGCAGGCACATTCGAGTTTTTGCTTGATGAAGACGGCAGTTTCTATTTCATGGAGATGAACACGCGGATCCAGGTCGAGCATCCGGTGACCGAGATGGTCACGCTCGCCGACATCGTGCGTAATCAGATCCGTATCGCGACGGGCGAAAATATCGGTTACACGCAGGACGAAGTTGTGATCGTCGGTCACGCGATCGAGTGCCGCATTAACGCCGAAGACCCTGTGAAATTTACGCCGAGCCCGGGCAAGATCACGGCTTTCAACATTCCCGGCGGGCCGGGCGTTCGTGTCGATACTGCGGTTTATCCGGGTTATGTTGTTCCGCCTTATTACGATTCGATGATCGCGAAATTGATCGTCCACGCCCGCACACGCGAGATGGCAATCGCCCGTATGCAGCGTGCACTCGAGATGATGGTCGTCGAGGGTATCAAGACGACAATACCGCTCCATCTAAAGATCATGGCGGACGAAAATTTTCAGAAAGGTAATTTCTCGACCAAGTTTATGGAAGAGTTTCAATATTCATTAGTTGATAGTGAATAGTGGATAGTGGATAATAGCTTAGAATTACTTTTCACTTTAGTTGTAAGTTATTCATTAAATTTTCGCGGTTACCACAAGTTTTGCGGAGTTACTGCGAGCAACAGGAGAGACTATTTAAGTAAGACATTATGTCGACAGTTAAAGAATTAAAGGAACAGATCGTGGGTGATTATAAAACCCACACATCGGACACGGGTTCGTCACAGGTGCAAGTCGCGCTGCTCACGCAGCGGATCAATGAATTGACGGCTCATTTCAAAATTCATAAGAAAGATAACAACTCGCGTAGAGGCTTGCTGATAATGGTCTCGCGTCGCAGAAAATTGCTTGATTACCTCAAGCGGCGTGATATTGGTGAATACCACGAGATTATTAAAAAACTCGGCTTACGCCGATAAGTTTTCAGAGTTAGAGAGTTTGCAGAGTTACAGAGTGAAAAACAAACTCTGAAACTTAGTGAACTCTGTTAACTATAGAAAAGGCTTCTTCGAGCCATAACACAGAAAAGATCCTTCGAAGAAATTACCGGCGGGTGCTGAACGTGACAGCTTTATTGCCGCCGGACAAATTTGGATCTTGAGTAAAATAAGTAACTTCGCAAAGACGAGAGGGCTTCACGACACAGCTCCTTTCGTCTTTCGTTTTTTTGAGGATAAGAAATGACAAAGAAATTTTTAAGTGAATCGATCAAGCTGGGCAACCATGATCTGATCGTTGAAACCGGCAAGGTTGCCAAACAGGCCGATGGTTCGGTCGTGATCCGTTATGGCGATACAATGCTGCTCGTTGCAGCCGTCAGTGCCCACACGGCCAAGGTAGGCCTCGACTTTTTTCCGCTCACGGTCGAATACCGTGAAAACACATTTGCCGGCGGACGCATTCCCGGAAACTATTTCCGCCGCGAGGGCCGCCCCTCAGAAAAGGAAGTTTTGACCTGCCGAATGATCGATAGGCCCGTGCGACCGCTGTTTGCTGACGGCTATAGATTTGAAACGCAGATCGTTGCGTCGGTCATCTCGTCCGACGCGGAAAACGACCCCGATGTGATCGCTATCACAGGTGCGTCCTGTGCGTTATATCTGTCGGACATTCCGTTTCACAACCCGATTGCCGGTGTCCGCATTGGTTTGATTGACGGCAAATACCTGATCAATCCGACTTACGATGAACGCCGTGAATCCGATCTGAGCCTGATCGTCGCCGGCACGGAAGAGGCTATATGCATGGTCGAATGCGAGGCCAACGAGGTTTCTGAGGCGATAATGGTCGAGGCTCTGATGCTCGGCCACCGCGAGACAAAACGCCTTTGCCTGTGGCAGAAGGAGCTTGGAAAGGCGCTGAATATCGTGAAGCGTGAGTTCAACGTCCCTGCTCTCGACAAGCACATCGTCGCAGATGTCGAGAAGACCTGGACGGATAAGCTTCGTGCTGCACTTGACTCAACCGGCCGCGAAAAAATAGAAGTTTATGCGGGCCTCGACGCTCTCAAGAAAGAGGTTGTCGAAAGTTATCCCGAGGATGATCCGGGGGCCCGAGGAACGGCAGGAAAGGCTTTTGGACAGTTGAAAGAAAAGATCTTTCGCGAGGATATGCTCGGCAACAAACGCCGTCCGGACGGTCGTAAATTCTCCGAGATCCGCCCGATCACTGCGGAAGTCGGCTGGCTGCCTCGTGTTCACGGCTCGGCGCTCTTTACGCGCGGCGAGACGCAGGCGATGGTCAACACCACGCTCGGCACCAAAATGGACGAGCAATATATGGACGACATTGAGAAAGGCGAGGTGAAACGTCGCTTTATGCTCCATTACAATTTTCCGCCATACTCGGTCGGCGAAACCGGTAGATTTGGCAGCACGTCGCGGCGTGAGATCGGCCACGGTAATCTGGCACGACGCGCAATTCAATCCGTTCTGCCGGACGAAGCCGATTTCCCCTATACGATCCGCATAGTTTCGGACATTACCGAATCGAATGGTTCGTCGTCGATGGCGACGGTCTGCGGCGGCATCCTGAGCCTGATGGACGCTGGTGTGCCGATCAAAAAACCGGTCGCCGGTGTTGCGATGGGTTTGGTGATGGAGGGCAATCGCTACGCGATACTTTCAGATATTGCCGGTGCCGAAGATCATTACGGCGACATGGACTTTAAGGTCACAGGAACGGCTGACGGCATTACTGCTTTGCAGATGGATATCAAGGTCGGCGGCATTAATGCCATGATCCTGCAGGAGGCTCTCGAGCAGGCCCGCAAAGGTCGGCTCCACATCCTCGACATCATGACTAAGGCGATCGCCCAGCCGCGTGAGGAGATCTCGCCATTTGCGCCGCGAATCATCACATTGATGATCAATCCCGACAAAATCCGCGACGTCATCGGCCCGGGTGGCAAGATGATCCGCTCGATCACCGAGGAGACAGGTGCGAAGATCGACATTTCCGACGACGGCACTGTATTGATCGCAACCGCTGACGGCGAAGCCGCTCAACTGGCTGTCGCCCGCATCAAGGCTCTTACGGCAGAGGCCGAAGTTGGCGAGACCTATATGGGAACGGTTTCGCGCATCGTCGATTTTGGTGCATTTGTTGAGATCATGCCCGGACTCGACGGTTTGCTGCACATCTCCGAGATATCGGATCGCCGCGTCAAAGACGTCCGCGACGAGCTCAAAGAAGGCCAGCAGATCCTCGTCAAATGCATCGGTCGCGAAGGCAATAAGGTCAAGCTTTCGCGTAAAGCGATCCTCGCTGAGGAGAAAGCCAAAGCATCGAGCGAAGGCGAATAGGCTCGAAAGTGCCGTCATCGTTTATCGGTCTGATGATAGAAGGGATGGTCGCCTGCATGAGTGGGCGGTCGTCCTTTTTTCATTGACACGACATCCAATTACGGCTAACATTCGAATAATAATCCGACGATGAAAACCGTACTGCAAATAACCGGCTGCGTGGCGTTGGCGATTGCGTGTTGTATTGCCGCGCTCGGGCAGGGCAGGCGGCAATTGATACAGCCGACGGGCGACGGACAGAAGCGGATCGCGCTGGTGATAGGCAACGGCGGTTATAAGTTTGTCGGCCCGCTTGATAATCCTGTCAATGATGCGACCGATATTGCAGCGGCATTGCAAGCACTTGGCTTTGATGTCATCAGGGGCACGGATACAAATCTGATCCAGATGCGGAGGCTAATACGCGAATTTGGCGAAAAACTGGCACAGCAGAAAGGTATCGGTCTTTTTTATTATGCCGGGCATGGAGTTGAAGTACGTGGGCGAAATTTCCTTGTGCCAGTTGACGCCGAGATTGCCCGCGAGGTCGAAACTGAAGATAATGCAATCGACGTAAATACCGTATTAAGGCAGATGGATGCAGCGAATAACGGATTCAATATTGTCATTCTCGATGCCTGCCGTAATAATCCGTTTTCGCGCGGCTGGAGCAGAAGCGGGGATTCCGGTGGACTCGCCCAAACCAATGCTCCCACCGGGACCTACATCGCATTTGCCGCCGCCCCCGGTTCGACAGCCTCGGACGGCAAAGGGACGCGAAACGGCGTGTTTACGGGAGCATTGCTAAAAATTCTAAAACGTCCAAATCTAAAACTTGAAGAAGTTTTTAAGGCTACCCGTGAAGAGGTAATGGCTCTGACTGACAATAAACAGGTTCCGTGGGATTCGTCGTCAATAAAGGGGGATTTTTATTTTTCAGTCAGTACGGTGGCTCAGTCGATCCCACAGGTAACCCAATCACCGGTGCCAAAGGCTACTCCATTGCCGACACCGACACCTGTTGCTGTTTCGCAGGGCCCTGACGTCGAAGGCATGTATTGGCAGACCGTCAGCAATGGTAACACGCAGTCTTTGTACGAGTCTTATCTGGCAGAATACCCAAAAGGTAAATACGTACCGGAGGCAAATACACGGATCGAGAGTTTTAAGCAGGCTGAACTGCTGCGTCTGAAGGGTATTGAACGATCAAAATGGCATGACGCTCAAAACCATAATACTTCAGAATCGTACAACTCGTACTTGACCATATACCCGAACGGTGAATTTACCGCCGATGCACGTTCGGGGATCAAAGCACTCGAAACCAAAGCGGAACAAGCCAAGTGGCTGGACGCCCAAAACCTGAACACGAAAGACTCCTATAATTCTTATCTGGCCGCGTATCCTAATGGTAAATATGTCTCCGATGCTCGATCCGGTATTAAGGTCATAGAAACCAGCAAAGATCAGGCGAAATGGGACGAGGTTCAGCTACTCAACCGCAAGAGCGCGTTCCAGTCATATCTTTCGGCATATCTAAACGGCAAATTCGCGGCTTCCGCCCGACAGAAGATTATCGATTTTGAGGCTGAAGATGCGAGGCGGTTAGCGGAAGATGCTAAGGCTAAAGAAAAGGCTAAGTGGGATCAGGCCGAAGCCGCCAAATCGGTCGAGGGCTACAAGGACTACCTCGCGGCATATCCGTTAGGGGTCTTCGCAAGCATTGCTCGTTTGCGGCTTCGCGATCTTGGCGTCAATCTTTCACCCGCTTATGCCGCCGGGACCCTGCGAAAGACGCCGTCGGGGATAGAATTGGCATATATCCCGCCGGGCGAGTTTTTGATGGGATCGGAAAATGGCGAACGCGATGAAAAACCTGTGCATAAGGTTACAATTTCAAATGGCTTCTGGATGGGAAAATACGAAGTAACACAGAGCCAGTGGCAAAATCTGATGGGCAGCAATCCATCGCAGTTTAAGAACTGCGGCGGCGATTGTCTCGTTGAACAAGTCAGCTGGGACGATGCGCAGTTATTTATTGCTAAACTTAATGCAGCAAATGACGGCTTTCAATACAGCTTGCCGACGGAGGCCGAATGGGAATATGCCGCCCGTGCCGGCACGACCGGCGATTATTACGGCGAGCCGGACGATGTTGGATGGTTTTTTGGGAATTCGTCGAATACAACGCACACAGTCGGTCAGAAACAGCCTAACAAATTCGGTCTCTATGACATGTCAGGCAATGTGTGGGAATGGTGCAAGGATTTTTATGTAGATAGCTACAATGGTGTAAGATCTGATGGTGGTGCAAATAATACGGTCGGGGAATTGAAATACCGGGTCTTGCGTGGTGGCTCGTGGGCCTATGATCCTAAGTTCGTGCGTTCTGCCATCCGCTACGGGATCACACCCGTTTCCCGTAGAGACCTTCTCGGTTTTCGGGTCGCGGCTCGTGCCAGGTAGTCATCGTATGCTTTGATCTTTGCACTTTTTCAGCCGGGTATGCGGCTGAGTTTAAAAAAAATTATGGTGCTCGAATTCAGGATTTGAGACTGTAAATTCGGGTTGCCGCTCAAACCGGGTCTTGCGTGGTGGGGATTTTTATCAATTGCCACTAGCTTCAGCGGCAATAAATCACTTGACACACCCACGAAAGAGTGCTATTCTTATTTTACTATGTTAGAGAATTTACCAAAAACACTCATTGACGTTCTTCGATACTTTGCCGATCCTCAAGTGGCTATTGATTTTGTAGCGTTTTTACGTTGGCAAGACGGCGAACCTGTCTGCGTCCACTGCAAAGAAACGGGAGCTTACTTTCTCACCAGTCGAAAGATTTACAAATGCAAAAAATGCCGTAAACAGTTTTCGGTTAAGGCCGGAACGATCTTTGAGGAAAGTGCTGTCAGTCTCGACAAGTGGTTAGTCGCAATATGGCTAATGGCGAATTGCAAAAACGGTATTAGTTCGTATGAAATGGGTCGGCATCTTGGCGTGACACAAAGAACAGCGTGGTTTATGAATCACCGCATTCGCACAGCGATGACTGTTGGTAGTATTGAAAAGCTGTCAGGAACCGTCGAGTGCGACGAAACCTACATCGGCGGTGATGCTAAGAATATGCATTTGGTCGAGCGTAAGCGTCGAGTTAAGAAAGCGGGTTCACCCGCTCACAAGTCGGCAGTCTTGGGAATGGTTCAAAGACGCGGCAAGGTTCGGGCTAAAGTTGTTCAAAGCCGCGATGCCGAAACTATCCGCGATTTCGTCACTAGCAATGCAGAACAGGGGTCAGACGTTATGACAGACGAATGGCGCGGCTATCATAACCTGCGTGACGTTTACACTCACGAGGTCATTAACCACTCTATGACCTATGTCCGAGATAACGTGCATACAAACAGCATTGAAAACTTCTGGAGTCTCTTAAAGCGAACAATCAAAGGAACCTATGTTTCAGTATCACCAGAGCATTTACAGAAATATATTGAGGAGCAAATGTTTCGATATAACGAACGCGAAGGAAACGACCAACAGCGTTTTGTTTCGATGATCGAGCTGATTAGCGGTAAACGTCTGACGTGGACAGAGCTAGTCGGCTGTGAAATATGAAGGTCGGGGTAAACAGAAGAAACGAGGACGCAAGCCTAAAAACAATACTAAATGAGGGATAGGTGTTAAACACCTATCCCTCTAATTGTTGTCAGAGCGAGTTAGGGCGAAAACTCCTTGCGAAATGTTTAACACTTTGTTAGGATAGGAATAAGAAAAACGACCTGCTGTGCGGCAGGCCGAGTTTAACTAACTTGTTGTCAGGTGAGACAACGGGTGATATATCCCTTAAAGAATACCGCCTTTTGTCTGTATCTGTCAACCTCACTTTTGACAGGCTCGAATGAGCAAGGATACAACGAAATGTCAGACACGGTAAAAGTAAACTTGGAAGAGAATTCCAAATATCGCGTTGCGTTTGAACTAATGCAGGTCATCGCAAGTAAAGAAAACACATCACCACCGACCGTAAAAAGAGATCGAGAATACTATTTACGTCTCTATCGCCAAACTTATGATTGCGTTCATGGATACCAGTCCATTGACGAAGTTGTAGAGGGATCGCGAGCATCGGCGGGTATGGGATTTTCTTATTAACCCTTAACAATCTAAGAGCGTTGCTTTTGGGCGGCGCTCTTAGAGGCTTTCTCTTTACGATCCTGTGCGATCCGCTTGTCCACTTCTATTTTGGGAATAGCTACCAGCTTGCGGGCAAGATCGACAAAGCGGTCGGTTTCAGGTGATGTGTTTTGTTTCTTCATATTCCGTGAATTTACGTTCTATCGTTTCATTATGAGTGACCACTTCTATCTTATCATCCTCAAGAAAAGTAAAATGTGTTACCGCTCTATGAGCTAAGCGCAAAAATTGTATCGCGTTTACACGCTCAAATACATACTCACGAGAAATCTTATTTCTTGGTAATCTTAGAATACTAGCTCGTTTGCACGGCGGATATAGTTCTGGCGTAATCGTATCAAAATCATTCGTCAGAAAAAATCGATGATCGGCAAATGCACTCTCAATAAGAATTGCATCCTTCGTTCCACGAGGGTGTCCGGCCTCTAAGCAAGTAAGAACATCATAACCAGGCTTATCTCTAAACACCTTTTTGAATCCTAGAATTGATTCATCGAGTAATAGACGTATATCGGGATCGCTCATAGCATCTTTCAATAAAATCACGAGCAAAATTAACGGCAGCCTTCAATTCCTTCTCTGAATACGTGTTTTCGTATTCCTCGCGTACTTGGTCAAACCCTCCATATTCAACAAGGGCAGTTAGCACGATTGAAACTGGCATCCGTGTGTCACGAATACGAGGTTCGCCGAGAACCTCGTCGTCAATAACAATTAACGGATATTGTTTCAGTAGGTCTTTTACAAGTACCTGAATATCACTCGCTGAAACATTTCTAAACGGAACAAATGGAAAATCCAATTCTACATCTACTTGAATGGCCTCTTGGGCGGCTCCGTCTGCTAAATATCGAGGGCGATGAAGATTATAAGTAGCCGCCGGGCGTCCGGGTAGGTGAGAACCATTGCCCGCATATTCAGCGGGAGAAATTTTAACCTTTACTTTAGCGTTCATTATTCACCTACGATGTGGGCGGCGGTTGTGTGCATTCAGCCTCGGTCATTGGCAATTCAGCAACTTCATTTAACATCGCCCGTGTTTCTGGTGGTTGGTTCAACATAAATTTCTTAAAATTCTTATTCAGAATATTAAGATTTTTTGCCATTTGCATTGGGCTAATGACGATTTGAGCAACGCATCTTTGCTCAATTTCCTTGATTTTGGCCATTTCTTCCAACTTATCCTCAAGAGGATATGTGGTCTTCAAAAAAGACATAACAAATGTCTCTTCAATAGTTTGGATGACCAGTCCATCACAATATAAAGCCTGTGTTTCATGTGGAATAATCCGTTTAATTGGAATAGCTCGACTAAGAATCTCCTGTTCATCTAAAGCGACGGATTTAGTGGTTTTAGTCGCTCTTCTTTCGTGACGATTTGGCATAAGAGTATCTCCGCCATTATAGTAGCGCAATTCGGATCTAAAATGCTCTCGGCCAGCCTGTCTTTGTTAGTATAGATCATTTTGGGTGTTTGTAGTGATTTATTGCCGCTTCAGCTAGTGGATGAAGATTTAAGAAAGAGATCAGGCTTTAGCCCAATTTGGCCAGAGCCAAGGCGATTTACATTACTAATCATTCGGCTAAAGCCGCTTTCTCCCTCCAACCTTATCTACTAGCTAAAGCTAGTGGCAATTCGTGGTTTTTGGCGAGCCCTAAACCTGTCTAAGTGTTTGTATGACCGCCCGTACGCAGGTAGCCTTTGCACGTTTTGCTTTGAATGCAGGCGGCTTTGCCTGCTCTTTTGCGGCTGTGCCCTCCCGCAGGGCGCATAGCCACGTCGTTTACGGCGTGGTCAGGTTTCTCCAAATAATTTACAGCCCGTTTCAACGGGCTTAACTATCACGGCTTTAGCCATTTGCCCGCTAAAGCGGGCGGGGATTTTTTTTTGGCCAGCCGACCCCGCCGTAAACGACGGGGCTATGTGCCGCTTCGCGGTTGGCGGCTTAGGCCGCCTTCGACGGGCTATTAGCCCACCTGGCTTAATATCGCTGCTATCATTTCAGGAAAACCGATTCGGTTATCACTATCTTGTGATAGCCGCTTTCTTTGTTTTGGCAAGCGAAAATAAATTTGAAAAAATGAGAGATTTTATGGAAAAACCGCTTGATTAGGCATTTTTCCCCCTTGAATTCGAGTAATTTGTAGATTTTTGGCTTGATTAAAGGGGAATTTATTGCAAACACGTGCATTTACAATTGTTTTCTGTTATATTTTCCAGACTGCCCCAAAAATCATTTCGACAGTGAGTGCCAACCGAACTGTGAAAACAAATTGTTTTCATCGTAATACCGTTTAGTCAGGTAACCGAACATGAAGAATATTAATTTTAGAGTATTACTCTCGGCCATTTGCATGGCTTCGATTTTGGCGGGGTTTACAAAGGTCAGCGCCGGGCCGGTTCGTTTTGATCAGGTTATTCAGATCGTAAACGCACGGCCGGGCAAGGCTGAGACCGGCCTTTTTTCGCGCATCCGGGTCGCGGGCGACTATGGCCCGGTATTTGTCGCCGACGATGACGACAAAAAGAAAAAAGATCCGCAGAAGCAGGATCGCGTAATCACTGAAACCAAGAGCGAGATCGTCGAGAATGACGTTTGCGATTGTGTCGAGGAAGAGGGCCATAAACGCGGATTTCCGAAATGGGCTTTGCTTGGACTGGCAGCGATACCAATCGCGTTTATCTTGATCAGACATAAAGACACGCCGACGCCAACGCAAACGGTTCCGAATATGACGCCGACGCCGCCAATGACGCCGACACCGACTCCGTCCGTAACACCGACGCCACCGATCACGCCGTCGCCGACGCCCCCGCAGCCAGTGCCGGAACTGGTGACCATACTGCTCTTCGGAACAGGTCTGGCATCGATCGGGCTTGCCGCCCGTCGAAAATTTGGCAAACGGGGCGATAGCGAGGGTGAAAAAGACGAAGAATAGAGTTATGATGAGGAAAAGGGCCGCCGGTGATGACCCAGCGACGCTTGCCATCGTAATTCTTATACGCAGAATTTCGGCGGAAATACGAATTTCGCCATCGAGAAGAGGACATGAAAATGCGAGTAATAAGATACAACTTTCTATTTATGATCGGGCTTGTTTTGACGCTGGGCTTGTCGACCGCGTTTGCAAACGGCGGCGACGACGGCAAGAATAAGCGTCCCAGGGACACTGGTACACTGACAGTTCGGACCACACCGGCACCGTATGCTGTCAAGATCGACGGCGAATATCGCGGTATGAGCGGCGTCAACGATCCGGCCGAATTTTATCTCACGCCGGGAATCCACGCGGTTGAGGTAGCCGGGCCAAACGGCACCGGGTTCAGGAGAGAGATCGAGATACGGCGCGACGCGAAACACTGCATTTGCCTGAAACTCGTCGAAGAAACGACATCGCGACCATGTCCTTACCGGTTTCATCTCGAAGGACCGGACAAGATCCAGGAAAACGATCTCGTTACTTTTGCCGCCATCAATTCGGGAACGGCACCGATACCGATCCGGTATGCATGGAAAGTAAGCCCGAGTGCGGCTCGTATAACCAGCGGTCTCGGAACGCCGTCGATCACAGTAGATTCGGCAGGGTTAGCCGGACAGACGATCAACGCCGAGCTTGATGTAAACGACGACGTTTATGACAACAAGTGCCGACAGGTTATCTCGGTTCCGACCGAGGTTTCGAGGCTGCCGCCGCCGGAGGTGCCGAAAGCATTCCGTTGCGACGAATTCGAAACAAAATCCGCCGATGAAGACAAAGCCCGCTTTGACAACTGCGTGATCCAGGTACAAAACACGCCGGATGCACAGCTTTATGTCATCATCTATCCGGGAACGGACAAGATCAGCATGACACGCAACACCTACGATCGCCTGTCAAAACGCACCCTCGACTATATGGTCAAAACTCGCGGTGTCGATCCTCGGCGGATATCGATCGTCAAGGGCGGCAATCGTCAAAGAACGACCTACGAAATATATGTCGTCCCGCCCGGTGCTCAGCCGCCGGTAGTTCGCTAACATTTGTTAAATGACTAAGCCGAAGAACGAGCCTAGAGGCTCGTTCTTTTTTATCTCTTTGACCCATTCGCGTGGCAGAGTGATAATCGATTTACAATTAATATGGAAATTCAAGAGGAAAATAATAATGAAGGTAACGCCAGTCTCACTAAAGAACTACTTGAACGGCAAGCGGAGATACGCGAACTTAGGGGTAAATTTGATTGGCGGGGCGATTTAGACGTCATGCGAACGGATTCAAAACAACTTCAAGAGTGGTGTGAGGGTAAAACCGATAATTGGAAATCGAAATCGCAAGAGGGACTTGACTCTCAGAATCAGAAGTAATCTATTTATGTCTGCACCAAACATCGAAACTATCGTCTCTCTCTCGAAGCGCCGCGGTTTTGTTTTTCCGGCGTCGGATATCTACGGCGGCCTCGGCAGCTCTTGGGATTACGGCCAACTCGGTGTTGAGCTTGCCAATAATATCAAGCGAAGCTGGTGGAACTGGCTCGTTTATGAGCGGGACGATGTCGAGGGCATTGACTCTTCGATCATTCAGAATCGGATGGTGTGGAAATACTCAGGCCATGAGCAGACTTTTCACGATCCGCTGGTCGATTGCCGTGCCTGCAAGAACCGGTTTCGGATGGACAAATTAGTGGATGTTGAATGTCCAAATCATCCGGGAGTCCATCCCGGCGAAGACAAGGAGTGCAGCCTGACCGAGGCTCGTGCGTTTAACCTGATGTTTCGAACGACGGTCGGCGCAGTTTCGAGCGATGAAGACGAAAATGCGTTGGCTTATCTCAGGCCTGAGACGGCACAGGGAATTTTTATCAATTTCAAGAATGTTCTGGACACTTCGCGGCGAAAACTGCCGTTTGGCATTGCGCAGATCGGCAAGGCGTTTCGCAATGAGGTCACGCCGGGTAATTTCATCTTTCGGACACGCGAATTTGAGCAGATGGAGATGGAATATTTTGTTCGTCCTGAGGATGCTCCGCGAATCCATCAGGAATGGATCGACGGGTTTCAGGCATGGCTGCAATCGCTTGGTATTTCGGCCGATAATATGTCGCTTTATGAGCAGACGGCGAAAGATTTAGCACATTACGCCGAACGCACGGTCGATATCATGTACCGTTTTTTCCCCGAACGCGAGGACGAGGACAAGCAGTGGGACGAGCTGATGGGGATTGCGAACCGGACGGATTACGATCTGCGCGTGCACTCGAAAAAGCCCGAGGATGCGACAGGCAAACGCATCAATACCGATTCTACTGAAGATCTATCGTATTTCGATCCGCAGACAAACGAGCGATTCTACCCGTATGTCATCGAACCGGCCATCGGCGTCAACCGTACGCTGCTCGCTGTGATGATGGACGCCTATACCGAAAAAACGAACGACAAAGGCGAGATCCGCGTTATTCTAAAGCTCAAACCGGAACTCGCTCCTATCAAAGTAGCCGTTTTGCCGCTGGCGAAAAATAATGACGGAATTGTCACGCTCGCCAAAAAGCTAAAACACGATCTCCAACCGGCAATGCGCACTGTTTATGACGACACCGGCGGCATCGGTAAGCTGTATGCCCGCCAGGACGAGATCGGCACGCCGTTTTGCGTCACCGTCGATCACGAATCGCTCGAAGACAACGCCGTCACCGTCCGCGACCGCGATACCTGGGAACAGGAGCGTGTCAGCATCGACGCTCTCACGGAATATTTGCGTAAACGGCTAGAATAGATGAATTTTGACTCAGTATTACGTTCGATCCCTTTGCGATACGGTATATCGGTCGCCGCTGTTTTACTGGCGACGCTTGGCCTGATCGGCTTGGAGTCGCATGTGAATACGACGACGGTTGCGCTCGGATTGATACTGATCGTTCTTGCGTCCGCGACTTTTTTCGGGCGAAATCCGGCCTTGCTGGCATCGTTCGCGGCGATGCTTTGTTTTAACTACTTCTTTATCCCGCCGGTTCATACCTGGACGATATCTGATCCGCAAAATCTGGTCGCTTGGGCTGCGTTCACGATCACGGCGATCGTTGCAGGTGAGCTTTCGTCATATGCCAGGCGTCGTGCGCGTGAATCGGAGCGGCTCTACGTGGAGCTGCAAGCGGCATTTAAGACGGCGACCCAAGCCGAAGCACTTAAACACAGCGAAAAGCTCAAATCCGCTCTTCTCGACGCCGTGACGCATGATCTGCGGACGCCGCTGACATCGATCAAGGCGTCGGTTACAACTCTACTAGACAGCGAGGGCGGCCACCGCACAATCGAGCTTGACAGCGAAGGCCGGGCCGAATTTCTCGACATAATTAACGAAGAGACCGACCGCCTGAACCGCTTTATCGAAGGCATGGTCGAGCTTGCTCGAATCGAGGCTGGTTCAGTGAATGCTACAGGTGCGTTAGCGAGTGTCGAGGAGATTATCTCGACCGCGCTCGACCGAGCAGAAAAGGTTGTCGGATCACACCAAATCGCAGTCCGGATCGATCCGGAATTACCGCTGATTCGCGTCGATGCCCGTGCCATTGCCGAGGTGGTCTATAATCTGATCGAAAACGCGGCGACATATTCGCCCGACGATTCGACGATCACGATCGCGGCCGCTTCATACGGAGACAGCGTTTTGATCTCGATAATGGATGAGGGAAAAGGAATCCCGGTCGAGATGCGCGAGCGTGTTTTTGAAAAATTTGTCCGTCTTGACAAGGATCAGACGAGCGGTCTGGGATTCGGCCTCGCCATCGCTCGCGGCATCGCCGAGGCCCAAAATGGCAGAGTTCAGATCAAATCGGGCGATAATGAACGTGGCACAAAAATGGTTCTGACATTACCCATCGGAGACGAATGAGCGAACACAAAAAGGTGCTCATCGTAGATGACGAGCCGCAGATCACTCGCGTACTACGGCACAGCCTGACGGCGCATCAATATAATGTCAGGACTGCGGCTGACGGTGTGTCCGGTCTCGAAACATTTCACGATTGGCACCCTGATCTGATAATCACCGATCTGCAAATGCCAGAGATGGACGGGATCGAATTTTGCCGCGAAATACGCAAGGTGTCACAGCTTCCGATCATTGTACTGTCCGTTCGCGGCGAGGAAAAGACAAAAGTTCAGGCACTCGACGCGGGTGCGGACGACTATGTGACCAAACCCTTCGGCATCGACGAGCTGCTTGCCAGGGTGCGTGCCGCGCTAAGGCGCGTCCCGGTAAATGGCGAGGACGAACAGTCGATCCTGGAGGATGGAGATTTTCGGATCGACCTCTCCAAACACACGGTAAGCGTCAGGGGGCAAGACGTACACCTCACGCCAAAAGAATTTGATCTCCTTGTTCTTCTTTTCCGCAATCGCGGACGTTGTCTTACGCACCGCGCGATTTTGACGGCGATCTGGGGTGGTAATTTCACCGAGCAAACCGAATATCTGCGCGTTTTTCTCGGCAATCTCCGAAAAAAGATCGAATCCGACCCCTCCAAACCCATCTACATCCTCACCGAGCCCTGGGTAGGATACCGCTTCAATCCCTCCGCCTAAATCTTTACGAACTTTTTATTAAAGGTTTACTCAACCCTTACTAACTTCTCGATATTCTCTGTTTGTTCAACTTTCGAAAAGATTGGACAACGATGGTATGAGAAACGAAATTGAGGTCAATAATACGAAAATTAACGGATTGGTATCGCGGTCGAAATCTCGGCAGCGTTCCGAAGCCCAAAGAAAAAAGGCTTCGCTGGTATATTCGATCCTCGCCGCCTTCGGCATCTTTGGCGGTATCTCGTCGCTATTCGTCGGGATCGTCTTCGTCATACTCCACGGCATCATCGCGGGCGACCTGACTTTTGATCGCGTAGGAACAGGCTTACTGATAGTCGCCATTCCCATGATTCTTATAGGCTCAATCTTTATAGACAAGGTGGGGGACAATAATGTTTAAATTCTTAATTATTTTAGGACTTTCATTTTGCGTGACCGTTTCGGCGAAAGCACAACAGACGATATTTAATGTACCTTCGACCGATGTCCTAAATCGAGGTCAGGTTTATGTTGAACTGGACGCGTCATTCAAGACGAATAACGAAACTGTTTTGCGTCGTTTCTCAAGCTTTGTGCCGCGAGTTGTTGTTGGCGTCGGAAATAACGTCGAAGTCGGGCTAAACGTGACCGGTAATATTCAACCCGGACTGGATTCAACGACACTCGTTTCCACCGCGAAGTGGAAATTTTACGAGAGAAAGAAAAAAAATACGGCATTGATCGCGGGTACTAACCTTTATATTCCGGTCAGAAATCGCGGATACAATTTTGGCAGCTATTCGTACCTTGCCGTCAGTCGCACGATCAACATGACACGTCTGACAGCGGGCGGTTATGTAGCCAGTAAAAACGTATTTGCACCGAATGCGGTTCGTATGGGCGGTCAGTTTGGCATTGAGCAGACGGTCAATAAAAAGTTGACGGTCGCCGCTGACTGGATAACCGGCGGCCACTCGGCCGGATACTTTACGCCCGGCATTTTTTATAAACCACAACCGAAGTTTACAGCATATTTTGCATACTCAATTGGAAATAAAGCCGCATCTAAAGGCAATCACTATTTTCTCTTCGAGCTGGGCTACAACTTTAACTGAAACTGACCAAATTTTATATCCCTTTCGGACATGATAATCGAATAGAAAATTCCGCGCCCAAATCTTTATGAAATCTTTATAAATTCTTAATGTGCTTTTTATGGGTCATTCGCTAAGGTCTTATAATGGCGATAGCTTAGGAGGAGCCTAAGAGCGCCGATCCGGCGTTGAAACGGGCTGCCCCTGGGAATCCGGAATTTTTTTCACTGGATGGGTGTTCGTGCGTTTTTCGTCCGGCGATTAACCCGAATAATTTGATGGCTTTTAGTGTGAAATGTTTCTTATCCCATATGAACGAAGTTCGAGCGAATCGGAATGATCGTGGTAATAAGCACGCCGATAACCGAAGTTTGGCGAGGTGAAATGAAAGACGAAGCCGAGACAAATAATTTCAAAAGGCTGAGGGCGGTATCGCGGAAAAGACGTTCTCAGCCGTCAATAAGTGTCAGCCACAGGCTTGCCCTGATATACTCGATTTTAGCAATTTTTGGGCTTGTCGGCGGGATATCTTCCTTGTTTTTGGGAATTGTTTCTGTGATCCTTCACGGTCTGGTAGCTAGTGACAAAATTTTCGACCGCTTGGGGACCGGATTATTAATTGCTGCTATCCCGATGATCCTTGTGGGTGCGATATTTCTCGATAAAGTGGGCGACAGTCAAAATTAAGCCAATGAGCGGATGGAACCAGTCTAACAAGGCTTTTGTGCGTCTACGTCTGCACTTTTTTGTTTTGAGGGGATTACTAAATGTGGAAATCTGTAAAGCGGTATTTGGTTGGAAATCCGATCTCTACTGAGCAGGGACAGCACGAGCGCTTAAATAAAAAGACGGCATTGGCTGTATTTTCTTCCGACGCGCTTTCATCCGTAGCATATTCGACCGAAGCGATTTTGCTCGTTTTGCTCGCCGCAGGGACAATCGCGACGGGCTATCTTGTGCCGATTGTCATCGGTATTACAGTTTTGCTGGGCATTCTTGCATTGTCATACCGGCAGACGATTCACGCTTATCCGTCCGGCGGCGGAGCTTATATTGTCGCCAAAGATAATCTCGGAAGGCAGGCTGGATTGATTGCCGGAGCATCCCTTCTTGTTGATTATATTCTGACTGTGGCCGTATCTGTTTCAGCCGGAGTAGCGGCAATCACTTCGGCCGTGCAGGGAACAAGATTCGAATTTCTGGAGTACCATCGTGTTGCCATCTGTATATTTCTCGTTGTTCTAATTGCTTTTATAAACCTACGCGGCGTACGCGAATCAGGCGCGATATTTGCGGGGCCGACGTATCTTTTTATTTTCGGAATGCTGGCGCTGGTTGCCGTCGGATTTTTTCACTATTTCACAACCGGCGAAATTATACCGACGCCGGATGCCGACAAAGTATTTTTTGACCCATCCATTGGAGGCATTTCCCAGGGCGGGCTGACCGGTTTCGCCCTTATCTGGCTTTTGATGAGGGCGTTTGCGTCTGGCTGTACGGCCTTGACGGGCGTCGAAGCAATCTCGAACGGTATTCCCGCATTTCAAAAACCGGAGTCGAAAAATGCAGCCTCTACATTGACGTGGATGGCGTTAATTATGACGGTTTTGATCCTCGGCACCGGATTTCTCGCTTATAAAATCAACGCGCATCCATCGGCTGAGGAGACTTTGGTTTCCGTGATGACACGGCATACATTCGGCACAGGCATATTTTATTATTTCGTCCAGGCGGCAACTGCCGCGATCTTAGTTTTAGCCGCCAACACTTCGTTTGCCGATTTTCCGCGTCTTGCCAGTTTGCTTGCGGCTGACAGATTCTTGCCCCGCCAATTTGCCAATCGCGGAGACAGGCTGGTATTTTCCAACGGTGTAATTCTCCTCGCTCTTTTTTCCATCGTGTTGATCGCAATTTTTAATGGGTCTGAGCAAGCGATGCTGCCACTTTACGCCATAGGCGTTTTTCTTTCGTTCACTTTATCCCAGTCGGGAATGGTCGTCCATTGGCTGCGGCAGCGAAAGTCGGAAGAAGCAAAGGAGCGAGTTATCGCTCAAGAAGAGGCGGAACGGATCCACGCTACCGAAGATCCAAATGCTTCCTCGCTGCATATTCGCGAGCGGCTTAAAGCCATCGAGCGCGACGAAGGGGGCAACTGGGCTTTGTCGATTATTATTAATGCGACCGGAGCGGTTATCACTTTCATCGTGCTAATGGTAATTACTACTACCAAATTTACACACGGCGCATGGGCTGTCGTCGTATTGATACCGCTAATTGTTGTGATGTTTCGAGCAATTAACGGCCACTACCGTCTGGTCGCCGCACAATTAACTTTGGATAAGGCGTCTCCCCCCGTCGCGCACGCGCCAATGGAAAATCGAATTATCGTCCCGGTGTCGGGCATTCATCGCGGCGTTTTGCCGGCATTGAAATATGCTCGAAGTCTAGCGGGGTATGGGAATACTCCGGTTACCGCTATTTATGTCGAAGTAAACCCTCAGAATACGGCCGAGATCAAGAAGGAATGGGAAATTTGGGGTGAAGGAATCCCCCTTCATATTATTCATTCTCCGTACCGCTCAGTAAGCGCCCCGCTGTTAAAATTTATCAACGAGGAAGCCGAAAGCCATAAGAATTCAATTACAACCGTTGTTTTACCGGAATTCGTTCCACGAGCATGGTGGCAACAACTTCTACATAATCAAACAACGCTGCTTATTAAAGGACGTTTACTTTTTTCACCTAACATCGTGGTAACAAGCGTGCCGCATCACTTAAGGCGATAAGAAAGCGACGGATTGCTCGTTCTTGAGGTTCTTAGTAGGGCTGTCATTTGTCGAGAGCGGCGTTATCGTCACGAACACCCTGTACCATCTGAAAGAATAACAACCTTTTGATTCACCCTTGAAACTGGTGCAAAATGAGAACGATTGTTCAGAGTGCGCGATTTATCGCGAAAAAAACG
>JAYVER010000188.1:0-11686 GCA_043748725.1 Chloracidobacterium sp. | reverse complement strand
AATGTTGCCGCAAGTGCCCGTCCGTGAATCAAAGTATCTGGCTTTTCTCGAATTTCATCTAACCGGGCTTTTGCGATAGTAACATCGGTCGCGTCTTCTTCGTCATTTTGACAAATACTCAGATAGACCTCTTCACATTCCATACGCAGATCGTTTCGTTTTTCCGGGTTCGCGTGGGCCTCACGCGAGATTTCGGAAAGGCGTGTATAGCGATCATCATCTGGATCATACGGCGGCAGAAAGACTGGCGGTCGGATTTTAAACGACCGCTCATCCGATGATGCGTAAATAAAGCGTTCAACGATTGGAGCATTGAGAATGGCACAAACATAATGTGCTTCATCTTCGGTTATGAATGTGCCGTCACTTCTTTCGCACATTGACACGGCATGATTTTGAAACACGAACCGAGACTTTTTACCCCACGGCATCTCAGCTTCGCCGATCACAGTGGAGCGCCATTTTGTGTTGTCGCGATAGGCGACGTATGTTTTTGCAAAACTGTAAGGGCCTGTACGGGCTAGTCCATAGTATTCGCCGGGATCAAGCCCGCGTATTTTATCGCCGTACTTGTTTTGCTGTTCGAAAATCTCTCGCGATTCTTCAAAATAATGCAAAAGATGGGGCGACGATTCGCTCAAGTCCTCAGTTTCAATCGGTCGCATCGGATCTTTTGCTGTGTAAGGAAACGCGACGATTAAACCGCTATAAGCATGGCTGTAAGGTTTGATTTCCGGCCCTTTTACCAACGGGTGCAAATACTTCGTTTCTACGAGTATGCGACGGCGCTGAATTTTGAATTTAGATTTTTTGACTTGAACATTATGCAGCCAAACGGTGCCCTTTTGTGGACCTTTTCCGGCGTAGGTAAAAAGCAAAAGTTCTTGAGGATAGAATTCTATGCCCTCGCGTCCGATATAGTTACACTCCCCGGCAATGAGGGCAAATTCCTCTAATTCAGTCTCGTTATTTGCAATTGTAAAGGCGGTCTTGCCCGGTATAATCTGTCCAGCGACCAGATTTTCTGTTTCTAAATTGCCGAATGCTACGCCAAGAGATTTCCATTCGGTTGCTTTGCCCGTTGCCGTCTTTTTCTTCACAAACTTTTTGACTGGTACGATGTCGGCTTTCTCTGCCGCCGTGCCAATTACGAAAGTCATAAAGTCTTCTCTCACTGGATCAAAAGGATGTCCGGCCTGCGCCCAGTCATAAAACCCTAGGAAATTCCACTTTCCACCCAATCGCCGCCAACCTTCATACGAAGCCTGGTTCGCAAGTTCATGCGGCATCAAAAATGCCAATCGACCGCCGTCCTTTAGCCAGTTCGTAAGTACCACATAACAGATCAAAGCACAGATATTAAGGTTAATTCCGCCCGTGCGACCGGCGCCAGAAAATAGACCTCTTTCCACACACATATCTTTAATTCGGTTACGATAGCCCTCTGGTAGATTCTTCCAGTCGATCCATGGGGGATTTCCGATTACAACCGAAAAACGACCAAGGCAAGCTGTCGTTAAGAAATTCGAAAGGATACGCGCCCAGATGCCGTTCCAACCATTCCGCTCAAGTTCAACCAAACTTGCGGTCATTTCCGAAATGGCTTTGTGAACCAAGAATTTGCGATCCTTTGGCTTCATCGCATCCAGTAAAACCTGTCTGGCCGCATCGTGATTTTGGGCTTGAATTTGTCGCTCATAGTTCAACATGAGCAACATAAAGTTTGGCGTGTCTTTCGCCAATGAAACCGGGATCGTGGTAGTGATCGGCGTCTTCAAGGTTTTCAAGGTGTACGTGAGACACTCGACGCCCTCTAATGTAACCCGCTCTGGGATCACCGCCGCATCTCCTAGGTAAACGGGAATTACCAATGCACCGCCCGCACTCGCAAATAGATTGCTGATATGAATGAAGTAGTTAATTCGCGTCGTCAGAACAGCAAGCGGATTTAGGTCAATAGCGACGATACGATGCAAGATTTCGGCTAATGTATCCGCGTCATTTAACTGGTGCGATCGGCACTCACGGCGTAATTTTGCAATCGCGGAAACAACGAAAGTTCCGCTGCCGCAGCAAGGGTCAATTCCGCGCCAGCGGTTCCGGGGAGTTGCTGATTCGAGTACATGTTCGGCAAGCCAAAAGGGCGTATAGAATTCTCCGAAGCTACTGCGAACCACTCTGGGAACTGCTGCTTGGTACAACTCACGAAAAAGATCAGGAGCCTCATTGGAGTCGAAAATATGACCGACTTCCTCGTAACGGGCCAAGATTTCTAAAATGGCCCGCATGGAATTCGCAAGTTCTGGTGTCCATTGGTTCTGATCGCAGTACCACGAAAAAAAGTCGCCTTCCAACAGGTTTATGATCTTCAAGCGACGGAAAATTTCGCCATCCTCTAGGCCACTGCAAAACACTCTGAGGGACGTGTTCGATGCGGACGCAAGGGAACGGAAGTCCTCACTAGGTTCGCCCAAATAAATATCCGAAACGGTTCTGTATGCGATGAATTTTAAGAGAATCGCGTATGCGGTATGCAGTGCGAAAAGCGCCTGATATTCGGTGGCGGCATCGGTGATCTCAATTTCGAACAATTCGGCCAATGAAGCCCTGCGGTCTTCGATTCGTTTTTGTTGCGATTGATCGTCATGTGCAAGCCGAAACATTTCTTCCCATTCGGAATGCAGCATCATGGTTTTTGGTTCTGGGAAAGAAAGAACCGAGTTCAAAACGCGAGCTGTCTGAAAAAGAACGCCTTCGGTTTGTGATCCGCAAAAATCTCGAATTAAATTGGCTGGCGTAAGTGCCGTCAGAGCCAAAGCAATAAAATGCCGGGTTAGTCGTAGCAGAACAGACGCACTTACTTTTTCGGGTGCCGATTCGCTTGTTATCACTCCATTTTCGGCGCGTACTTCGATGGCAATAAGGCCGTTGGTCAAAATGCCGACAAATGGCGATGCCTCTGAATCGCTTAACGCTATAAGATAGTTCTTTAATTGAGTGAGTGCCTTGTCAATTTCTACCTTGGATTTCAGCAAAGCAGGGCGCTTGTATTCGATAACAAGCGCCCCCAGTCTGCTATCCATTCGTCCACGGGCGATATGACGTTTAATGTGTACGCCAGATTCTTTTTCGGGATGGAACTTTAGGCCGATTTGCTTTAGACGGGCATACAGAATGCGTTCGAACGCGCCCTCTATCGTGGCTTCGGTTGCGGTCGCAACGGCCTGTTCACGAATTTCATCCGCGTCCTCAGATAACGCCTGCGCAAACTCTTTAGAGTTCAGCGCGGCGCTGAGAATCGTTTGCCTCAGCGATTTTTTCGCAAATGAGGTAACGCTTGCTTTGTGGGTCGCTGGCATAATTTACTTATCCGAAGAACGGGGCCGACGTAGCATCAGGCGCTTGCCTGAAATTCTTGAAACGGCATCACTGGTTCGTTCGCCATCGGTGTTTAGGCGCGTGTTGTATTTGTGATCTAATTCGGCAAAATACAAATCCGTATGCTTACGGCTAATATGTCGATGTGTGCCGCTGATATTTCGTTTGCTGTTGCCGAAAAATCCTTCGGCGGTGTTAGTTGTGACTAACTCGCCGTCGCGATCGTAACGGACGTATTCCTTTTGGTGATGGTTTACTGATTGGTGGTTTGCAAATTCGCGTCCGGGCTTGAAATAGATCGGCGATTCGTCGGTATGAAGCGTTGCGTCTTTGGAAATGTGACGGCGAAGGATTTTTCCTACCTCTTTACTATTCACATTTTCGACCACTTGCGAACGGACGCGACCGCCGCGTTCAATAAGAGAAACGACCGGCGTTTTGTTACCTTTGTATGCGCGTCCCAATCCGCGTCTTTTTCCGCCGATATATGTTTCGTCGGCTTCGACTGTGCCGGTCAATAAATCGGAAGGCGTGTGATCTTTAAGAGCAAAGCGAATGCGATGGCACATAAACCAAGCCGAACGGTAAGAACCGAGTTCGAGTTGCCGTTGCAACTGGAGTGCCGATACTTGGGTTTTGCTCGCACACATCATATAGAACGCAATCAACCATTTGTGAAGTGGAATATGGCTATCTTCCATGACCGTTCCCACCGTAACAGTAAACCCTTCGCGACACTCGGCGCACTTATAGAGACCGGCTCGAATCTTCTTTTCTGGATTCGGCGTTACCTTGTAAATGCGGTCTGTATCGGCATTGCCACAATGAGGGCAAAACGGGCCGTCAGGCCATCTCAATGATTCAAAATATTCTCGCGCTTTGTCGTCGCTAGTATATTGTGTCGAAATGCTAATGAGAGTCAATTCGGTAGGTCGTTTCTCTTTCATGTATTATAATTTACATGAAACACTTGGTATTGTCAAGTGCATAATCGCGATATTTTTAATCTCGACAAGGTACGCATCCCGTCTAAGTATCCAGGCAAATTGGCGTTTAAGGGAGCTAAGCGTGGATTGCCGTCGGGCAACCCCTTGGGCAAAAACCCCAGTGATGTTTGGAACATCGTCAAACGGGATTGGGAAAATGGCGTCTGGAACATTCCTAACGTCAAATCAAACCACCCTGAAAAGACAGAGCATCCTTGCCAATTTCCGATTGAACTTGTGGAGCGATGCGTCTTAGGCTTATCTAATGAGAATAGTTGGGTACTCGATCCTTTCGCCGGGGCCTGTTCTACCGTCATCGGCGCGTTAATTCACGGTCGCAATGCAATGGGCATAGAACGGGATAAAACCTACTGCGAAATTGCTGAGAAAAGAATTGAGGCCCTTCAGAATGGCGAACTGAAGTCTCGACCGATCGACAAACCCATTCATATTCCGTCAGCCAATGATAAGGTCGCGCAAATGCCTAAAGCGTGGGCAGCCTAAATGAAAATAGCTCAAAAATACTCGCATCTTAACGGCGAAGAATATCTTAGCTGTACGCGGAGATTAAGAAGGTTATCGCGAGCATCGACGCAGATCAATTCAAAACCAAAGTCAGTAAAGAAAAGACGATGGTTGGGAAGACGCTGTATTCGCCCTCGGAAATTAATACAGCGTTCAAGAGCGAGTTTCGTGACCTCGGTTGGGAAGAGAGCCGATACAACTATTACATCACATTAGATCGCGACCTGATGGATCAAAGCCTTCCGATGTCGGCGAAAGAGCAGAAAGCATTCTTCATCGAAAACGGCGAAGATAATCCGATATACAGCTACAACCAAACTGATTTCGTTAAGAATATGATCGCGGTCGAAGTACAGTTTGGAAAATATTCTTTCGTCGCTTACGACCTTTTTGTGAAGCACATGCTTTTCTACTCAGGCGGCAAGATCAATCTTGGCGTTGAAGTTTTACCGACAAAGGTAATGCAGGCTCAAATGAGTAGTGGTGTAGCTTACTACGAAGGCGAGGTCTATAACGTTATGCGTCAGGGCAGAAACAGTCCGCCCGTTCCGCTATTGATACTTGGCATCGAACCAGAATAATTGGGTCACTTAACTATATAATTACCTAAATTTATCCCGTATCTCATCCTCGTTCTTAAAGCCATTCTTCGCGGTATTCGAGCCTAGCTCGACTTTGACGGCAGCGGGTTTTTGTGCAAACGAATACCCGTCGAAACTTAGAAGTGTGAATATAATAAAAGCGATTTTTAATTTCAAAAGCATATTGAGCTGATAAAAACGGGTCGGCGAATCGGCTTGTGAAACGCGGGGCCAACTTTCCGATGCGCATTTTCTTAACTAATATATAAATGTAGCAGTCCCAAAATGCAAAAAGGCTCGGTAAATTAGCCAATAGCGGCGATCTATGTCCTGGCAACAAAATTATCTCGACAGATATTATGACCGTTCATCTGGATGGATCGACGGTACGGCCGAATTTCATGAATTATGTGCTTCAGTTATCGCGTCAGGCGGAAATATACTGGAGATCGGTTCCGGGCCGCCGAATGAAACATCAAGCTATTTAAGCTCTTTGGGAAAATTACATGGGATTGATCCTGACGCCGATATTCTTACGAATGACGCTTTAGAGTCGGCTCACGTTCTAACCGGCGATGTGTACCCATTCCCGGATAATACTTTCGACGCTTGCGTCTCCAACTATGTCAACGAGCATATTGCCGATCCGCGACAACATCTGCAAGAGGTGTGCCGAGTTTTAAAACCTAATGGCGTTTATGTGTTCCGAACGCCAAACCGTTTTCACTACATCGCGATCGTGTCTGATCTCACGCCGCATTGGTTTCATAAACTTGTCGCAAACCACCTGCGCAATCTTCCCGCGAGCAGTCACGATCCATATCCGACCCGATATAGATTTAACACCCGTGCGAAAATTGAACAATATGCGGCAGAGCTAAACATGTCCGTCGATCAATTGCGTTTTATTGAAAAAGATCCGTCTTATGGTATGAGTTCCCGCATTCTTTTTCTCGGGTTCACGGCCTACGAACGGATCGTCAATGCGCACGCCGGATTATCCAGTTTTCGCTCAAATATTCTGGCTGTGCTGCGAAAGAAACCGTGATAAACCCACCCACTTGATTCCGGCTTTCGCTCCATTCGTGACGCGAGCCATCAATAAGATTATTATTGTTATCATGAACAACCCTCTGCCCGATTTTGCGAAAAAGTGGTTCAAGAGGGTCTTGAAGCCTTATCCGAACGCGAACAGCGAATCGTCAAACATTACGGTGAGCGCCGGCCTATCAGCCACGACACCAATCAGGAGTTTGATACCACAATGACCTTTGGGCAACGGCTTGCCGACAAGGTCGCGTCGTTTGGCGGCTCATGGACGTTCATCATTATCTTTGGCGCGATCCTGCTAGCTTGGGTTGCTCTCAACGCCGTCATTCTCGCACGTCGAGGCGATACTTTCGATCCGTACCCCATACATTTTGCTCAATCTTTTTCTCTCCATGCTTGCATCCATACAGGCACCGATTATCCTGATGTTGCAGAATCGGCAATCGGTAAAGGACAGGCTCGATGCCGCCCATGATTACGAAGTAAATATGAAGGCCGAACTCGAGATTTTAAGTCTGCATGAAAAGCTGGATGAATTGCGTGAAGGTAAATGGAAAGAATTAGTAGTCATGCAGCAAGAGCAAATCACGTTGTTGACTCGGTTATTACATGGACCTGGCGACATACCTAAAGACAATCCTCCGAGCGGTTCATAATTGCAGTATTGCGTCCTAACCGCCACCGAAAGGCTATGAATAGCTCGCCTATCTCGACTGACGATGCCGCATCTATCGCTAAGTTACGGATTCGTGCCGCGGGTGCGGTGTGGATGTGTGCGGTGCAGTTCTTCATTGCCCAAATCGTTGTTCAGTGGGCGTGGACGACCCCGTTTAGTCTCGCCGACAATTTCATAAGCGATCTTGGCAATACGACGTGCGGGGTTTACAACTCATCTTATGTTTGCTCGCCGTGGCACACGCTGATGAACATTTCGTTTTCGCTTCAGGGCGTCATTATTTTGGCTGGCTCAATTCTCGCGTGGCCTGTGTTTCAGCGTGAACGCTCCCAGGCGTTGATCTTCTGGCTGCTTGCCTTGACCGGGATCGGCATGATCGGCGTCGGCCTCTTTCCCGAAGACGTGAGTAATCGCGGACACGTGATCAGTGCGGGAATTCAATTCATTACCGGAAACCTGGCGATTGCTCTGATCGGTATAAGGTGCAAAACTGTGAATTTGAAACGGGGCTGGCTCGCAGCGTCGGCCCTATTGGGCATTGTCGGACTGGCGGCGACACTTTTATTTGCCTCGGGTTATGGTCTGGGTCTTGGCATAGGCGGCATGGAACGGGTCGCAGCCTATACTTTCCCTGCATGGCTGATCGCAGCTGGCATCCTTCTTAGCACGTGTGAGACAAAACTATGAAAGTTTTTAAGATAGTTACGAAAATAATATTTGCCGTCTTTTTCATCGTCGCCGGTTTCAACCATTTTATTGATCCCGCATTCTATCTCAGGATCGTGCCGCCGTATTTGCCGTGGCCGCAAGTGTTAGTAGTCGTAAGCGGCATTGCTGAAATCGTTCTCGGCGTTGGATTACTAATTCCCCGGTTGAGTCGTCTTGCGGCGTGGGGTCTGATAGGATTGCTGATCGCCGTATTTCCCGCAAACATTCACATGGCGACTCACCCCGACCTTTATCCGACTATTCCGACCGCTCTTCTCTGGCTTCGTCTTCCGCTTCAGGGTCTGCTTATTATCTGGGCCTACTGGTACACTCGTAAAGTCGATGAAATGTGATGAAATGGTTCGTGTAATTCACAGCGTAGATGTAAACGGCGTCGATATCGACGCTCAAACACGTTGTGCTCATTACCATACCGACCTGGACATAATCGCGATCATGTTCAAATGCTGCGAACGTTGGTTCCCATGTTTCGAATGCCACCAGGCATGTGCCGGCCATCCGGCACAAATATGGCCGGCCGATCAAGCTTCAAAACATGCAATATTATGCGGAGCCTGCGGTCATCAGCAAACAATCACCGAATATATCGGTGGCGATTCGACCTGCTCTGGCTGCGGAGCCAAATTTAATCCGGACTGCGCAAAGCACTATCATCTGTACTTCGGGTCGCAAAGCGCGGCCTAATATGCCCCTGTCTGGCTTGGCCGCACGGTCTTGTAATCGTCAGTGGCGTTGCTGAAGTGGTATTCGGCACTGGTTTATTGGTTTCGCCGTTGAGCCGTTGGGCCTTCTCGCCGCAAACATTCACATGGTGTCCTGCACCCCGAGCTTTAACTCAACTATCCCAATTGCTATCTCTGGCTGCGGCTTCCGGTTCAGGGTCTGCTGATTTTATGGGCATACTGGTCCACAAAAGAAAACGTCTAGCTTTAATATGCCTTCGTCAACTCGACGCAGGTTTTATGCTTGATGATCTCGTCGTATTTGACGCCCATTTTTGCCATGCCGTAGGCTCCGAACTGGCACATGCCGACACTAATTATAAAAATATTGCCATTACCCTGGTAATATGTGGTAGAATGTTTGTATGACGATTACGCAATCAAAATTAACTTCGCAGGGCCAGATCTCAGTGCCGAAAGAGATACGTCGACGGCTGGGTCTTGGCCCCGGTTCGGTTATGGAGTGGAACGAAGAGGGCGATAAGGTCGTTGTCAAACGTGCGACGCTTTACAGTTTCGAAGATATTCATAAGCAGATTTTTAAGTCCAAACCGGAGCCCAGGACTCTCGACGAACTTAAGCGAGGAATAGAGGAGAATATGCGGAAACGATATGCGCGCCGTTGATACGAATGTGCTGGTTCGACTGCTCGTTCGCGATAATGAACAGCAGCGATCTTCGGCTGAAGCCTTCGTTTCACCAGGAGCTTGGGTTTCGCATCTTGTCCTGGCGGAGACGGTTTGGGTCCTTGATTCGGTTTACCACCTAAGTCACTCGGAATTGATCAATGCTATTGAGATGCTTCAGTCACAGGAGCAAATAATTATTGAAGAACCGGATGTAGTATCGGCGGCGCTCGAACACTACAAACAAAAACCTTCCCTTCGATTCACCGATTGTCTGATCCTCGAGATTGCTCGTAAGGCAGGCTGCCGTCCCCTGGGAACCTTCGACAAAAATCTCGCAAAGATCGCCGGGACTCAGAAGTTGTAGTTTTTACTAGTATGCTTTCGTCAACTCGACGCCAGTGTAATAATGCCTGATGATCTCGTCGTATTTTTGACGGCCATTTTCGGTAGGCCGAAGTTGCGAAACAAAATCACTCCGGCATGGCCGTCAGTTTAATTTCCGTCTTGCCGGCTTGCGTCATAGCCTTGCCGTCAGCTCTGGCGGAGAGTAGAATGGCCTAAGCAACTTTCAATAACTGTCGCTAACAGGAGGTTTGATCAATGCACTCGAAAAGAATTCTACTTGCTGTAATTGCACTTTGCGTCATTACGCTCTGGCCAATCGGCACTCTCGCACAACAGGGCACAGATTGTCGGCGAAAAATAGAACCGCCCCGCAAAGGGTCCATTGACCTTACGGGAGAATGGATGGACAACAGTGTCAATCTCAAGGTTCGTATCATCCAGCGCGGCAGTAATTTGGACGACTATCCTTTTGACGCGAGCCGCAGCAAACGTAAAAGCCCGTGAGCGCGTCGAAAGATGATGCGGGTGCGACATTTCATTGATCGCTGATAACAGATACTGACTGTAAGTCGGATCCCCCGAAGGAGAATACAAATGAACAAACTTGGCAAAATCATTATGCTTGCTGCCGCGGTCATTGTTACGGCGCATGTTGTGTTAGCTCAAGACCCGAAGGTTGACCTGAACGGCGAGTGGGAGATCCAGTCCTCGCCTGACCGCGGGCTCAGGCTGCTAATTACTCAGAACGGCACGAATGTCAAAGCCACCTTCATTCACAGGGACGAGCCCGGTAATTACAGCCCAGAGTGTGAGACTGGCGGCCAGCGAGATCACCTCTTCGAAGGACAGTTACAAGGCGCAAGCCTAACCGGCAAAATCATGCAGTGCACGCCGAGTAGCAAAAAAGTACTGGTCGAGGACTGCAAGCTTGATCCGGTTTTCGAGACAATGTTCAAGACCACGGTAATGAGAAACGAGATTATTGACGGCACGTGGTTCGCCGAAGGCTGGGGCGCCCAACAGAAAAATGGCCACTGGGTGAATTGTCATCGGGATAATAAATTCAATAGCAACCCCGAGTTCAAACTCTACCGGCACTGCTATTTCAGCGGCCTGGATTGGGTAAACCAATATCCGGAGAGCACCTCCACCGGCGACCTCGCCGAGCCGTTTCAATCTAACGTCAACAAATTCATTGCGGCATTGCAAGCAGCGGGAGCAACAGCTTCAATCAGCAGTACATACAGACCCGAGCAACGTTCCTATTTGATGCACTACGCTTGGCAGATTAACAAGAACAACCTTGACCCGCGAAATGTCCCCGGGTATCCCGGCGTGGAGATTTGCTGGGTCCATCGCAAGGCAGATGGAGACTTTGACCTTAACGCGTCAAGAGCGGCAGCGCAACAAATGATTGGGCCAAAGCCTGGTTACAACATGGCGCACGATGCTGCCTGGGATGATCAATGGTCCAACTCTGCGCATGACGTGAAGTACTCACGCCACAACCTGAGCAAGGGAATCGATATGACGATTACCTGGACAGGAGACCTCACGATTACAGACGGCACTGGAAAGCAAGTAACAATTACCAGCACGCCACGAAACGGAGCCGGCAACGCTGATTTGCACGCCGTGGGTGCGACCTACGGTGTGTTAAAACTCGCCAGTGATGCGCCGCACTGGTCGGACACAGGAAACTGAGCTGACGTCGCATATCGGTAGATTGACGGCGGAACCGCATTTACAAGTCAAGTATAGATACCTCGATATTTAATACGCCTTTGTCAACTCGACGCCAGTGTAATAATGCTTGATGATCTCGTCGTATTTGACGCCCATTTTGGCGAGGCCGTAAGCACCGTACTGGCACATCCCGACGCCGTGGCCCCATCCTCGGCCGGTGAATGTGTAGCCCGCGACCGTCGAGCCTGAATATCGCTTATTCATTACAAAAAGTTGTTCATTGAGCCGCAGGGCCGAGCGGATCTTGCCACCTTTTAATGATTTAACTCCGTTAGAACCGATTATCTCAAGCTCGACGGCCCGGCGTGAATAGCCGCGT
>JAYVER010000187.1:0-4574 GCA_043748725.1 Chloracidobacterium sp. | reverse complement strand
TGTGGGAAGACAGCCTCGGTATTCACACATATACTTGCGCAACGGTGGTGGCCGGGCTGCGGGCTGCTGCAAACTTCGCAATTCTTTTCGATGATACTGCTAAAGCGGCTTCTTATAAAAATGCGGCCGATGAAATAGTCGAAGCCATGCGCGAGCATCTTTACAGCAACGAACTCGGACGTTTTTTGCGTTCGCTCCAAGCCAATGGGGACGATCATTTGTCACCCGATCCGACGATTGACGCATCTATGTTCGGTATATTTTATTTCGGATGTTTCCCGATCGACGATCCGATGGTCGCGGGCACTATGCAGGCAATCGAAGAGGCTCTGGTAAATAAAACGGAATTTGGCGGTGTCAGCCGATTTGAACGCGATGGTTATATGCGCACTTCGGAGAGTGTCGTGGAAAATTCCTGGTTTATCTGCACGCTATGGCTCGCCGATTATTACATTGCAAAAGCGAAATCGAAAGACGATCTGGTAAAAGCACTGGAAATTCTCGAATGGGTCACAAGGCGTGCATTGCCGTCCGGCGTATTGGCGGAGCAAATTGATCCGGTGACAGGCAGCCCGGTCTCGGTCTCGCCGCTGACCTGGTCGCACTCGACATTTATCGCAACCGTTTTGAGCTACCTGCGTGTGAAAAAATCTTTGCCTCAGAATGAACTAAGTTCCAACAAATAAAAGGGCGGCGCGGATTAAAAGCAATCCGCGCCGCTTAGTTTTTTTTTCAATCTACCGAATTAGCTCAGCGTATTAAAGTTTCCATGTGCAACCGCATTGGTGACCGAGGTATTACCCGCGGCATCGAATGCCTCGACCCAGAAACTGTAACCAGTGTTGCGCGTCAGGCCGGTAAGCGTAACACTCGTTCCGGTTCCCGATGTAACCGCTACCGGTGCGACAACCGGCAACAGAGTACAGCCTGCTCGACCGCAAATAATGATCGGTGAGGTGATATACATCCGGTAACCGACCACACCGACATTATCGGTTGAGGCAGTCCAGCTAACAGTTGCCGAGGTGCATGTGATATTTGCGGACGCAAAGCCGGTATTTACGATTGTCGGAGACAGCAGATCCGTTCCAGTAGGGTTGACCGTGTAAGTAAAGGTAAGATCCGCAAAACCTTCGCTATTCGTCGCACGAACCGTTGCGGTAAATGTTCCGACAGCTCCTGACGGCACCCAGCTTACTACTCCCGTCGCCGGATCGACAGTCATGTCCGCCGGCCCCGAAGCAATTGAAAGCGTCGCTGCCGGTAGGCCGGTCGAGCCGACAACATAGTTGACTCCCGCCGACTGATGTGCGCCGGGGGCTATCAACATAAGTCAATCTCCAATTACGCCAACAACAGATTCCGGCAGAAATCCGCCCGACCCGTTAGGGAAAACCGGGTTGTGAAAAATCGTCGGCCCGAACAGCGTGTTGGCAGTAGCTGCCAAAAGTTGGTGCCGTTTACAAGCTTTTCGACGCTCGTTGGTGTGGCGGTACTGCCGCCAAAAACGTAAATACCATCGTTGTTTACGACGGCTGCTGAACTGCTGCGTGCGCCACCGAGGTTTGGCCCCGCGGACCAGCTCATTGTGGACGTTTGGGCACTGCCAAAACCGGCAAGCCCTAAAACCAAAGTCAGGACGCTGATCAGAAATAATAATTTCGACATTTTTGATTCTCCTTTCGACATTTCTTTCCCGATCAGCCGTCGTCTTGGGTGATCGCGAGATAGTTATTCTTCGGCAATTCCGAAATGCAATATGCCGGGTAATTCCTGCATATACGAACAGTGCGGTTAACCGATTAATAAAGACAGATTCGGCAAAGATTTTTTTGACTTGTTTTTAACTTCGGATTATTGTGCTGTAATCTAAGACGCAGATATGCGAAAAGCCAAGATACTCGCGACGCTCGGTCCGGCGTCGAACACGCTGCAAATTATCGAGACGATGCTCCTCTCCGGCCTCAACGCCGTGCGGATCAATATGTCTCACGGCACGCAAGAGGAGCATGCCGAGACGATAAAGATCGCCCGGGCCGCTGCGGCCGAGATGAATAAGCCTCTCTCTGTCCTTGTCGATCTGTCCGGTCCGAAGATAAGGACTCGCGGTTTGCAGGGTGGCAAACCCGTCGTGCTTCACGAAGGCGAACAATTTATCATCACGACGCGCGAGATTGACGGTAACAAACGCCAAGTTTCGACCAATTTCGATCACCTGCCCGATGCCGTCGAACCAGGAACGCGTATTTTGGTAGATGACGGCGCGATCGAATTAACAGTCGAATCAAAAACCGAAACCGACGTTATCTGCCGCGTCGTCACGGGCGGCGTTCTGTCCGAACGCAAGGGCATCAACCTGCCCAACACGCCGCTGCCGATACCGTCAATGACCGAAAAGGATCATGTTGATCTGATCTGGGCGATGGGGCAGAATGTCGATTACATCGCTCTTTCGTTCGTCCGCACGGCCGCCGATTGCAAAGAGGTCAAGGATATTATTAAACGTCTTAACAAACGCAAACTCGGCCGCGCTTTGCTCGTCGCCAAGATCGAAATGGCCGAGGCGATTGCAAATCTCGACGAGATCATCGCGGCGACCGACGGCGTGATGGTCGCACGAGGCGATCTCGGCGTCGAGACCAGCGTCGAGCTCGTCCCTGTCTATCAAAAACGCATCATTGAAAAGGCCGTCGCGAGCGATAAATTTGTCATCACCGCAACGCAAATGCTGCAATCGATGATCGAGAACCCGTTTCCGACCCGTGCCGAGGCCTCTGACGTGGCAAATGCCGTTTGGGACGGCTCGGACGCCGTCATGCTCTCCGCCGAGACCGCTTCGGGTAAACACCCGGTCGAAGCCGTTAAAACGATGGTCCGTATAATCGACGCCGCCGAAACGATCAAAGCCGAGGATCTAAAAAAGCCCGCAAAATTCTTGCAGCCTCCGTCGCGGCGAACGAGCCAGGCCCTATGCAAGGCCGCCGCCTACGCCGCCAAAGAGATGCAGACCGAAAAGGTCGCCGTCTTTACCGAATCCGGCCTGATGGCCCGCCGCCTGTCCACCGTGCGTTCCGGCCTTCAGACGTTCGCCCTGACAACCTCGCGCGACGCATACAATCAATTGGCCCTGATCTGGGGCGTGCAGGCATACGTTCACGAAGATCGAGGCTCGACGCGTGAAATGCTAAAGATCGGCGAAAAGACCCTGCTCGAAGCCGGAACGGTCGAACCCGGCGAGACATTAATAATGATGGCCGGCCGCCTCTCCGGCCTCGGCCTATCAAGCTCCGTAATAGTCTGGTCGATCGGCGAAACAGTGCCGCGTAGGTAATCAGAACCTCTTTGTTTGGGTGTTAGAAAATTGAAATAATATACTCAATATCTTAGTCATTGTCTGACATCAACCTCTTTCGATCCTCTTCCCGAAATTAGATGATCGATCGAGAACCGGTCTTCTTCCGCAGGTGCCATTAGAATAAAAAGTAGCAGCGCAAGGCGCGGAATAACGTGCGAGTGAAACTCATAAAGCGGCTCCTTTAATAGATGTCCGAACGTAACAACCGCTAAAACAAGTCCAAGCGCAACTAGCGCCGCACGTGTCCGCAAGCCCAAAATCACCATCGCACCCGCGATCAATTCCACAAACGGGATCGTCGTTTCCACAACCCACAGCGACCAAATGGGCAGGAAAGTGTCGGCGTAAGGCAGAAAGAACTTTCGCGTGTGTTCGAGCGGGCCAAGCTGTAAGACCTTCCAGAAGCCCCCCATAAAAAAGATCAGACCAAGAACCAGACGGCTGAATAGCAACGCCCAGCTACGACTGTAATTTTGTTTTCGAGACATATTCATTTTTTTCAAGCACTAACATATTTGCTGAAACGGTTTTCACCGCATATTTAAACTACATTGACAAGTTAGTCTATATGTCTGGCAACTCTTCCCAAAACGATTCCAGCTCGACGCCGAGGCCGTCAGCCAAACGATTTACAAATGCAAAGTAGCCAGTGATTTGATTGATATCGAGAATCTCGGCATCGGCAAAACCAGACTGCTGCAAATTTTCAACATCCTCTTTGACCATGTTCCACGGCTCTAATGTTAATTTCAAAGCGTATTCGAGCATCGCCCGGTTTTGTGCTGAAATATCCGCCCGGCGAAAATCCGCCGTGATCTGCTCGACAAGTAAATTATCTTTTGTGAGACGCCGAAGACCTTCGGCGTGATGTTTCACTCAGTAATGACATTGGTTGGCGGCGGACGCGACAACTCCGATCATCTCGCGTTGGATACGGCTGAGTCCCGATTTACCGCGCATCAGAGTAACGTAAAGATCAAAATGGGCCCGAAGCGACGCCGGATTGAGGCTGTGAATCTTCAAAATATTGTCCACGCCGCCCCACGGCTCGGTCATCCTGTCATAAAGCCCGCGCAATTCCCCTGTCCAGCCCCCGTTTGTTACCCCAATTGGAAAGCAAGGGTTTTTGTTAAATTTGGGCCGGGTTTGATCTCGAGTTCTCTCGAAAAGCTAGATTTTCGAGAGAACTCGAACGGCGTCAAATAACCGAGCGACGAGT
>JAYVER010000186.1:0-11728 GCA_043748725.1 Chloracidobacterium sp. | reverse complement strand
GACGCGGAACCCCTCCTACTCCTACAATCACCGTGGGTTAAAACCCACGGCTACATTCAAACCGTCGCGATGCGACGAAAACCTATTGATTGGGCGTTTCTGCACAGAAACGAGCTAAAAAACGGGCAGATTTTCTTCTGTTTCTACATGCCTGTGCTCGACGTGATCGGTGATTTTCGCGGGCAGCCAGTTCCTGCCTTCATAGAGAGCTTTCTCCATGTTTTCTTTGGTTTGCGGTCTTGCGAGCAGGTATCCCTGGCCGTAGTCGCAGCCAAGATTTTGCAGGAGCGAGAGCTGTGCTTCGGTTTCGATGCCTTCGGCGATCACCTTCTTTTTGAGGCTCTTGGCGAGCGAGACGATCGTCTGTAGTATCTCGGAATTCTCACCGCCGCTCCCGACGTTGCAAACAAATGAACGGTCGATCTTCAGCGTGTCAAACGGCAAGCGATGCAGATAACTTAAACTTGAGTAGCCGGTGCCGAAATCGTCAATGCTGAGTTGTACGCCAATTTGTTTCAGCTTATTGAGCATGTTGATCGTATGCTCCGCGTTTTCCATCGCCGCGCTTTCCGTTATTTCCAGTTTCAATGTCTTCGGCGAAATCCTCGACATCGCAAGTGCGTTCTCGACATCGTCGCGCAGGTCGTCATTTGACAAGTGTTTGCCGGATATATTTACGCTGACGACCAGATTTTTGAATGCCCGGCTGATCTTTTGCCAACGTGCTATTTGATTTGTCGTCTCCTGAAGGATCCACACCGTGATCGGAATTATAAGCCCCGATTCCTCGGCTATCGGGATGAATTTGTTCGGCGGTATCAATCCAAACTCGCTGTGGTGCCACCGTAAAAGAGCTTCGACGCCCATCAGCTCGCCGTCCTGGAGCGAGACGAGCGGCTGGTAGTTCATCGAGAGCTCGTTGCGGTCAATCGCGAGGCGGAGGTCGTTTTCGAAACGTACGCGTTCGAGGAAACGCACACGCAGCTCTTTTGTAAAGACGGCGACGCCGCTGTTCTTTTCCCTGGCGTAATGCATCGCGATGTCGGCGTCGCGGAGTATTTCTTCGGGCGTGTCGTATTCGGTATCGCACGGTGCGATGCCGATATTTACGCTGATCGATATACGGTTGCTGCTTAAGCTGAACGGCTGTGAAATGCTGTCGAAAATGCGTCGCGCGACCTTTTGCGCCTTGCCGGAGGTACTAAGATTTTTCAGAATTATCGCAAATTCATCTCCGCCGATGCGTGCGACCAGATCGGACGAATTAACCATTCGGACAAAACGTTTGGCCGCGATCATCAGTACTTTGTCACCTAATGTATGACCGAGGCTGTCGTTTATATTCTTGAATTTTCGAATGTCGAGAAAAAGTACGTGAAAAATTACCGACGGGTCATTTTTGTACTCATCGATAAGTTTTCGCAGAATGTCGCCAAAATGTTTGCGGTTTGGCAGATCGGTCAGGGAATCATAAAGCGCCGCATGCTGTAGGTCTTGTTCGCTTTTTCGCAGGGCTTCATTTGCTTGCTCTTCCTTTTTAAGTGAGATGGTCAATTGCGATGCGTGTTTCTCAGCCTCACGGCGGCGGTTGCGTTCGGTGTCGGCCTTTTCACGCTCGGCCTCCTCAGCCTGATTGATCGCTGCATTTACGTCATCTATCGACCGGCGATAACTCAGATAGGCTATCCCAATAGCTAAAAAAGCTATGGTTGTGGTAATAATATCTCCATAGTTGATCAGCTTGTAAATTACGCCAGCCAGTCCAGCCCCGACTATCTGCGTCATCGAGGTCGAGAAAAAACCATTCTGCCAGGTCGGAAATAAATTGAGGCCATCTTTCAATGAATAAAAGACGGCGAGAAGAAGCGATGAAAGTAGGAAGTGCAATAGGGCGAGGCTGCCGAGCGTCACAATTAGATTTTGAGTGCTGCCAGTATCGGCAGCGACAAAAGAAACCCCCGTCACGGATGACCAGACTAAATACGTTAGCCCCATCGAGACCGCATTGATAGAGACATTGGTCGGTATCATCAGCCGACTAAAAACGTATGAGCTGGAACGCAAATATAGACAATTTGCGATCGATTCAAATATAGCGACTAATATCGCGGCCGGACCGCCGTACAGCAAAAAGGCCAGAAAAACAAAAGCATCAGAAAAACTGATCGCAAGCCGCGCGTGTGGCAACGCTAGACTCATCCGGGGAATGACTGTCGTCGAAAATACAAGTATTAACAGAAATCCCCAACTGATGGCTTCACTCGGCAAATTGACAAAAGCCAATATAAAGCAGATGACACCGCCAAGAATAATTATTCCTTTGGCAAAAGTTAAGTGTTTTTCTTTGTTCATACGGGGAGCAAAGTAATGTCGACTGACGCAGGGTTCGGAAATAAAAATAGGCTTGAAGAACTCACAGTAAAAAGTTTAACACGTTTAACACTGAAAAGTCACTAAAAATAATGGTTTTTACTGCTCAGGTGTATACCGATTATACATCTCAATAGTGTATAGCAACTATACAAAAAATTAAACCACTCATTCAAAAGACTTTAGACAATAATTTGGACCTCTGTGGAAACTTTGTATCCACATTTTACTGTGATGAAAATTTCGGTGGAAATTCATTATACATTTATGTAACCTATTGTTATTACAGAGTTTATAATTTTTACAAGTATGATTCCAAGTTGTGGCACGCCGATTGTAATGGTAATGGTCAACGAGGCCATTGGGTTTCGAAAATTAAAAAAACTTTTAGGAGAAAAAAAATGAAAAACACAATCACCGCAATCACATTGGCAATCGTATTAACGCTTAGCAGCACATTCGCATTCGCAGGAATCCTGGTTGGCGACGCACCGACACCGGCTCCGACCTGCACGGAAACCACAAAGGACGGCATCCTAATTTCCGATGCTCCAGGAGTTATAATTTTCGGCGCAACGGGTGTCATCATATTCGGAGTCATCATATTTGGTGCCCCTACACCCTGCACCAACGGCATCCTCATCTCCGACTAATCAAAACTGTTAATATTCCAACCGGGGGGAATAAAAAAACAGCTTGCACGGGGGAACCGGCAAGCTGTTTTTATTTGCATTTAGAGCCAAAAAGTCCGAAGAGATAAGAGAATGTCGAATTACGTTGCCGATGTCGCCGATCTATTGCTTTCCCACTGTCCCGAAATGACGTTTCTCGGCGCGGCCGATTATACAATAATCGCCGAATGGGAAAAGGAAGAGATCCCGATCGCGGTTGTCCTTGATTCAATAAAAGAGATTTGCGAAAGCTTAAACGGAGAACACGCTAATATCGCGTCGATCAGCCATTTTCACAGCCCGGTAAAAAGAAAATTCAGAAATTGGCTGCAAACGCAGACCGAATAGAGAATGGTGAATTCTGATAGTGAATTGAATGACCTCAGGTTATTTTCGTAAGTCTGACATACCCAATATACCCCCCCCCCCCGCATTTCCGGCAATTTCCTCACCATTGTTATCATTATTCTTGTGGCGAAAGACGGCATTGCGGGCCAGCGTTTTGAGAGTGGATAAACGCGGCAAGCTGTCAATCAGGGACTCTGCGATTACATCCGCCAAAAATCCAATTTCTAAGTTGCTGCTCATATCCGAACCCTCTGACTGAATTTGATCATTCCAGACCTGATCTGTTGCGGCCTCAACCAAAGCGACAAAACGATAGCCGTTTCCCTGCACTGTTTCGATGAAATGCCGATTATGCCTTTCGCCAAGCAATTTTCGCAAAGTCGAAATATGAACCGGCAGATTGCCTTCCTCGACAAAGCTGCCATTCCATACCTTCCCAAGCATTTCGTCTTTAGTCACGATCTGGCCTGAACTCTCAACCAACAGCAGCAGCACATCAAACGGCCTCGGCGTCAGCTTTAGAAATTGTCCGTCCTTTATTACGCGACGCTCAACAGTGTTTAGGTGGCGATTTCTAAATTTATAAATTTGCATGTGAGAAAACGAGCAATTTTATGGCCTAAGTCCAAACAGATCTTTCACGATTTATTTCCGACGGTTTTCCCTATACCACAGCAATTCCTGTTCCACATTGACTCGATCCGGCATTAAAAAATGAATTTAAGAACATTTAAGAACAATTAATCTCGCTTAAGGACTTCCGCCATCCGCCCGTCGTAGGCTGGTTCATTGCAAGCCAAGGTAAAAGTTATAAATCGAGCTAAGGAGAGATCACTATGAGAAAGAAAATCATCGTCCCGTTACTAGCGTTTATCGGATTGGGCAGCCTGGTGGTTTTGGGCAGTTCCCCGGATTTTGCTGGTCAAATGGTCGAGTTTCTGCGACAAACATCGATCACTGAAATGTTCTTGCCCGCAAAACAGGAAGACGATGTGCTGACAAAATTTGGCATAGCGAAACGCGTGCCGCCGAAATATAAATCGGAGCCGGTTGAAAGACCCGAAAGCTTGCTTTGGCACGTGGTATTCGATTTTACAAAGAAAATGGAAACTAAAACCGAGGAAGCTAAACAACAAGGTAGCGAGGGGAACCTGTTTAGCAAGTATTTTACCAGGCAGGGGCCGCTTTCGGATGACAATGATCAGATCCTGAAACAGATTGCCGCAAAAGATTTCGACGAAATTGATCCGCTGGATCAGTTAACAAGGAAAATCATTGAAGAATTAAGAGCCGAGCCAAAGGGAAATTTTTCGCGTTTCTCGACTGATCTTAAAAATTTGCAAATCCAAAAAGACGAAATAACTCTACGTCATCGTGACGAGGTAAGGGCGGCGTTCGGGGAAGAGGCGTTCAACAAATTTTCGCTGTTCCTCTCAACTGATTTCTCCGCGGGAGCCACGCCGAAGAAACTCATTACAACCACCAGTCCAGACAGCTTCTTTTATGACGCATACTCGTGGATTGTCTGGGACGACACCCAGCAACCGCCTCAAATCACGGGATTTTCTGAGCTGTATTTCCATTATTTTGGCGGGGGGCCTTATTACGACCCGAGTTTGGATTCGTATTTTATAAATGTTACGACCAGTTCAGTCCTCGATTACGGAAGGGGCGACGGATATAGAGATTTTTTTCCATCCCAAAACTTTCACCCGACTTTTTTCTCGATCAGAGGCCACCAATATTGTACCGCAGCTTACCATTATGCCGATCTTTATGATGGTCCGTTTCTTGTTGATGAGATTTATTTGACTTCTACAAATATTTGCCACATTGTCGGGCCGGCTCCTACACCAACGCCCACCCCAACGCCAACACGGACGCCAATTTGTACGCCGTCAGGTGGGGAATTTTTGCCATGTCCAAGTCCGAGTCCGTCGCCTTCAGCGACCATTGTACCAATGGATGTTGTTGAGAAAAATGGTACACGCAACATCAATGTCAGCGTTTTAAACAACTCCGGCGGGACAACCAGATTCAGCCTAAGGACAACAAACGGTACAGGAAACGCGACGTTTGCGGATAATTCGACCGAGGTTGTTGTGACGGGAAATGTAATGGATCAGTCGTTGACCATAAAAGGGGTGACCGAAAGCAGTCAGGCGGATAATATTATTATCGAAGCGAGACTAAACAGTAGTCAGACGGTGGCGGCGAGCGATGTTTTTACCGTCGGGGTCATCACATCATTAACATTTGCAAGGATCAATACCGGGGATCTGGCGTTGGACGAAAATCCGGGCACCGACGGGATAGTAAACCCTGATATGAGCGAGGGACTACGGATTTTCCCTGATAAAAATAGTCCGACGAACGATCCGGATCGTTCAATATTGAGCGTGACGGCGACCATTTCGCCTCAGATTCCCGGCGTGAAAGTCTATTTTGCGAGTTTCGATCTGGACGATCCGTCAACCAATGCCTTACCGGTTGACCCGAACGGCGCCGTAGGAAATGATAATAATGGACAGATGAGCATGTCAAAGTCTGGACAACTCTTAGACCCAGGTAGTGGCAGCTGCACGGCAGCGTCGATAGCCGCGGACGTCAGCAAAATCGAATGCACCGCCATTGGCAATATGGCGACCTCTAATTACAAGATCACGATGCAGCCTGGCGATAATTTTGCGATTGCCGCAAGTCTGAGTGACATTTATCGAAACGGAATAGTTCTAAACTCGACGGACGGCTCGAAACTTGCGAATGGAACCGGCCAGACAATAGCGATCTCCACCGAAGCAAACCCCGACAACGCCGCCGGTCTCAGAACCAGAATGCTGACGGTTTGGAGGAGGCTGCATCTCGAAGTTGATTCCATGGGTAATGTGGGCCCCAGTAATAATGTTACTGGAACCGTCAAAAGCACCGTACGTACGTTGTGTACGCCGCAACCATGTACTGACTATGCCGTATTTTACGTGAACACACCTTTGGAATTACATAGATTTGATAACGGAAGAATTATCGTTAATCGACTGAGCTATGACGTGCTGGCAAATGACGCATCAAATGTCATAGTAAATAGCGCGCCACTCATTACGAACATTCCGCCGCCAAACGCCCCGTTTACGTTGTATGACGATGATGATTAAAACGCAAATAATACTGGTGCCTTGGACGGCGACTACGTTGAATCAATTGATCGTCTTCCCGACAGTTTTAAGTACTTATCCGCGGCCGATGGAAATTATCCGGATGGAAAGCCTAAAAATCTGTACGCAAGTGCCTATATAATGCCCGAGTATAACTGGGCAGGAAATAGCAATTACAATCAGGTTAATCTCCAATTTGAGCTAAATGTTGAGGACGGCCTTAACAATGCCACTCTAATTAATGTTCTAGATCGAAATAGAAATTCAAAAAACGACGAAAGGGATGATTTCTGGATTGGCTACATTTTAATAGGGTATCAAGGACCGCTTCTCGCTGATTTTGACGGTCTAAACCCAAGTGGAAATGCTAATGAAGATGCTCGGTTGGGTGTTGGGGCGACCCAATTCACAATTGGATCAGAGATACCAGAGTGTGATTGTTTTAACAGCACTAATTGTCCCTCTGGCGGCACCGCATGCATACTAAATGGAATGCCCAAAATTCCAAAAGGAGCATTCGGCGGTCTGATTTTTCAAGAGGTCCAGCAGGATTTAAAAAAATACTTTATTGCTCCTCCCTCTCCAGTTACTCCGAGAACTATTGAGGATATAAAATTAACAATTCCGCATGAACTCGGACATCAATTCGGGCTTTTGGGTGATCAAATACGTACGACATTCAAAATTATGGATTATTCAGATTATGTAGGGAATGTAGTCAATGACGAGGCATTTCATCCCGAACATATAAATATTATGAGACGGCGTGTTAAAAGTCCAGGCAACTAATAGGAGGAAAAGAAAATGAAAAAAATAACTGTTCTATTCGTTTTGGTAATGGTTTATTCAGCTGTATTTGCACAGACTTTGATTATGCCAGAAACAAGTAAAGACGATTTTGAAAAAATGACATTTGAAGTTGAGGTAAATAAAGACAGCTATGTTATGTCAGAGCCTATTTTTGTCAGATTCAAATTTTCCAATAAAACTGGGTTACCACAAACGACCTACTCACCTTCTTTTTTACAGGAATCTAAATTAAAAGTGAATTTCAATGGCAGAACTTCCGTATTTGACCATTTATCGTCAATTAATGGACCGGGAATCAGATTTGCCGGCACCATTCCGGCGGGTGGTTTTTCAACGGGCGATGAAATGTTGAGTTCACCTCTTGTCGGCACTTTCTTTCCTGAGCCTGGCAGTTATAAATTTCAGTTTGTCCTGCACAGTCCGGGTGGTGATAAGACTATTGAATCGAACGTTCTTGAAGTAACAATAGAAAAGCCAACCGGCATTAACAAAGAAGCTTTCGATTTTATTAAAAAACACCAAGAATTTTTCGGATTGTCGTCTTGGACATATGACGGCAAAAATAGTGAGGCTTTACTGGAAAGACTGGTTAATGATTATGGTCAAAGTGTGTATGGCGAGATCGCAATCAGCAGCCTTGGTTTTTTATACCTGGCCAAAGGCGAGATTGAAAAAGCAAAAGTTGAATTCGATAAAATCAAGTCCAGTGAAAATCCCATTATTGCAAAGGAGGCAAATAGATCGCTAGCCGATATCACGAAAAGAAAAGCTGACTTGCAGAATTTGGAGAAGCAAAAACAGAAACCACAATGAACGAAGCAGGTTTTAATCAAAGAAGAAATGCGTTCGGATAAGCAGGGGTCAAGCCAACCACGGTTTTGATTCTTGCTTTTTTATTTGGCGGATAGTTTCGGAAACTGCGGTGAAAGGCGGGGGAATTAATTGAGAATTGAGAATTGAGAATGTAATCAAGGGAAAATGGAGAATGGAGAATGGAGAATGCGAAATTACGAAACCCGCCGCGACGACTGGCCGGACTTCAAACTGACTGTGGTTTATCGACATGGGATTTCGAGAATCGGCGGGAGACACTCCAATTGCGGGCGATTACGACGGCGACCGTAAAACCGACATTGGCGTCTGGACATCGGCAAACGGGCATTGGAGCATCCTAAAAAGCACCGATTCAACTCTGATGGAGGACTATTGGGGCGGTGGCAGTTTTGGTGACATTCCCTTACCGGCTGCTTTTAATCGCTAGACATAATTTTTTTGACGGGTGAAATAACTTTTTCGCCCGCCAAAAACAAAGAGAAAAAAATAACCATTCAACTATGAGGAGACTAAGATCATGAAAAAGAATTTACGAAATGCATTGGTGGTTTGTGGAGCAGTTTTAGGTTTGTTAGCACTCGCGTATCCGTTTTTGTCAATTATGGCTCAAAAAGGTCAGGATCAACAAAATCAAAAGCGTGAGGAGCGGGAAAAGGCTTTGCAAGTGGTCAGACAAAATGTTGTGGCGAATATTTTTTATGACTCGTTACAAGCACAGGAAACCGATTGGACTTTGGCCAAAGTCGATTATATCGGTGGCGGTTCTGTGGTAACGGACGACGGCATTGAGGTTGGTAAGAGTCCCCGCAGTGTTAATCTTGTTTTGAAAAAATACAAGTCAGACGCTCAGGTATTAATCTATGAATACGCTTCTGATGAGGATGCAAAATTCCCCCTAGCAATGTCGATTGAACAAGGTATTATTAAGGGCTGCAAAAGCGAAGAATGCGGAGATGAAGGGTATAAGATTTATGGCACTCGCGGAAAATTTGCGTATCTACAATTTAGAAAGGGTCGCTTCTACGTTTCAATTCGCTGCGACTCCGAGGAAACAGCCAAGCGGTTTGCTAGCTACGCGCTCACCGCGGTTGCTAACAGATGATAGAGCATAATGGTAGGTTCCGTGTCTGTAACTTTTAGGTGGTTCTAAAAACACGAGTGTTAGAGCATTTTTATAGAAAGCGCAGCTATTAGTATCGAATTTACTGTGAAAATGCACTCGGTAACATCAACGATCGGAAATCGGCTTTCGATAAACTATTTCGCGGGAATAACCATTTGGAACTGAGGAAAGCTTGTTCGCTAAATAAGAATCAACGCCGATAAACGGTTTTGATTCTTGTTTATTATTTGGTGGATTGTTTTAGAAATTGCGGTGAAAGGCGGCGGAGGTTTTGGACGGCGTCGGGGAGTATGCTTAGCACCTGATCGATGTCTTCGGCGGTGTTGTAACGGCCGAAGCTGAAGCGGATGGCACCGCGGGCGAGTTCGTCGTTGCGACCTAAAGCGCGGATGACCGGTGAAGGTTCGAGTGAACCGGATGAGCACGCCGAGCCGGTCGAGACGGCGACGCCCTGCATGTCGAGATTGATAAGGAGGCCCTCGCCCTCGATCGAGCGGAACGAAATGTTCGAGATATTTGGCAGACGATTTTCGCGGTCACCGTTGAAAACTATGTCCGTTATCGTCTCGCCGACCTTGCTTTCAAATGTATCTCTCAGCTCGAGCATCGTTTGGGCAGTTTCGGCGAGATCGTTCTGAGCGATCTCGCAGGCTTTTCCAAAGGCGACGATATTGGGAACGGATTCGGTGCCGCCGCGACGCTCGCGCTCCTGGTGACCGCCGATATTTTGCGGATGAAGCCGAACACCGCGCCGAACATAAAGCGCTCCGACACCCTTTGGAGCGTAGATCTTGTGAGCCGAGATCGATAACAGATCACAGCCTATCTCTTCGACATCGACCGGCATTTTCCCGACGGCCTGAACTGCGTCGGTGTGGAACCAAATCTTTTTGCCGCCCGCGCGTAAGGATTTGACAAGGCGGCCGATCTCCGCGATCGGCTGTATAGTTCCGATCTCGTTGTTTGCCGCCATTATCGAGATCAAAACCGTATCCTCTGTTACAGCAGCTCTTACGTCATCGACCCGGACAACGCCATTTTCATAAACCGGCAGATATGTGACCGAAACCCCGAGCTTTTCGAGGTCTTCGCAGACGTTAATAACCGCCGAATGCTCGATCGCGGATGTGATGATATGCGGGTTAAGAGTGCGCGATTTATCGCGTTCTGACGGGCTGAAGCCCGCACTCTGAACGAGGCCGCGTATGGCGAGATTGTTTGCCTCGGTGCCGCCGGACGTGAAAACTATCTCATTTGGCCGGGCATTTATCAGAGCGGCGACCTGATGGCGGGCTTTATCAAGGGCGGCCCGCGCTTCCTGTCCAAAGAAGTGAATGCTCGACGCGTTGCCGAATTTGCCGGTCAAATAGGGAAGCATCGCCTCGACGACCGCCGGGTCCACCGGCGTGGTTGCACTATTGTCCAAATAAACGCGTCGGAACATAGATATATATTAGCCCATTTTTATACTTTCGCAGTAAAACGGGAAAAAAAGGGTAGAAATCAACGATGATTGCTACCCTTTAGTGCCGGGAAAGATTTGATGATAATTGGTTACATTTCCAAACCCGGCAAATCAACTCCGAACCGATCCAACCGGTTTCCTTAATTCACCGTCGCCTTGTAGGCTTTGCGGTAATTATCATACGCCGATTTGAAATTTCCGGCGGCTTTGTCGGCATTGGCGCGGTCGAGAAACATCTGCGCGTTGCCGATGCCGCCGCCCGCCGCCGTGATGTTTGCCAGCGTCAGCGTGACGATTTGCTTCACGAGGTCGAGTTTCCCGCCGTTCGCCGTCGGAGTCATATACCACGCGACTTTGACACTGTTGCTTTCAGTCGCTAAATCGGCTTCGATTTGCGAACGCAGAATCAAATCGCTTAATGCCATCGTGTTGGAATTGCCGCTGTTAATCAGCGTCGTCGTATTAGCGTCGTCGTTATTTATAATCGTCGTTTTGTTGGCGTTGTCATTGTTGACGATGTTGGTCGTGTTGGTGTTGTCGTTGGCGATAATCGTGTTTTTGGCGTTCGTCAGATTCGTATTGAGCGTCGCCGCGTTGGAATTATCGTTGTTGACAATCATCGTCTTGTTGGAGTTGTCGTTATTGACGATGGTGTTGGTGCCGTTGGTAATCGCGGTCGTAAGCGTCGTCGTGTTTGAGCCGGCGGTGTTGTTGATCGAAGTCTGCGCGTTGGTAATTGCCGTCGTAATCATCGTTTTATTCGAGTTGTCGTTGTTGATGATGTCGGTCTTCGCGTTTGTTACATTATTGTTGATTGATGTCGTGCTGCTCGACAGATTAGTGAGAATCGAGTTTTTGTTCGTGTTGTCGTTGTTGATAATTGCCGTTTTATTAAAGATGTCATTGTTGATGATGTCGGTTTTCGCGCCGTCAACGATGGTTTGGACGCTGGTTG
>JAYVER010000185.1:0-4606 GCA_043748725.1 Chloracidobacterium sp. | reverse complement strand
CGTTGAGCGTATATGCCGAATTTGCGTCGCCCATCAGACTGATATTGCCAAACTTTTCACGCACTTGCCTCACGACATCGTAATCCCAATGCGGGGCTATCTTGATTTTGATGCGGCGGTAACCGGCGTCGAGCTCGGTCTGAATTTTGCCGATCAATTGCTCAACTGAGTCCTGAATGCCGATCGAAACGCCGCACTCGATCTCGTTTCGAACGCCGCCGATGTGCCGCCAAAGCGGAACGCCGAGCTTTTTTGCTTCGAGATCCCAACAGGCAGTTTCTATCGACGCTTTCGACATTCGATGCCCGCGAACCTTTTTCATCGCATCCCAGACATCCGCCGCCCTTTCAAACGACCGGCCAACAACCATCGGAGCGAGAATTTTCTCGGCCGTCGCCCACGCCGAATCGGTCCATTCGTCCGAGTAGCTCGGTGTCTCGCCGCACGTCAATTCGCCCCAGCCCTCGCGGCCCTCCGCGTCCTCGACCCGCACTAAAATAATGCGCCGCTCGTACGTCCGGCCAAAGCTGGTCTCAAAAAAATGGACGAGCGGCAGGTTTATCTCGATGAGTTCTACGGATTGGAGTTTGATCATGACCGCAAAACTCTAGGTTAGTAATTACAGGCAAGAAATGCAAAAACCATGGAGCGCTTCAGAAGCGCCGAAGCGCATGAAGCACCTGAAGCAAAATTAGTGATGCTTATTTCCGCAACACGCGGATATTAGCTATTCGACGACCTCAAACTGCACAAACTGCGTCGCAGTTTTTTGTTTTTCCTTTGCCAGATTGTCTGTGATGACAATCTCAAGCACATAGTCGCCCGGCTCATTTGCGGTGCCAAGGCTTATTGACGAAGTTAGATTTAACGCCTTGAGGTCAGTCAATCCGACCGGCGAAAAAGCCTTCGGCATGCCCTCAAAAATCAGCTTTCCGTCACGAAAGATTCGGGTCTGCCAACTTAGATTCGGTCGCCGGGAGGCGTCCAGAATGGCGTTGTAGATCCCAACACCGTAATTTAAGACAGTGCCTTGTTTGAACTGACGCAATGAGGTGTCGGCCAGCGGGTCGGATTCAAAGCCGCCGTCCGGTGGCGTTTTTTGTCCGCTTCGCCGCTGCCATTCCTTAGTAGTGATGTTTTCAAGCACAACGCCGGAAAGCGTCAGGCGGCCCTTTTTCAAATTCGGGACGTCGATAAACTGATTGGCCGAGCCGACCTTTTCGCTGCCGTGATCTCGAATCGCTACCCGAAGCTGATATGCTCCGGCTTTTTTTATCGGAAACGTAAAATCGTAAACAAAGCCGACTTTGAGAAATCGTTCATATGCATCCTTTTTTACACTCAGCCTATAGGTTTTTGAGATTTGTTCGACGGGAATTCCATTGTCGTCAAATCCAACCGCCAGAATGTCAAAAACAGCTAGTTTATTTCCGTCCGGCTGATCCGTAAAGATCAGATCTTTTGTCGTCACGTGCAGCAGCGATCGCACGTAGGATCCACGTTTTTGATCGTTTCCAAAAAGCGCGTTTAGCCGCAGAGGGATGTCATTTACCGCGAACGGTGACGTAAGGGCGTTGAGCAGACGCCGGTTGCCGGTTTCGGGTGACCGAGCGACATTTTCGTTACTCACGCCAAAAAATCCGCTGCGGTATCGGACTTGAGCGCCCGGACGCTTCACCTTTACAACCAATTGGTTAAATCGTCTTATTTTCGGGTCAAACGTTTCCGCATCCGGCTCATACGCAACAAGATAATAGCTTTGGTCGTCGAGGATGCTGCGAATGCCGCGTGAAAGGTCGTTATTGTTAATAATGGCAATGCCGCCGGTTTCTCGTGCCAGGTATCTCAGTCCGTCCTGCGTATCCTGAAGCTGATCGATGCGGTCTCTTTCCAATTGTCTGATATTTTCGGCTGTGCGTCCGGTTGTATCGTCGGCGGCGGTCAGCCCGGTCGTCTGCAAACCACGCGCATCCATAGTATAGACAACGACCGACGCCCGGTTTGCCTGATCGATGAGCCGCCGCAGCGATTCCAAAACCCGTCCGGTTGAAAATTCGCCGCCGGGGTCTTTTTCGAACAGACGAAAACCTTCGGACAACAGCAAAATCGATTTTCTACCGGGAAACTCCTGCATGCCTCGGACGACATAATTAACCGCTCCAAGCGTGCCGGTCGCAAAAACATTCTCGCGAAATTCGTTAAATTCGCGTGCGGCTTCTTCCGGCGTCCTGCCGCCCGGCGGCGGCGATCCGGCATCCAGCTTTCCCTCTAACGGTGCGAAAGCGCCGATCTTGCCCGACCCGGCCGGATTCCAACGGACCTTTTCGATGGCAGCGTAAAGCTGACGTTTATCGGTGGTAAATTGCTGCAAAGCGCCGATTCCCGCACCTGTACGAATAATGGCGACCAGATCGCCGTCCTGCATCTGCTCATCAACAAATTTTTTCAACGCCCGACGAACGTAATATGTGCTTTCAAAAGAGAGTGTGAGATCGTCCACAACAAGAGCGATTGTGCGTCGAACGTGTTCGGGTTTGACGGCGGTTGGCGGTGGTGGTGGAGTGGTTGGCGTTTTGTCTTTTGACTTTTCAACCGTCGCATGCTGAGTCTCACGCTGATTTGAGACAAACGAAAAATTGCTGACGTTCTGCTTTTGCCCGTTTTCGTAAATTTCGATCTCATCACGCCTGAGATCAGTGATAATTTTCCCTTTTGCGTCGGTTACAGTGACGTCGATCTGGATCAGGTTGGTCGAGATTTTGACGACATCAGTGTCGGCAAGCGGCGTTGGTGTTGGCTTGGGGGCGGCATCCTGCCCGAAAATGCCAGCCGCAGCAAGCAATATTGTAAACACGGACTGAAAATATTTCTTCATTACGACAAACTCCCAAAAGCAACGGATATGTTTGTTATGGTATAACGGTTTGGTAGAAAAACCATTGCTCCGAGCATTGGTCACTCAAAATTACTTAATGCCCGAAATAAGCAGATTCTTCGGTATAATAATAAGAATGTATTGGGAAATGAATATGCAGCCTCATTCTCCACATTTTCATGCATACTACCAAGACGCTGTTGCTGTTTACGCGATAGACCCTGTGGGCCTACTTGCTGGTGAGCTGCCCCGGCGACAGACTAGAATGGTGGAGGCGTGGGCTGAGTTGCATCAAGAAGAGTAGTAAGGGTTTGGTCCCTGATGCGTTCGGGCGAACCAGGCCATTCGATCGAACCACTCAGGTAGGAGCTTTAAGTATGGAGTTTAGATTTTATCGAGTTGAATCATTTAAGATAGTCGCACCTTATTGTCTTGAGGTTTCTTTCGATGACAGAACGACACAGAAAATTGATTTTCGTCCGGTTTTATTTGGAAAAATGTACTCGCCTCTACGGGATTTAGAGATGTTTGAACAAGTTCGTCTCGACCCTGAGGTGCATACCCTCGTTTGGCCCAACGGGGCAGATTTCAATCCTGCCATGCTTCATGACTGGAATTCTAACTCCGAAGAGATCGGATGCAGCGCCGCAAAGCTCGATGCAGTGAGTGTCTAGTTCGACTTCGGTCTGCTGGAACGCCGCAGTTTATAGATCATACTAGCTATGCAAAACTTTCCCTTAAGACTGGCACTTAGCCTGATAATTGCCCCTATCGTATTTGCCGTCGGCTGTTCAGCGCAGCAGACTGAGGAACAGGCTCTGCAGACGCTTCGCGAGATGACCCGCGACGGTAAGCTGCCGCCCGAGGATGTTGTCGCCAATATCGAATCGCGTTTTGCCGGAAAGCGAACGGGCGCCCTGGCAAAACTGCTCCACACCCGTATCCGTTTTGAAAATAACGATTTTGCCGGCGCCGCGTCGATCCTCAATTCTGATGTTTTTAAGAAAAAGACCAAAGTCGCGGACTATGCTCTATGGCTGAGAGGAAAAGCGTTGCAAGGTGCCGACAATCATGCCGAGGCACTAAATGTTTTTGCCGGTTTGCTCCATGATTTTCCCGATTCCATTCGCGCAAGTGACGCAAAATTATTGTGGGCGACATCCGCATTACAGACCGGAAAAGCCGTCGATGTACCAGGATTTTTGATCGATCTAAGCGAAAAAAATGACGCCGACGCTCTGCTGCTGACCGCAAAGGCATACGACACACAAAACTCGCAACCCGAAGCGATCAAGTATTACCGCCGTACATATTTTTACGCCGCCGGAACTAACGCCGCCAGGGAAGCCGAGGCAAAACTGACGTTTATGAGTCAGCCGCTGACGCCGCAAACAGGTGATGAACAAAAGGCGCGCGCCGATAAACTCTTTGTCGCAAAGAATTACACCGACGCCGCAACAGCATTTAGCGACCTGTCAACACGCTTCCCGTCGGCCGTCACACCCCAATCTCAGCTTCGGCGATTAACGTCCCTCGCGAACACGGGCAAGATGACGGACGCTCTAAGTGTCTTTAATTCTCTTCCTTTATCGGTAAAAGAACGTGAAGATGGCTACCGCCAACTCGTACTTGGCTACGCAAAGGCAAGGATGTGGCCGCAGGCCCGCTCGACTGCTGACGAAATGCGACAAAAATTCCCAACCGGAACGCTTGTTGCAAAAACGCTGATCG
>JAYVER010000184.1:0-4610 GCA_043748725.1 Chloracidobacterium sp. | reverse complement strand
ACGTCAATTGTTCGCTTTTCATTCCTCCATTATATAATCCTCTTACCCTACAATCGACAACAACCGACACATTTGTAGGGGTTTTTCAAAGAACTCTCATACTTAATCTCTTAGTCCATGCGAACGCACCATCTCCCCGGGAATTCCTTTGCCTCATCGCTTCCGCCTCCATTCTATGTCCGGTTGAAAGGCCAACTGTGAGGAGAAATCCGTACGGTTGGTGACCGGTGCCTGGACAGCAAAGCCGAGCACGAGATTCTTGTTCACGCGCACCTTCAGCCCGCCGACCAGGTTGATGATGGGCCGCTCGCCACGCATTCCTTCTCCTAAAATTTCAATAACCGGGAAGAACCGTCTGCCAACCTTCACCACCAATGCTGCGCTGGCGTCTACTGAGTGTTCTCGCGGGTTGTAGTGGACGACCTGATTGAAAGCGGCGCGTTTGTTGGCGAGCGCCGTCGAAAAGCCGACAAGTGTGTTAATCCGTGAGCCGCCGCCCCTTCGCGTCGGGATTTCAAACTCAAGGATTGGGGAGAACCCGCTCATCCCGTTCTTGCTTCTTATGGCAGCGAACTGAAACATGACCTCCGAACGCGTCCTGTTCAAGAAACTATCGTTTCGGACATGTATCCCGATGTACTTCGTCAGTCCGGTCTCGAAGTGAAAGGCGAAATCGCCTTTCGTCCGACCATCGGCGCGAGTTGCCAGCGCAGCCAGACGAAGGTTGTAGACGCCCACGCCCTCGGGGACACCCATGTGTGTGAAGAAGGGATGCGCCACCTCTTCTTCCTCATCGCTCATCTGCGGCATACCCGCTTGTGCGTCTTGCCGCTGGCCCGCTGGCGGAGCATTACTCCTTGGCGGCGCTTGTTGACCATACGCCGAGAGTCCGCAGAAACCCCAGGCAAAGAGATTAGCCAAGCCAATCAACGAAAATTTGCAAATCAAACTCGAAAAAGTCTTCATTTTCCCCTCTTTTTTAATCTTTCTACTTACGACCATCGAGCAGCCCTGTGTGCTGTTCAGACGCTCCTAGAATGCCACAGAGCGTCCAAAAACATTCCGATGCCGAACAATGACAGCACAATCGCATCATTAAAAAGATGCTGCTGATTCATACCGAGCAATGTGGCACCCGTCACTTGCGTAAACCACGCTCCCATTAATGAGAGGACTGCCAAGAAGAAGAAAATTCTGCCCAGATAGACCATGATCGGCGTTGCCTTTTTATTATCCATTTTGGCCTCCTTTTTTTCTGCAATTACTCCTTTAGTTAAGCCTTACTCCCCCTCGGCGCGCCGAGCGATATCACATTAGCTGTCGTGGTGTTTTTCGGAACTGCCTCGACGCTTATCGCGATAAGCTGTGATCCTCGCGACAACAAATAGCCCCAAACTGACAAGCAAGATTGCCGACCCGACATAGCTCCTAAGAGGATGCTGGATTAGCCAATGATAAATATCGAACTCTTCCATGTTTTAACAAGCCACAAGGGATAGGGAAAAATCCGGTAGCCGAATATTCTGCCCCAAATTAACCGTGATCTGTACTGAATTTTTATTATCCATTTCACCCTCTGTTAACCCATCCACGAGATGGGCCATTACCCCTTATTCGGCGCGTAATAGCCGCGTTTGGTCCGTACACGCAAATCTTTGTCTTTGACCTCGACCACAATTTGCCGAAAGCCGCCGTCCTTTTTCTGATTGGTCGGATAATAACCGAGCGTAAATTGCTGTTTAAGCTCGGCGGCGACCTCGTTGGCGGCTTCGTCAACACGGTCGCGTCCGCCTTCGTGAGCCGCCTCCAGATAATAGGCGTTGCCGCCCGTCGTGTCGGCAAATGACCTCAAGACACGCATATCCACGGTATCGGGAATTTGACCAAACAGGCCGGAATGAACATTTCTCTCCTTGCCGTGTCCGATACCAAGCGCGTAGATAATTACTTCCGATGATTTCGCCAACGATAAAACTGTTTGAAGATCGGTCGAGCTCTGCGTATCATTGCCGTCCGTTAGCAAAAGCAAAGCACGTTTTTTGTTTTTGCCTTGCTTGACTTTTTGTAAGCCCAGGCTAATAGCGTCATAAAGAGCGGTGGAACCGCGCGGATTTAGAGATTTGACGGCTTTCAAAATTTGCTTTTTATCACTTGTAAAATCCTGCACGATGTCGACATTGTCGCTAAAACGAATAAGGAAAATCTCGTCGTTCGGTGAGACAGATTTGACGAAATGTTCAACCGCATCTTGTACACCGTCAATCTTGTCTTCCATGCTTCCGGACGTATCGAAGATTATGCCGAGACTCATTGGAACTCGGTCGCCGGTGTTAAAATAGGCAATCTCTTGTTTTGTGCCGTCTTCATAGACCGTAAAATCACTTTGTTTCAGGTCGGCTCGGTAGCGCCCGTTTTTATCTACAACGGTCGCCGTCAAAGTAACTAAATCGGTAGTTATCTTGATAACTTCTTCGTCTTTTGTTTTCGGCGATGCCGTCGGCGAGACTGCCGGAGTTGGAGTCGGAGACGGTTGTTTTACTTGCGCCTTTGAATCGAAAGAAAAACTTAAGGCTGCAACCGTAAATGGAACTATCATCAACGCAATTTTCATTACTCGCATCCCACACACTCCTTTTGGCTAATAATTCGATTAGCCTCGTCGCCGTCTTCCAAGAATATAAATGCCGGTACCGATAAGTATCAATATCCCGCCAACCAGCGACAATGTCTGATGGTTCCATATTCCAAAACCAACATCGGTTCCGTTTATAACCTTGATCGAATGCCAAACGAACAAAATCGCACCAAGCGTTCCAACTATTATTCCGATGATCTTCATACTGGTAACCCTTCCTCGCTTTTAGTCGCTAAACGGATTCGGTCATTCTTTCCCCAAAGGGCGGGACGTCGGAATCTCTCGACTCACGTTCCTCCTCAGCCGCCCAATCTTCACGTCCCGCCGCCTTTGCTTCACGTTCTACAATTATCCGATCTGCCACAGGTTTGCCAAATTTGAAGAACAAAGCGGGCCGGACTATCTGATCAAGAAGGGTCGAGAACAGAATTCCGCCTAGGACGACGACAGCCAACGGATGTAAAATTTCTTTTCCCGGCTGTCCCGATGCGATCGCCAGCGGTACTAAAGACAGTCCCGCAGTTAAAGCCGTCATCAAAACGGGAACCAATCTTTCGAGCGAGCCGCGAATGACCATTTCTTCCGTAAAATCTTCTCCTTCCTCACGCATCAAATGGATGTAGTGAGAGATCATCATGATTCCGTTGCGGCTTGTGATCCCGAATAGTGAAATGAATCCGACAAGCGTCGCGATAGAAAACACGCCGCCCGTCAAAAGCAACGCGAAGATCGCACCGGTCAGGGCGAGCGGAACATTTGCCATTACCTGCAAAGCGGAACGCCAATCGCCCAATGCTTTCAACAAAATGAAGAAGATCGCGATAAGGGAAAAAACGGTCAGCATCGAAAGCGTTTTCGTCGCCTGCTGCTGAGCCTCGAACTGGCCGCCGTATTCGACAAAATAACCCTCGGGAAGTTTCACCTGAGCCGCGATTCGCTCCCGCATGTCGCCGACGACCGATCCGAGATCGCGTCCGGCGACGTTTGACTGAACGACAATGCGGCGTTTAGTATTCTCACGAAGTACCTGATTGGGCCCCGGCAGGTTTTCGATTGTTGCGACTGCGGAGACCGGGATTTGCGTTCCTTGCGGAGTATCTACCGTCACGTTTCTTAGGGCATCGAGGCTATTTCGTTCTTCGTCGGCAAATCGGACGACGACGTCAAATCGGCGTTGCCCTTCGACAGCTTCGGAGACCTTTTTGCCGTTCAGAGCCGTCTCCAACGTCTCGGTGATCTGCCCGGCGCTTAAGCCGTATTGTGCCGCCTTGACACGATCCACATTAAAGCGGATTTGGGGAATCAAAACTTGCTTCTCAATTAATACATCCGTCGACCCGTCGACGGATTTCATTACGTTGCTGATTTCTTCCGCTTTTGAACGCAGGACTCCCAAATCGTCGCCGAAAAGTTTGACGGCGATCTGTGCGGTAACACCGGACTGAAGGTGGTCAATCCGATGCGAGATCGGTTGGCCGACATTGAGGCTCACGCCCGGAATGACCGCGAGCTTTTCCCGGATATCGGCTAAGATTTCTTCGCGATTGCGCACACCGTCTTTTTTCAAGTCTACGTCAATTTCGGTGTAATGAACGCCCTCGGCGTGTTCGTCAAGTTCGGCTCGTCCGGTACGGCGACCCGTCGAGATCACTTCCGGCACCTGAAGAAGAAGTTTTTCGGCGATTTGCCCGATGCGATTTGATTCGGTAAGTGAAGTGCCCGGTTTCGCCTGAATGTTTATCGTCAGCGTTCCTTCGTTAAATTCCGGTAAAAAAGACGTGCCGACAAACGGTAGTGCAGCGACCGCGACCAGAAAAAGAGCTGTTGCGCCTCCGATCACAAACCACGGATGGCGTATCGTTCGTCGCAATAATTTTTCATCCCATTTCTTTAAGAATCGGACAAGAAAACCGTCCTTTTCACTGTGCATTGCCTTCATTCGCGGTAACAGATATGACGAAAGCACCGGCGTAAC
>JAYVER010000183.1:0-4617 GCA_043748725.1 Chloracidobacterium sp. | reverse complement strand
GCAATTGAGTTGGACCCTAAGAATGCGAATTACTATTTTCAACGTGCCTCCTTTCGATATAAGAAACTGCACGATCCCGACGGGGCGTTTAGCGATTTTAACAAGGCGATCTTGCTGAAACCTAGAAATACCGAGTATATCCTTTCAAGAGCATTTCATCGCGGCGATGCGGGTGACTATCCAAAGGCCATTGCCGACTGTACCACGATTCTCAAAATGAAACCGCGTAATTTCTTCGCCCGCACAACCCGGGCCCGGCTCTATCAACTGGCGGGCGAGAACCAAAAGGCTCTGGCGGACCTCAATTTTTTACTAAAATTTGATCGGTACAATGAGCTTTCGATCCTTCAGGATCGGGCAAAAGTTTACCGTACGCTAGGCAACGTACCAAAGGCCGAAGCCGATGAGAGGCGAGTGAAGTTCTTGACGGGCGATTTGGATCGTCGGCTGGACGAAATCATTAAAAAACCTTAATGCAAATTCTTGTGGCTTTGCCGCGTGGTGCACGAAACGGTTTGAAGTCCTATTACAACGCGAATCGTAAATGACGGAAGAGCAAGTTCAAAATACACCCGGACTCGACTGTGAGACTATTGCTGATCCGTCTCCGCCAACTACCAAAACAAGATACGACCGCTCGATCGTCGAGGGACCGCTCGATCGCGCGGTGTGGAAAATTGCATGGCCGACGATGCTGACGAATGTGATCGCCGGTATGCAGAATCTGGTAGATCAGATCATGGTCGGCAATTTGGTCGGCTACAAGGCAAATGCCGCTATTGGCGTCAGCAATCAAATATTTATCCTTGTCATCGTGTTTATATCGTCTTTGTTTATCGGCATGAGTGTGATGGTTGCGCGTTTTGCCGGAGCTCACAACCCGGAAAAGGCTAATCGCACCGTCTATCAGGCTTTCCTCGCCGCCGTATTTATTGCCGTATTTATCATGGCTCCGCTCGGTTATTTCGCGTCACCGTATCTATTGGATCTAATAAGCGGCGACGCGGGCGTCAAGGTTCAGGCATTGCCTTTCCTGCGTATATCCTTCGCTTTCAGCATCGGCCTACTCATCTACTTTATGACGAGCGGAGCGCTTAGGGCCGCCGGAGACGCGAGAACGCCGATGGTAATGGGCGTCGCAATGACGCTGCTAAATCTCGTCCTGAACGTCGTGCTCATTCGCGGACTCGGCCCGATACCGGCATTTGGCACTGCCGGTTCAGCAATGGGAACGGCCATTGCAACGGGACTGGTCGGCATTTACGCAATTTACAGTCTTTGGAGCGGCCGGTGGGTCGTTTCATTCCCCCGAGGATTGGGTTGGGGACCAGACTGGTCGGTAATACGATCTTTGTTTAAATTCGGATTGCCTAGCGGCATCCAGGGCGTAATGGGAAATATCGGCGGGTTTTTGATGTTTTGGTTTATGGGATCGTTACTTAACGGCGCTGCCGCACAAGCCGCGTATGCCGTATGTTACGGACAACTATTTTCGCTTATTGTTTGGGGATCGAACGGGCTGATGGGAGCGACTTCCGCTGTCGTCGGGCAAAATCTGGGTGCCGGACATACGGACAGGGCGTATAAGGCGGTCAGAACAGCCGCCAGCTTTAGCTTAACCGGTTCGGTCATCCTTGGATTTCTCTTTTTCTTTTTTCCGCATCAACTGCTCGGAATATTCGGCATGAGCGACCCGGCGGCTGTAGAGATTGGAACCCAACTGCTAACAGTTTTGGCATTTTCCGGGCTTTTCATTTCGGTCGCTCTAACCTATACAGGTGGACTGCAAGGCAGCGGCGACACCAAAAGCCCGCTATATATTTCGATCATCTCGCAGGTCATAATTCCGCTCGGCATCTGCTTTATTATTAAGAATATTGCGACCCTCGAACCGATACACATCTGGCTCGCTGTCCTCGCCGGTCATGTGACACGATGCACGCTAAGCGTTGCCAGATTTCTTCAGGGCAAATGGCGTGCGATAACCGTCGATATCGAAACGACCGCGGCTTAGAACGGTACGTGCAATTTCTGGCTACTCAGGTTTCCAGTTTTTGTCTGTACTTTCTTCCTTTGCGGCAAGGACTTTTTCCAGTAACTCGAGGGCGTTCTTCCTGGCATCCTTCATGGATTGCCCCATCGCTCCGGCCGCCGCCTCAAACGTCTTGTTTGTAATATTTTCTTGCTTGCCCATATCGTTATTGGGCATCTGACATCCGCAGTTATAACACATAAAATCTCCTTTTATTGTTTGGCAAGTTTCTGAGCAACCGACAAATGATACGGACAGACGGTGTAGCTTCTTCGAACCAGAATAATGGTTGCGGCGATCGCGAGCATATTGATGATCTGCACAATAACAAACATCGTATCGTTTCGCACCAATGAATAGATCAAAAGCAACGTGCTGGAACCGAGCCAGATCGCCCAAGTCCAAATGCTTATGCCCCACGCGCATTTTCGAACCACAAATGTTGTATTTGCGGGTAATAAGCGATGATCACAAGTGCCGTTCCCGCCCATCCAATGATTTCCATTTGTCGCCGACGTCAGGGGGTAATGTTTGCAGCGGCTGCGGCTGTGTAGCCAGCCGTTACCTCGTTTTTGTGCGCGGCGAAGGCGGCGAGGACTTCGCCCTTTTCGGCCTCGGGCACCTTTACGAAATCAAGTGTGCGCCCAAGCTCGGCCGCAACCTCGTCGAATTCGGCCGGCGAGATCTTCAGGTTGCGATGCGCCTCCTCAAGCCCCACGTCAGTCTTTCCCGGCCTCGTGGCCGTGTATTCAAACGGCCCGCCGGCAACTTTGCAGACCCACAGGGTTCGCATGAACTTGAGTCCCGGCAGCCGGCCCAGGTTGTTCGTGTGCCACTCCCTGAGGGCCGGGTTTTCCGAAGTCTTGCCCACGATCGGGTTTTCTACAACCGCGTCGCTAAAATGGTCGATCACCGCCGCAATGGCGAAGACGCCGCCAAGTCGCTCATATAAAGTTTTTTCTGTCATCATTATTAACCTCCAAAGATTTACTTTGAGATTAGAGCACTGGCCACCAGGTGTCCGTGCGCTAACATACATTTGGCATTTTCATGCTTTTTCTTGCTAATGAACTTTTTAGCATTCCTTCTAGTTTGAGAATTCTTTGCTCAGCCGGCCGAGAGCCAAAGCTCCGAGGGCAAGGCCGAGATCACGCAATGCAACATCGAAATATCCGGGTATCATCAACAGGTTGATGATGATCAGGACGAGCCACGCGGAGACAACGTATGCGAATATCCTCGGCTTTAGAAACACGCCGATACCGGCAATAATTTCGATGACGCCCGCCACTAACATAAACTCGTGTCCGTGCCCGCCCAACATCTTATTTACAAACGCTGGCAAATATTGGTCCCAATTCACAAGCAAATGAGTAAACTTATCCACACCAGCAACTATAGGGGCCACCGTAAAACCGAGCCGCAAGATCTGAAAGGCCTGATAGCTCGGGTTTGACGTGTCGGTATTGTTTTTTAAAATAGTATCCATAATTTTTCCTAACCTCTTTTTTTGATTTCAGCCAAAACTACCGCTGTAATTCGTAGGTTATTATTATAAAATGAATAAGTCAAGATAGTATTTGACTTATTTGAATGGTTCTCGGATTTAATGTAATGTAATTAACTGAGGTAGCTATATGGCAACTACAAAAGTCGATGAACGATTCTTTGAAAGCACACGCGGCAGAATAGTCACGCTGCTGCGTAACTCTAAGCGGACGGTGAACGACTTATCCGAAGAATTGGATCTCTCGGATAACGCGGTGCGGGCTCATTTATCGACACTCGAGCGGGACGGGATCGTCATGCCCGGCGGCACAATAAAGGGTTTTCGCAAGCCGCATGCGGTCTTTCAACTGACTGACGAGGCGCGGCACATCTTCCCGAAATCATACGATTCTCTTTTCAATCGCCTTCTTGACGTTTTAAAACTGAGAATGCCGCAGGCGTCGTTGAGTGCGATATTTCACGATGTTGGAGCCATGGTAGCCGGAGCAAGGCCGAAGTTCGCTACTACGACAATCGATGCCCGCGTTGATGAAGCTCTCAATGCTCTGGCAGGATTAGGAGGAGCGGCGATCGCGGTGAAGGAGAACGGCCACATCCTGATAAAGAGCGAAAGCTGTCCGTTTGCCGATGCGGTCACCGCTCATCCTGAGGTATGTAAGATCGTCGAATCGATGATCGGCGAGATCGTGGAAAAACCAGTCACAGAAACGTGTGACCGCACAGCTGCGCCGAAATGCCGTTTCGAAATAGAGCTTTCGGCTTAAAATACGGGAGATTGGAGCAATCTACTTGTCATCTTTCTGTTCATCTGAGATATCTTCGTCGCGATCGTTTTCCGGTTCGTATTTTTCATACCCGTGAGCGTCGTCGTAATAATACTCGCGGCGTTTTTGGTCCTCTTCCCACGTTGACGCATCCGGTCTTTCGTCTTTCATTTCTTTGATTTCAGGCTTCTTCTTCGGCGTTTCGGGCATAATCATTTATAGAGTTCTTTGAAAAACCCCTACAAATGTGTCGGTTGTTGTCGATTGTAGGGTAAGAGGATTATATAATGGAGGAATGAAAAGCGAACAATT
>JAYVER010000182.1:0-11833 GCA_043748725.1 Chloracidobacterium sp. | reverse complement strand
AAGCCCGCGTCTTACCCCTTACTTAAAAACATTATGTTCCGATTCGATTGGGTAGAATATTAGGAAGACAAGCAAAATGAATAGGGAATATCCCTAGTGTATGAGGAGGTTTTAACTCCGAGTTCGCGATTATCGCGTTCTTTTGCTTACGAGGCAAACCTGAAGTTGGGTACTGTGGGGCTGAGACAGATAAAGGCTACAGGAATAGAACACGGATCAACACGGAAAAGAACGGATTTACACGGATATGAACAATACTATTTTTTTGTCCGATCCGTGTTGATCCGTGCTTTTTCAGTGAAAATCCGTGTTCCATTTTCTTTGCAGCTCCACTCTGAGCTAGGTATCCTGCATCCAGCCTTGCAGGATGGCGTAGCGGACGATGTCGATGCGGCTGGAAATGCCGAGTTTGCGCATTCCGTTTGCCTTATGGGCCTCGATCGTTTTTACGCTTAGGTCGAGACTGACGCCGATCTCTTTGTTACTGTAGCCGAGGGCGATGAGGCGTAAGGTTTCGGATTCGCGGTCGGTAAGCTGCTGTTGATTCTCTCCGCGCAAACTGACGGTGCTCTTTGCATAACCGCTCATTACTTTATTAGTAAGTGCGGCGTCGAGATAGGCGTTTCCGCGCGCGACGACGCGGATCGCGTTTATCAGTTCGTTGGGGGCGCTTTGTTTCAGGACATAACCATTTGCTCCGGCGGCTATCAACTGCTGCAGATAGCCGTCGTCGGTGTGACGCGAAAGCGTGAGGATCTTTACCTTCGGCATCTGGATACGCAGCCTTTTGGTGGCTTTCAGGCCGTTGAGACGGGGCATGGATATGTCCATGATGACGATGTCGGGCTGCAGGCGGGCAGCTTCGGTAAGGGCGACCTCTCCATCGTCCGCCTCGCCGACAACCTCCATGTCGGGCTGAGCGTTCACCAGCAGCTTAACGCCCTCTCTCACCGTCTTATGATCTTCGGCGATTAAAATGCGTAGTTTGTTTCCCATATAATTCACCGCGTTCGTGTCAGTAGCCAAAATCTTTTCCGTCCGACAAGCCCGCGTGAGCGGGTGAGAGCATAAAGCCCCGTGCGTGAGCACGGGGAGCATAGACAATTATGATCAAGCCCGCAAACGCGGGCGGCAGAGGTTGGAATTACACCGCTGCCGCCGTCTTCGACGGCTCGGATCCGGGCGGTATCCTTACTTTATGCTGACACCCGCTTCGCGGGTTGGACCAAGCGGAACGCGCACGAAAACGGTCGTCCCCTTGTTTTTAGCCGATTCGATCTCGAGCGTACCCGAGATCAGAGCTGTCCGCTCACGCATGCCGACCAGGCCAAATCCCTTATCCAACTTGCGGTCGATACCGTTCTCGGGCATCTCAAAGCCCCTGCCGTTATCCTCAACTATCAATATCAGATCATCACCCTGTTTCTCCAAAAGTACATTTATACGGTCCGCGCGGGCGTGTTTCGCGGCGTTATTGAGTGCTTCCTGCGTGATGCGGTAGAGATTGGTCTTTATATCCGTATCGAGATCAAGTCCCGTCAGTTTGATCTGATCAAATTCCGCGTATATATCCGAGTACCGCGACCATTCCTCGACGTAATGTTTTAGTGCGTTAGCGAAATCGGTGTTATCAAGAATGCTGGGCCGTAGTTCCCAGGCCACGAAGCTTACCTCGCGGTCGAGATGCTCGGCGATCTCCTGTAGGTGGTCGATGCGCTCGCCGATCTCGGCATTTCCGTTGGAAAGATCCTTTAGGGAGGCGATCTTTAGTCGAAGGGCGGTTAGGCGCTGGCCGAGTTGATCGTGGATGTCGCGAGCGATGCGGCCCCGCTCGTCTTCCTGTACGGTAAATAACCGTTTTAGCAGACCGAGACGCTGATCTTCGATAAATGCCTGCTCCTCCATTTGCTGCACCAACAGGGCGTTTGTCTCGGCCAGTTCTTTCGTACGATCGATAACCCGCACCTCGAGCCCGTCGTGGGCCAACTGCAATTCGTCGGCGAGGCGCTTTGCCTCAGTTCGGTCCCGGCAGATATTGGCATAGCCGGACAGTGATCCACCCATGTATAATGGCGTCATTTCGCCGGCCGCGAAAAAGCGCGAGCCGTCTTTTCTAACGTGCCATCGTTCGTTGGGAGAGCGGCCTTCTTTTCTGGCAGTCTTCATTTCCCGATCCGGTATGCCTTTTGCCACCTCCTCGGGTATAAATAGTATTTCTGCGGATCGCCCCAATATTTCCGATCCCGAGTAACCAAAAACGTTCTCGGCCCCGGAGTTCCAGCTTTCTATCTGACCGTCGAGATCGGTCGAAAAAATGGCGTAGTCAGTAAAGCTTTCCATCAGGCTGCTCAACCGCTCTTCGCTTGAGCGGAGCAGATCCTCCATCAGCTTTCGATCCGTCAGATCGGTTACGAGTACATAAAAACCCGGTACCGAATTGTCGTCGGCGATATCAGGGACGTAAGAAAACTGCACAAATCGCTCGCCGGCGTTTTTGTAGGGAACGGTCGTTTCAATAGTGCACGCCTTGCCGGATAAAACCATTTCAACATTAGGCTTTAATACCTTGTAAACTTTGGCGCCGAGCATGTCGCGCATATGCTGGCCGGTGAATTCCTCTGCCGGGATGCCAAACCATTCGGTATATTTTCGATTAACAAAACGATACCGGCAATCTTTGTCGATATAAGAAATAAGGCCCGGAACGGAATCGGTGATGACTCGCAGTTGATTTTCACTGCGGCGAATCCGTTCCTCAATATTTTTCTTTTCGGTGATATCGAGATCGACGCCGTACATTCTCACCGGATTCCCCGCCTCGTCGCGTTGAATCGTCGCGATGGATTCGATCCATCTCACGACGCCGTCTCGTTGAACGATCCGAAACATGTCGATATGGCGATCCATCGTGGATGCGAGCCTTTGTTGAACACTGAGGTTTGCCCTCTCGCGGTCGTCCTCGTGAATGCGCGAGAGCCAAAACGCCTCATCCGGATTAGCCTCCGCAGGGTCGGCGTCATAGATCCGCCACATTGTCTCGGACCAAAAAATCCCATTTGTCGCCACGTCCCAATCCCAGATGCCGACATTACCTGCCTCCTGAGCAAGCGAAAAGCGCGACTCCGACTCGCGTAATTCTTCTTCAATATGTTTTCGTTCTGTAATGTCGCGAGTTGAACCGGCGATAAGCTCTACCGAGCCGTCAAGCGCAATGACGGGGGAGAAAATATATTCGTAAAAGCCGGGTTTGCCCTCGGGGTTTGTGAACGGCGTGTCATCCGCAACAATTTCCTTAGTTTTTACTACCTGCTGGATCTGACTTTGAAGCCGTGTCGCGAGATCCCGCGGATAATTTAAATCAAAAAAGTTTTTCCCTATAATCTCTTCCAGTGTAATGCCGAGGAGATCAAGAAGCGGCTTATTCGAATAAAGAAAACGCCCCTCCCGGTCGAATATATAAGCAAAATCTGTAATTGACGAGAGCGTGGTATTGAAGATACGCGATTGCTGTTCCGTTCGCTGGTATAGCTCCGATAATCTTTCTTCGGCGTGTACGCGGTCGAGCGTGACGGCGACGAGGTCACAGACGGTCTGGATCGTAAGCAGCTCGCCCTCGCTGAACTGAGACCGGGCACGCGTAACAAAAGCGATCGTTCCGACCAATTGACCCTGAGCGATCAGCGGAAATCCGGCGTAAGCTTTGACGCCGGCCGCACGCAAAACTTCGCCGCCAGGAAATTCATTGATCGCCAGATCCTCGATGATCATTCTTTCGTGGCTTTCGGCGACACGCCCGCAGAAATGCTCGCCAAATTTCATGTGGGCGAAAAAATTGCGCTCATCCCTCGTAATTCCGCTCCAGTTCGTGAGATTCATCTGGCCCGGCTCATTGCCCGCGACGTAGTGAAAAAATATTTCTGTATTGACCGCCTCGGCGACATCGGTAAAAATGTCTTTGAGCATTATTGCCAGCCGCTGTTCGCCAAGGATCAGTTTTTGACTGCTCCGGGCCACTACGGCAAGTTGGCGATTATGCGTCTGCTCTTTTTCCTCGGCAATGTCGCGTTCCAATCGCGCCCAGATACGATCTGTGAGTTGCCGGGCCATGTCGATCTCGTCAGATCGCCAGTCATACGGATCTGAGCGATAGAGGGCAAAAGCAAATCGCCACTCGCCGCTCTTAATTGCCGGCACGACAACAAATGCGCGTATTTTCAGCACCTCGTAACTTTCCGTTTGGGTAATACGCGGGTCGGCAGCCGTATCGCAAATCACAAAACTTTCGCCGGCGCGGAGCGCTATCTGAAACTCATCAGCTAAATAATCGGATAGAGGATAAACTCCAACCAGATCAGGCACGTCCGGACGGTGCCAATCGTGGGTTATGGCCGCCGTCTTCCCCGTCTCGTCGATATGGACAAAGGCGCAGACCGAGAGATCCATATACGTGCCTATCTTTGCGGTGACGAAGCGTATCATCTCGTTGGTATCCGCTATCTGATTCAGATCGTCGCCGATCGAGGCCAAAAAATCTGCGTCACGTTGGGACTGACGACGTTCGGTGATATCGGTGTTGGTGCCGAACCAACGGAAGATTTTCCCCTGGGAATCGCGCTGAGGATTGACGCGCGTTAAAAACCAGCGAAATTTGCTGTCCGCCCCCTTTAGCGGAAATTCCATTTCAAATTCTTCGCCGGTCGCAAGAGAGGTTTTCCAATGCTCGACAACCTCTGGCAGGATCTGCGGGTCGTGAACCGTCTCCCATCCCCATCCTCTCATCTGCTCGAGCGTCGTTCCCGTGTATTCATACCAGCCGCGGTTATACCAGAAAATGGCTCCATCCGGTTCGGCCATCCAGGCAAGCTGCGGAATCGTGTCCGCCAGCGTGTGGAAGCGCTGCTCGGATTCGCGCAAGGCTGCGAGCGTCTGGTTGCGTTCGGTCACATCTCTAAAAACGACAACCAGACCGGCGACCTCGCCGTCTTCACGCACCGGCGATGAACTGTAGATAACGTCAAAAAAAGTGCCGTCCTTCCGAATAAAAACATCGTCGTGATCTTTGAGGGATCTGCCGCTTTGAAGCACCTGAAAGCTCGCACACTCTTCCGCCGGAAAGGCGCTCTCGTCGCGGTGCTTGTAGTGGGTTATATCGTGCATTCTGCGGCCTGCAAGCTCATCAAATGTCCAGCCAAATAGTATCTCTGCCGTTGGATTCATCGACGTAACTAACCCATCCGTATCCACGGTGTACATGCCCTCGCCCATATTTGTCAGAACGGCATTGTCAAATTCCACAGAGCGTCCGTGCGAGTTCCCTGATCGGTTGCTCCGCATGCGTTCGATAGTCGGTCGGATAATGGGACGATCAAGACTCGGCAGCTCTGTGTCGGGGCGTGGAATTTTAAGAAGTTTTAGTGGTTTCATTTCTTACTCGTTTTAGTTCAGAGTGCGCGATTTATCGCCTCTCTTTTGTTTACATTCTAAACGATAATTCGGGCACTGTGGAGCTTACGCGATAAATCGCGCAATCTGAACGCCATATGCATAATATTCTCACCGTTAAAAATGGGTGCGTCTCCAATGAAAACGCACCCGATGCGCCGCCGAAGCGCCAGTTGTTTGATTTATTTCTTACAGCCGCATTAGATTAACCCAAGCCGTTTTTGCGTGTTTGTATGCTGGAATACACGGAGAAATATTTTTCAGCGGCTTATGTGCCGAAGTTTATTCTTTCCGGTCGAAGATTTCCGGCCCGATCCGCTCTTTTTGCCGCCGCCGTCTTGTTTATTTACGGTCGCCCACGCACGTTTTTCTGCTTCCGTCTCGGAAACCCCTTTCTTCTCATACCCTTTCTCGATATGTTCCGCCTGACGCTTTTGCTTATCGGTGTAACTGTCTTTATCTCCTCGCGGCATTTTGCTCCTCCTTATATTTGTTTATCATTATTTCAATAAACTGCTTTTTAATCTGTATTCCTTCTTACATATCGGTGGGTAAAACGAAATTTTCCGACAGGCTTTAGCCGAAATATCGGGAATATGAAAAAATGGGATGAGCGATCCGTGCGGGCGAAGATGATAATTAGACGATCATGACCGACAGCGAAATAAAAAACAGCGGCTTTGCGGCAAACCTTCCGAGCAATTTTGTTCAACCATCAGATGAAGTGGGCAAAAGGCTTTTGAAAGAATATGGCTCCGTATTTGTCGCCAAAGAAGGGGCAACGCCGCCAAATGTGGTCGTTTTTAAGGATGCTAACGAGGTTTCCGCATTCCAGTTGGGTGTTGAAAAGTCATCGGAAACCGTGGGCGGCGTCACGATCGAACTGCAGGCACCGGCGATGAAAGCCTTGAAAGACGCCGTCGCGGACGCTGAGCGGAGCGGGGTGTCGATAACGCCGCGCGGCTCAGACGCGGCTCGGCGATCATACAAAGACACGGTCACGCTGTGGGCAAGCCGTGTGACGCCCGGATTGGCACATTGGGTGAACAATGGCCGCATAACAGAAGCTGATGCAGAGCGAATTCGCCTCCTCACGCCTTACGAACAGGTGCCCGAGATCTTCAAACTCGAATCGACGGGCATCTATTTTGCAAAGGATCTCTCGAAATCGATCATCTATTCCGTAGCACCGCCAGGCACGTCGCAGCACCTTTCAATGCTCGCTTTGGACGTGAGCGAGCATGACAACCCGCAAGTCAGAGAGATACTGGCCGGACACGGCTGGTTTCAGACGGTGGTTTCAGATCTGCCGCACTTCACATTTTTGGGCGCCGGAGAAAGTGAACTGCCAAAACTCGGATTAAAAAAGACAACCGATGGCGGCCGAGTCTTTTGGGTGCCTTCTTCGTATGGGGGGCATGACCCTGAATAATTCATATTTTATATGGCATGGATAAAAACAATTCCATTCGATGAGGCGGACGATGAGCTTCGTTCTATTCTAACGGAGACGCGAATGATGTACCCGCCGGAATATGCGGCTTCGGCGGAAAAGGCGAGCATGATCAACGAATCGATCGTCGATTCGCATACGCTCATACCTGAAGCGTCCGACTCAGTGGCCTCTGCGTTAAATCAGCTTAACGCTGAGAACGCCGAGTTTTTAAGCAGAGATCGCTTAGTTTATTTCAAACGATATTAGAAGTGAGACGAAACGAGCCTTGAACGGGTTGCACATTTTCGCAAATCCTTATAAATTAGATGTTTGTTTCTTATCACAACAAACATTTCTCCTTCGAGTTTCAGAAAAATCGACTTTTCTGGCTTCGAAGGGATCTTGCGCGATGAAAAAGATATATCTTCATGGAGCAAAGGACCGGATAGCTCGTCATAACACGATCCGTGACATCAACAAACAGATCGTTCTGAACTACGTTCGAGCCAGATCCCCGATATCGCGCGCTGAGATCGCGCGGGAGACTTCATTGCAGCGTTCGACCGTCTCTGCGATCGTTGACGATCTGACTACGGCCGGGATGATCGAGGAATTAGGAACCGGCGATTCGAGCGGCGGTCGAAAGCCTACGCTGCTGCGACTAACCTCCGGTAAGCCCGTCGCGATCGGGGTGGACGTAACGCCGCTCCAGACGAGGGTCGTGTTAGCAGATTTAAGCGGGAATCTTCTTGAGCAGGAGTCGTTTCCGACATCGTCAGATATTGGTTACATGAATGAGCAGATTCTGGCGAAAGTAACCGCCTTTGCTAATGAGAACTCCGAATATGACCTTGAGGTCGGCATCAGTATCCCCGGCATCGCAGATCAGATCAACGGAAACATTTTATATATCCCATATTTTCAATGGACGAACTGGGATATCGGACAGCAGATCACTAACGCCACGTCATTGCCCGTTACAGTAGACAACGACGCGAATGCGATCGCCGTTGCCGAACTTTGGTTTGGCGAACTTGAGGTCAGGCGGACGCATAACTTCGTAACGGTGCTTGTATCGGAGGGCATAGGCACGGGAATCGTGATAGATGGCGCGGTTTACCGCGGGGAATACGGAGCCGCGGGCGAATTTGGGCACATGTACGTGGGCGGTAACGCTCCGGTAAAGTGCTCGTGCGGCCGGGACGACTGTTGGGAGGCTCATGCATCTGAAAAAGCAATACTAAGCCGTTATCGCTCAAATGGCGGGACTTCCGATTCGGCCCTTGTGAGTATGGAGCATTTGATCTCTCTCGCAGAGAACGGCGAAAAGCAGGCGATAAATGCTTTGAAGGAAACAGCCGCCTATCTCGCGATCGGCATATCGAACTTGATAATTGGTTTCAGCCCCAAAAGAGTGGTCGTAAGTGGCCGTATCGTTCGAGCCTGGGATCTTATCAAGGAAGAAATAAGCGTCCAGGGAAATCGCAGTATCCGGCAGGAACTTAACGGGACTTTGATCGTTCCGTCAACGCTTGGCGAATCGCCCACAACTTTGGGCTCGATCAGCTTGGTTCTGTCCAAGAAATTCGTCTCGGCCACATAGTTCAGAGTGCGCGATTTATCGCGTTCTTTTGTTTAAGTTTACGCATTCGCGATAAATTCGGACAGTCTGAGAAGTGAAAAGGAACGCGATAAATCGCGCACTCTGAACTTCTATGGTGTAATTGCGTTAATAATATGAGAGGGAATTTGGTCAAGGTTTCGGTCATTTCGATATGGCTCATCGCGGGGGCATTGTTTTTAGCAAACAATTTCGTCAAGGGCGATGCGATGTCCCCGGACGACTATCAAAAATGGATCACCGAAACCTATGACTACCGCTTCGGAGCCGACCGCCCTTTTGCTCCTTCAAACGCCAACACGCACGACGGGAAATTCATGCAGCCCGAGAAGTTTATCTCCGCGGCCCGGTGTGCTGTGTGCCATACGGACGCCCATCCCCAGTGGCGTCAGTCAGCTCATGCAAACGCGTTCCGCGAGCCGTTTTATCAGAAGAACGTAAAAGATCTGACCAAGGAAAAAGGCATTGAATTTACCAGGCATTGCGAAGCGTGCCACAATCCCGTTGCTCTTTTTTCGGGAGCCCTGACAGCAAAACCTCAGTTTAAGAAGCGCCCGTTCGATGATGACGGCGTGTCCTGTATGGTGTGCCATTCGATCCAGTCCGTGGACGGGCAAGGCGTCGGCGGTTACGTGATGGGCGAACCCGCGTTGCTGGAAAAACAGGACGGCACCAAAACGTTGAACGTGACCGACCAGCAAATTCTCGACAATATTCCCGATCACAAACGCGCGATGGTAAAGGACCTCATCAAACGGCCGGAATTTTGCGCCGCCTGCCATAAATCGCAGGTTCCGCACCAGCTTAATGATTATAAATTCATGCGGGCGTTCGCTGTTGGCGATGAATTGCAGATGTCGTCGTTCTCCAAGGAATCGCCACATCCCTTTTACGTGCGTAATAAAGAAACCTGCAATACGTGCCACATGAAGCAGGAACCGGCTCAATTTTTTGACGTTTCCGCAAAGAACAAAGGCACGATCGCATCGCATCGCTGGGCGGCGGCAAACACCGCGATCCCGAGTTATTACGGCTATAAGGAACAACTTGATGAAGTTGAGAAATCCTTAAAGGATGACAAGCTGGGCGTCGATATCTTCGCACTCCATCGCCAAAAGGCCGGATCGAGAAAAGACGAATTGGTCGCCCCGGTTAATCGCGAGAACTTTCGGATCAATGAAACAGACACTATTACAGCGGATGTCGTTATAACAAATAAGAACATCGGGCACTCGTTTCCGCCTGAATTGCGAGATTTTTACGAAGCGTATGTTGAATTTACCGTGACCGACGCAACCGAAAAAGTTTTGTATAAATCCGGATTCATAACACGTGATGGAGATCTTGACGACAGGGCACATTGCTACAAGACATATCTTGTCAAGGCAGACGGTTCGTATAACGACCTTCACGAGATATGGAAAACCCGTGTGGTAGCACAAAATCTGGCGATCCAATCCGGACGGTCCGACCTCGCGCGTTACAAATTCCCGATCCCCGCCAATGTCGGAGGACAAATCAAGATCACGGCGAAACTTCAGTACCGCCGGTTTACAAGGGTTTTTAGCGATTACTCTCTTAAGAAATCGATCGATCTCCCGATCGTCACGATGGCGACAGCGGAAAGGACTTTGCTAATTGGGCAGACTAACGAGTCTCAGCCGATCGACCCAAAGGCAGTGCCGGATTGGCGTCGATGGAATAATTACGGCATCGCGCTGCTCGATCAGCGACAATTTCCGCAGGCATCCGATGCTTTTGACGAAGTCATCAAAGCAGACGTTAAGGACTATAAGGCATTTGCCATTACCAATAAGGCATTGGCATTAATGGAAATGGGTGGCTGGCAAGAGGCCGAGAAACTTGTGAATAAAGCTCTCGAAATAGACGTTAATAACAATCGGGCCATCTTCCAACGCGGTCGGATCAATAGAGTGCGTTCGCGATTGGCAAAGTCCGAAGATGATTTCAAAAAGGTGCTGGAATCATTTCCGCGCGACCGCGTGACGCTCCAACAACTTGGGGAACTTGCTAAGATCAAGAGCGACAGTTTGCCGCCGAAAGAGCGAAAGGCTCAACTCCAGATCGCCCAGTCTTACTATGAAAAAGTATTGGAGATCGATCCTGAGGATGTCTCGGCCCATTACAATTTGATCGTTATTTATCAAAAGCTCGGAATGCGTGATGAGGCGAAAAAGGAAGCCATAATTTTCCGTGATTTAAAAGACGATCCCGGCATGACATCATTAGCAAGCAGTTTCTTGCAAAAAAATTGGAAGATCGGCATCGAGAGTCTGCCGTTTCATACCCACGATCTGGCCAGGTTTGATGCAAACAAGCAAAAATCGGACTATTCCGCCGTATTTAAGCTATCCGAAAAATAGTCAAAAGATTAAAAAGCCGCGGATCAACCGCTATCAGATCATAGATGACCATAAACTAAATAAGTAAGATACTAGTGCTGCATTCCTAAGTTTTTGAAGAAATGAATTTAGCCACGAATTACACAAATAAAAAGAAAATTATTAGTGCTATTTGTGTAATTCGTGGCTAAACCTTCTTGAACTTATTTTACAGAGCACTAGTAATAAAGGATTTCAATGAGTAATAAAATTTTTGCAGCAGCCGTTGTTGTAGTTGCGTTTCAGTTGGCCGCTTTGGCTCAGGGTGAACAAACCGGCGGCGTTTCGACAGGCGAACAGAAGAGTTATACCTCAAAGCGCACTACCGGAATTGTGGACGCTGCGGCACCCAAAATTTTTGAAAATGTGACGTCGCAAACCTCCATAAATGGCGTCAAATGCGTTTCGGGAGGCAAAGCAAAGGAATATATCGTTGAAACGACCGCGTGTACGGTGGCGATAATCGATTACGACAACGACGGCAAACCGGACATCTTTTTCCTTAATGGTTCGACTATAAATGCAGAATTGGGCAATGAAAAAGCCCCGAGATCTTATTTTTTCCATAATCTTGGCAACTGGAAGTTTGAAGATGTAACGGAAAAAGCCGGCGTGGCAAACGAGCGTTGGGGAATGGGGGTCGCGGTCGGCGACTATGACAACGATGGGTTTCCGGATATGTTTGTCAGCAATTTCGGCATTTCGAGGCTCTATCATAATAACGGAAACGGAACCTTTACCGATGTTGCGCCAAAGGTTCATCTTGATATCAAAGGTTGGCACACCGGGGCAACATTCGGCGATTACGATAAAGACGGCCGTTTGGATCTATTTGTTCCGGCCTATATAGAGTTTGATCTGAAAAATTTGCCTCAAAGCCCCCTCGACGTTGGGAAGGGCAACACGATCGGACGTAATTTTTGTCAGTTTCGT
>JAYVER010000181.1:0-4636 GCA_043748725.1 Chloracidobacterium sp. | reverse complement strand
CCCTCGGCATGAACGCCCGCATCCGTCCGGCCCGAACCGATAACGCCGACCTCAGTATCGGCGATCATCCCGATCACCCGCTCCAGTTCGCCTTGAATGGTACGGTCGTTTTCCTGCACCTGCCAACCATGAAAATCGGTGCCGTCATATTGGATGAGAAATCTGTAATTCATTTCGTGATTCTGCTGCCTGGTTTAATGGCTTCGATTCCAGCCTCGCACATTGGACACATCTCTGGTTCATAGCTTGGAACATCAAGCGAAAAAAGCGAAAAAAGCGGAACGCCGACATCCGCGTTGCCATTTGAACGGTCGATGATGGAAGCCGCCGCGACGACCTTCGCTCCATGAGATTCCAATGCGGCGATACATTCCCGTGTCGAGCCGCCCGTCGTGATTACATCCTCAACAACCAAAATTCGTTCGCCTTCATCGACAGCAAAACCCCGACGCAATGTCATCACGCCTTCCTGCCGCTCGGTCCATATGAACCGCACACCCAACGCCTGTGCGACCGCAAATCCTATCACCAAACCGCCGATAGCGGGCGAAGCAACCTTGTCAATAGCAAAAGAACCCAAGTCGCTATCGCTCGCGGTTCTGACAAATCCGTCGGCTATCGCACGCCCAAACGCAGCTGCATCTGTCGGATTTTGCAATGCCAGGGCGCATTGCAAATATTTCGGGCTGTGCAAACCACTCGACAGAACAAAATGCCCTTCAAGCAAGGCATTTGTGTCCCTAAAGTGTTGAATAATCTCAGTCTCGTTCACGGTGTGTTTACGGTTCGCCTTTTAACCGCTAAAATTAGATAGATGACACCGTATCCTAACCTAATTTCCGAGTCATTGCTAATAAACGAAACCGTCTCTCTGCTGCGTTCGTTTGACGGCAAAGCGTCGGCCATTAGCGTCGTCGATTTTGTGATGAAGATCCGCAAGCCCGACCGCAATCTGGCCCGCTTGCTTGTCGCAGACCTGATCGCCCGCGACCCGCGTCTGAGCTTAAATGGTGATATGGTTGAGCTTGGGCAGGACGACTTTGAAAATCGTGAACTGGCGGTAACCGAGTTTGTCGTTTTCGACCTCGAGACGACCGGCGCCAAAGCGCCGCCGTGCCGCATCACCGAGATCGGTGCTTATCGGGTAAGAAATGGCGAGGTAATGGAAAAATTTGAAACGCTCGTCAACCCCGAAATGCCGATCCCTTGGTTTATCAATCAGCTAACAGGAATCAATGATGAAATGGTCGCAGACGCACCGCTTTTTGCCGACATTGCTCATGATTTTCTAAGTTTTATTGGTGATTCGATACTCGTAGCTCATAACTCGGGCTTCGATATGCGATTTCTGAATTCCGAAGTCGGACGCGTCTTCCCCGATTATCGCATGGCTAATCCTTGTCTCTGCACCGTACAGCTATCGCGAAAATTGCTGCCGAATATTCTTAATCACAAGCTAAAAACGGTCGCGGAATACTATTCAATAGATCTCGTCAATCACCACCGAGCGAGCGCCGACGCCTACGCGACGGCACATATTTTTGTAAATTTGCTCACAAAATTGAGTGATCGGGGCGTGACCGATCTGGCTGCAGTGCGAAATATGGGATCGCGAAAAAATTCTTATGTTAGATGAACGAACGGCTGACGTCGCAAATAATCAGGGACTCGACATCCGACCGACTCCGCGTGCCGAAATGGGTCTTTATCCGCTTGATGCTTTCAACTACGAATTTCGCGGCAAGGAGATCTGGGTCGAGTTTGAAATGCCTGAATTTACAGCTATTTGTCCGTTTTCCGACTTCCCCGATTTCGGCATCATCCGGCTAAAATACATTCCAAACCACCTCTGCATCGAGCTAAAAAGCCTGAAACTCTACATCAATTCGTTTCGTGAGATCAAGATCTTTCACGAACACGTCGTCAATGTAATTCTCGAAGATTTTGTAAAGGCCTGCGACCCAATAAAGGTCGAGATTGAAGGTGATTTTCACGTTCGCGGCAATATCAAAACTGTCGTTCGGGCGAGCTACACTAAACGGGCTTAGTGCGCTGCCGCCATCACGCTGGGCTGGATCTCGCGGTGCTTTGAACACGCCGATTCAACAAGACGGCATATCTCACCTTCCATCAGGCTATGATCGCGACGATCGGCGTTCGAAACCTCGGAGATTATCAAGAATTTCGCTTTTTCGAGCATGGTCTGCTCGCGAAACGAAAGTTTTTTTTCGTAACTCAGAAACGTAAGTTTTTTCAGGACATCGGCAGCTTCGAAAATGTCACCCGAATGGAGTTTTTCCGTGAATTCCTTCGAACGTGTCTTCCAGTCGCATGAGACCTGTTCGAAATCTTTGGAAAGCTCGCTTATCAGCTTTTTGCATTGTGACGAATTAATTATAGGTCGAATGCCGACGTTCTCGGCGTTTGCAGTTGGGACAAATATCGTTGAATGGTCGCTCAGAACCCTGAGCGTAAACCCCTCCATCGTGCAGCTAGCGATGGTGCACGTTGTGGTCCCCTCGACAAGACAAATGCCCTGATTCGGATATGCTACTTTTTGACCGATGATTAGCTGCATGTTCGTTACTCTCCGCAAAAGACCGTAAGAGTTGAAACTTGAGCGTGGACGTAAAATGCGCCTGTCCGTCTGCATCACTTAGATTTCAATATAAATTGATTATAGCACGGTTAGACTCTGCGGGAAATAAAAAGTTTGAAGTTCCAACTTCAGTTGGCAATGGCCTATCGACAGCCAACTGAAGTTGGAACTCCAAGCAACTTATGACGGTAGCTCAATGCGAAAGGTGGTACCCGATCCCAGGATGGAGTTGACGGAAACCTCGCCGCCGTGGAGTTTGGCGAGATGTTTGACGATGGCGAGACCGAGACCCGTGCCGCCGATCTCTCGCGAACGCGCGCGGTCGGCACGATAAAATCGCTCAAATATTCGCTGCGAATGCTCAGGCAAAATTCCCTCGCCCGTGTCTGCAACCGATATTACATCTCTTCCGTGGACCGGTTCGTAGTATACGCTTACGGCTCCGCCTTGCCGGTTAAATTTGATCGCATTGTCGACCAGATTGGTCAACATCTGCTCCAACCTGACAGAATCGGCAAAAACGACAGCAGTTTCCGGAATCTCATTCTTTAGTTCGATCTCGCGATCACGAGCTTTGGTGGAAAGAGCCGAAAGCACATCCTGTACCGCAGTAAAAAGCTTTACCTCGCGGATATCGATCGATACGTTGCCTGATTCGATCAGCGAAAGTTCGAGGATGTCGGAGATCAGACTGTGCATACGCTCGGCATTTCGCCTGATAACACTTAAAAAATGACGGTTATTTTCCTTGTCATCGATACCGCCGTCCTCGAGCGTTTCGACAAAGGCGAGGATCGACGTGAGCGGTGTGCGAAGCTCGTGCGAGATATTGGAGAGAAATTCCTGTCTTACGGATTCGAGCCGGTCGATCTGCGTCGTTTCATAAAAAAACCCGATCGCATACGTTGCTCCGTCGAGTTCTATCGGTGCTACATGAACATCAAACTTCCTGTTTCCCGCACGGTTGAGTTCGAGACGTACGTTCACCGAAATCTGGCCGTCCGTGGCTTTTCGAAACGCCTCGTGCAAGTCGAGATCGCGTATCACTTCGCTGAGGCGTTTGTTCTCAATATCAAGCCCGTCGCGGCCAAACGCCACGGCGGCCGGCACGTTGCAGTTCGCAATGCGCATATCGCCATCGACGACCAACACGCACTCACGCGTGGTATCCAGTATTTTTTGAAGAATTTGATCAGAGGAAAAGGAATCAGCCTGTTCCGTGCCCGCTGCCGCAGAATTCATAACGCTCATTTGCACCCAATGAAACGATAGCCTACACCCACAACCGTTTCAATGCACCCGCCACATTCGTCGAGTTTTTGGCGCAGGCGGCGGATATGGACGTCGAGCGTTCGGGTGTCGCCAAAATAGCTGTAGCCCCAAACATTATCAAGCAACTGCTGACGCGACGCGACGCGACCTGTGTTTTTTATAAGATGCTCGATCAGGGCAAATTCCTTTCGCGTCAATTTGACGCCGCGTCCGCTGCAAACAACGCGCATATCCGCAAAATCGACGGACAATTTTTCGTCCTCATATTTTGGAGCGGTTTCTTTTTCAGCCCGGCGAAGCACAGCTCGAACGCGGGCGATGACTTCCTTGATCGAAAACGGTTTGACGATATAGTCATCGGCGCCTGTTTCAAGCCCCAATATCTTATCGCCCTCCGCTGCCTTAGCCGTCAGCATGATTATCGGCGTGCTTTCGGTCAACGATTCGCGACGCAAGCGGCGGCACAATTCCATGCCGCTCATGCCGGGCAGCATCAAGTCGAGAATTATCAGCGACGGCGTCGCTTTTTCATCGAGCGCAAGACGCAAACCTTTTTCACCCGATCCCGCGATCACGGGTCGAAAACCTTCGCGTTTCAGATTATATTGCAGGCTCTCGGCGATGTCCGCATCGTCCTCGATGATCAGAATTGTCTGCTGCATAGCGTGACTTAGATTCAAGTAGTAAGTGCAACTTTTGATTGCTCGTGATCTTTGAAATAGACTTCGTTGGGCGTTTGAAAGCCTAACGTCTTGCGAGGGCGAT
>JAYVER010000180.1:0-4667 GCA_043748725.1 Chloracidobacterium sp. | reverse complement strand
CGTGTTTCGGTCCACGTCACAGATCGCGACGACGTTGCCAAAGGTGGCACGAATCAGCGATACATCGTAAGACCCAACGAGATAAAGGAGAGCGATGTTGGTGTCAATCAAAAGCCCCTTTTCCCTATATTTTTGGATCAACCTCAATAAATGGGAATTCGTGCTGTTTCTTGCCGATCAAACGACCAATTCTGCATTCCAAGGATATGGTAGCTTTTTCGATCAATACTAATTCGCTTATAAACTCTATTGCCGAGTAATCCTAAGGTCTTTTGAAGCTCATTTGGTGATCTGAATTTACGAAAATAACTTACCGTGACCAACCATACCTCACCCGAGAGCGTAACTTCCTCAACCTGAAACTGTTCCTGCTGCCCGTTTAATTCTGTAATGAATTGCTTTGCTAACTCGGATACTTGTTTCATATCTAAGGCATCAATCTTTGCGATTTCGTTTATGTCTATCATATGCTTTTATCTTTCGGCAAGGACATCGTTTTGCCTTCGCTGTCCATTTCGAGGTGCCGGGTTGTGCCGTCGGTTACGCTGGGCGGGGCGAGGTCGCCGGTTTTGTAGCGTGAATCAGGCGAGACCCATTGGGTTTGCGGCGGCGGCAAGGCTGTGTTTTGTGCGGGCGAAATTGCGCCGGGAGACGATGAATACATGACGCCTCCCTTTTCGGATTTTCGCAACTGAATAAACTGGGCAACACCTGCCCCGAGGCTCGTAAACGCAGGGATCAGCATCCAAAACCACCATCCTCGACCCATTTGAGAAAACGCCAATGCAATGGTGACGGCAAGGAACGCGAGCCCCGAAAAGATCTTTGCGATCGCACGGTCCCAACTAACGGGCTTTCCCTTGCGGTCAACGATCGGACGAGGTTGGGGCAGATTTCCCGTAAGAGCCTGCGTAACATTACCAAGATCGGTGCCGCAGCCACGGCAGAATTTACCGGTTTCAGGATTTTGTTGACCGCATTTTGGGCAAAACATATTCTTTAGTGGTCAGTTGTCAGCGATAGTTCGCATTCGAAAACATTTTTCTAAAAAATTCAAACCAATTGGAAACCCTGTTCTCTAACTGCCTACTGCTTCTGCCTACTGCTTCTGCCTACCGCTACTGCCTACATCTCTCTGTCGTCGTGCTTCAAACAGTATTACGCCGGTGGCGACCGAAACGTTCAAGGAATCTATTTTTCCATACATCGGTATTTTTACCAACATGTCACAGTTTTCGGCGACAAGCCGGTGAAGCCCGCCGCCTTCGCCGCCGAGCACAAGAGCACTCGGACGAGACCAGTCCCAATCGGTGTAATTCATTTCGGCGTTCGCACTCGTGCCGACAACCCAGATATTACGCTTCTTCAGGTCTTCTATAAAGCGGTTTAGATTTGCGGTTTTCGCCACCTTTACATATTCGACGGCACCAGCAGACGATTTTGCGACGGTGTCGGTAAGGCCAACAGCACGGCGTTCGGGAATTATGACGCCGTCCACTCCAGCACATTCAGCGGTACGGAGTATAGCTCCGAGATTTCGCGGGTCTTCTACGCCGTCGAGGATGACTAACAATGCTGTTTCGCCTGCATTTTCAAGGATTTCGTCAGTTGTTACATAATCGGCCGAGGCGGAAAACGCCAGGACGCCCTGATGATTGACCGACGAATCGAGATTCTTTGCAAATGTCTCGCGGGGGACGCGGTTCCATGCTATCGACCTCGATCGGCATAATTCGACGATCTCCGAGAGCCTATGTTCCTTTGCCCCATCAACGATCAGAACTTTGTCGATACGCCGATTGTCCGCACGCAGCGCTTCAAGAACCGGAAGTACGCCGTAGATGAGGGATGAGGGGCGAGGGGAAAGGGATGAGGGATGATGGATGAGGGATGAGTTTTCGGAACGCGGCCGCCGTGCTGTTTCTGTTTTAAAATAGGTGTCGGCGCCGCGCACTTTGGACTTTGGACTTTGGACTTTGGACTTTTTCTTCATAACAGATGCCATTGCAGCCGGGAATATTTTGTAAATTGCCGCAGATTGCTTGTCGAAGCCACGCTGCTAAATTCCACTTTGCCAAAACCCGACCGCTTTAGGCCTTGCGGGTCCTTTCGCGATTCGACTTCCCAGACATTGCCGAGAGCGTGTCTGATATTTGTGTAATCGCTGACGATTTTTGCATTCGGGACATGTCCCTTTAGAGCAACGACCAGTAGTCGCATATTCTCGACGGCCAGAAGCCCTTTATCGTCGCCAAGACACGAAAAATCGAATCCGGCAAGATGTACGCGAAAGCCTGTACCGTCGTGGCGGCTGTATATGTCAATTATCGATTCGTCGGATGAGGTTGCTGTTTCGTCGATCAGCTTTGTTCTGCCGCGTCGAAGCCGTTTTTCGAGCGAATCTACCTTGCCGGTCGTTAGGATGCCGGGAACTATCAGCGCCAGATCATCAGCCTCTATTCTGATCACCTTGCGTGTATTAAAATCCGTGACCGCGATTCCGCTTATGCAAAATTCGATATTACTCAAGCGGACAGGCGGCTTGTCATCGGCAAGGTCGGCGTCGGCGACCATTGAACATTTCAGGCCAAGACCGGCTAAGCCGGTGATCAAAATATCGGCTTCTTTTTCGCTTTCCAAGCGTGCAACAGGCAGCGGCAAACAGGCGTCGAGAATCGTGTTTAGATCGCCGATCTCCATCGATAAAAGCGCGGCTGCCTTTGCAGTTTCGGGTCGGTTTCCATCGATTCTTTCACGGAATACGACATTAAACCCGCATTCCCAAGGCTCAAGCTTCCGAAAATTTGGCTTTATCGACGCCGCATGTTCTGATTTGATATCAAGATCATGCCCGCAGTAGAGACACTTGAGGCGATTCGGCGGGTTCATCCGTCCGCAACCCTTGCAGGCGTTCATCTCTTCGGGTGTAAAGGCAATATCTTCCGTTTGGATACGCAGATGAGCAATGATTGAGTTGAAAGGTTGTTCTTTGGCAATATCGGCCATAAATATCGTTTCGCGATGAGTAATTTTATCATTTTCGCGTCGAAATTGCTTGACCGTTTTGATCTCGATTGGCAAACTAGGAGCAGGGTCATTTCTGATACGCGGGTATGGCAGCAAAATCGATGTAGGCAAATTATTTTTTAGGCTTTTTATTAGTTCAATCGTGATATTTTTGAAAATTAAGATAGTCTGATCCTTAAGATCAAATTCTGTTTTTAGAAAACTCTTTGCCTTGCTCCGACGTTCCTCATTTTCCGCATTTCAGAGAATTAGCCTATATTCTCGCAGTTTGAGGTGCAACAAATGCAGTTCGATACGACTGCCAGCTCGTCCTGGCAGTTTGGACATCGTGGCAGGGTCGCCGTTTTTATCGACGGCAACAACCTGTTTCACGCGGCTCGTTTTCATAATATAGATATCGATTACAACAAGCTGCTTCGCGTCCTGTTGGGCGACGGCCGGCTGTTGCGTGCATTTTTCTATACCGGTGTTGACGTCGGAGCCGAGCGGCAGCAGGGATTTCTGCTGTGGATGCGGCGAAACGGGTTCCGTGTCATTCAAAAAGAGCTAAAAACTTTCTACGATGGTACGCGCAAGGCCAATCTGGATGTCGAGATCGCCGTCGATATGCTGAGTCTTGCGGGTCGTTACGACACCGCTGTACTCGTGTCCGGTGACGAGGATTTTGTTTACGCGATCAACGCCGTCGCCTATAAGGGATGCCGTGTCGAGGTCGCGGGATTTCGCTCAAACACCGCTCCGCGGCTAATCGATGTGGCCGACTTTTTCATCGATATCGGTGACATTGCCGACCTTATCCGAAAGGACATCACGCAACCGGGCGAATACGACGTTCCGTCGTTCGTGCCGCCTAACGAGATCCATGCGGACAACGGTCGAAATGGCCTTCAGGATGGTTTCAAGCAGGTGCCGCAACCGGTGCCGTTTGACGCCGATTTTGACGATCCGGAATCTGACGACATGGCTGATTTTACACGCATTCGAGACGACAGATGAAGCTTTTCACGCTCGACGAGGCAAATACCTTACTGCCCGATATAATTCCAAAACTGGAGTCGATCCAGAGCCTTTATGCCAAGATCGAGTGTCTGCGTGACGAGGCCCGGCTCGCGGCTGGGGCGTCGGTGTTCGGCGGCGGGATGGAGGGCGGCACGGGCTATGTCAACACGCTCTACAAAGTAGGAATGTTGACGACCGAACTGCACGAGCTGGGCATCGAGCTCAAGGACTATACACGTGGGCTGATCGATTTTCCAAGTATGCGGGGCGAGCGTATTATTTTGCTCTGCTGGCAGCTAGGCGAGGGCGACGAGATCGGTTGGTGGCACGAGCCTGACGCGGGTTTTGCCGGACGACAGCCGCTGTAATGGATTTCCACAAGTGGCCGTAGTTTTCCACAACCCAATTTAATATTTTTGTAAAACATCAAAAAGTTTAAAGTTTTCTGCGCTTTACTATTGACTACTTAAAGTAACTTCTGATATTATCGCGTTGCTTTTTCGGAAGTACATTTCATAAATCTCAGAACCTTTCTGTCATCTACGCCTATGAATTGCCCGGTATGTGATCGGAGTTTAGCACCGACCTTGTCAATTTGTCCGGCCTGCGGTGCCATGATGAATGACACCGTCCGCGAGGAA
>JAYVER010000179.1:0-12064 GCA_043748725.1 Chloracidobacterium sp. | reverse complement strand
GGTCACCTTCATTTGATCGTCAACATTCATATCCCGATGATTCTATGCGCCATTCATCTGAATCAATGGGGTTATTTGCCGAGAAGTTTGAACTTCGATTAAATGAAGTCAAAAATAAAATGACGAGACGCGGTATTGATTGGTCGAATGACATGGATATAACGCATTTCCACATTAATTTGCTCGCAATGCGTTCAGGAGCGCTTCGACTTGCAACTATGGCAAGCCAACTCGATGACCATAAATAATTATTTTTTGACTAAATCTTTGTACTCGATGTTCTCAGCATTCAACAATCGTAGAATACAATCACGGAATAAATAGGGATTCTCACGGTTGTTGAAACGGAACTCGAACTCGTCAAGATATTTGTCTAGGTGCTTTTCGCTGACGTGATGAAATGATCCGATTATCGACCGTTTGAGAAGTGAGAACACATTTTCGATGCCGTTAGTGTGGATAACATTGTGCCGAACATACTGACCCTCAGAGTGACAAACAGTCTCGTGATCTATACGGATTTCATCTTCGAGGAATTTGTAAGACGGCAAGTCATCGGTAAAGACACGTTCGGTTTTGAACTTTTGTGTCACTGATTTCGCGAAGTTCGTGAGGATTTCTTTGGTCGGGCCGGCGATGCGTTTGAGTTGAACTTTTCCACCACGTTCTAAAGCACCTGCAGCGATGATTTTGCCATATAGCGGTTTGTTTCTAGCATGTTCTAAGGCTTCGCCGTGCTTGTTGGCTAGTTTGCCACCAATATATGTTTCGTCTATCTCTACCGTGCCGCCAAACGTCTCAGATTCAGTCTTGAGAGATTCACGAATACGGTGCGAAAGAAACCACGCCGTTTTGTATGACATTTTTAATGTCCGGCTGAGTTGGTTTGCTGAAATCCCTTTTTTGGATTCGAGCATCAAATAGACAGCGGCAAACCACTTGAACAATGGTAAGTGTGTGTCGTGAAAGATTGTTCCTGCGAGGGCTGAGAACTGATATTTACAAGCATCACACGCGAACTGGTTACGCTTTTTGATGCGTGAGATTTTATCTGACTGACAGCGCGTACAAATGATACCATTGGGAAAGCGTAATGTTTCGAGATACAGACGGCATTTGTCCTCAGAGCCGAATTGCTCGAATAATTCGATCAGATTGATTTCTTGTTGAACTTTTTCAGATTTATTTTGCATAACCGTTATGAATGAGCCAAAAGATTTAGAACCGCTTGATATGACAAGCGATGAAGCGATTAAATTCCTGTTCTCAGATGAAGCGATAGACGCAATGAAAAAGGTCGCTAACCCTGATAAATCAAAGGTGCGACTTGATGATGATAATTGCGACAACGAATCATATACACAGGATAGACCATAATTTACCTTGTGTCAAGTATACAATCACCACAAAATGAGAATAATGCGTCCAATAGCGAAAAAAGCGCTTGCATTTCTCAAAAACGGATGTATACTGCCTTCAATCAAGCAGTGACTTTCGCATTTATAGGTGGTTAAGTGAGATCCCGCTTTACTCCTCAACCTTGGCACTTAACTTTTTCAGCATGAAACTGAGAAAATCCCAGGCTAACCACTCCGATTTCCACAGTTTCAAAAGCTCATAAAATCAAGGGGTGTTTTCTAATCGTTGACAATATGTTCAAGAATTATCGCTTTACAATTAAAGCTTTGTCCAACATAGCCATCTAAAATAAGTCTTCATAATCCAAAAAATCAAAACGGACAAATTGAATGTGTCTTATGTATCTTATCGAACTGGCTGAATGTCGGAATGTAACTCTTCGTGAAATTCTTACCGCAGCCCCTGCCCGTATTGCTCAGTGCCGAAGGAGCCGATGCCGTTTAGGCGGAAGCTGAAGACGAATTTATTTTCTTTTCGGACGCCGATTCGAGTGTGTTGCTTAAAGCCATAAAATTTTCAGCGTCGGTTCAAGCGGTTTGTATTCGGAGTCGCCGGTTACAAGTGTGGCGTTCAGTTCTTCGGCCAGCGTGGCAGCGAAAGCATCAGCGTAGGAAAGCGAGACTGTTGCTTTTAAGCGTGCGGCACATAAAACTCTGTCGGTAGAGGCCGATTCAATTATGATCCCGGCTCACCGAGCGAAGCGTAATGAGCTTTCGGCTTTGACGTGTCCGCTTTTGCGCGACTGCATATAATAAAGTTCGCCCAGATTAATGACGGACATATAACTCTCGCATCTTCCCGCCAGAGTTTCCAGAATAATTGACCGCACGATGTCAAAATTCTTTTCGCGCCGTAGGTAAGCCATCAAGGCGAAGGTGTCAAGAACATAAAGCATTAATCAAAATCACTCCAATTTTTGCTTTTCGCGGGCAAGTTCCAGTGCGTGTTCGGCGAGAAGTTCATCGGTCGTCGCGGAATCGGCAAATAACTCGACAAATTCGCTTTCCAGTTCCTCAATCGAAGGCGCCGGTTCGAAAAAATCCGATTGTTTTTTTACTAACTGCACAATTTGTTCGTAAATGTCATCAGTCAGTGGAATTGTGTTTCCATCTCTCGTCGTCAGTTGTGGCTGCATTTTTTGACTACCTCTCCTAAGAGATTATATAACATTTTTTCTACCGCAATCCCTGCCCGTACTGCTCGGTGCCGAAGGAGCCGATGCCGTTTAGGCGGAAGCTGAAGACGAATTTATTTTCTTTACGGACGCCGACGTTGAAGGTGTAGTATTGCAATGCGAGAGAGCAGCAGTTGTATGTGTAGCCGAGCGTGTAGAGAGCGCTGATCCTGGATGTGAGGCCGAATGCACGGCGGTTTTCGAAGTCGAAGAAATATGATACTCCGCCGTACGGGCCATGATCGCGATTGCCGATCAGTAGCGAGGGGCTGTATTGCGAGCCGCGGAGCGTGCCCGCCTCTTTGCCGGAGGCGTTGGCGTATTGGGCAAGCGACGGGATGAGCGTGATCGCCCTCGTATAATAAAAAGTCTGAAACAGTTTGAGAAACGACGAGTCATAGCCGATCGTCGACGAGATCGCCCGCAGGCCGTCGCCCTGCAAACCGTAATCGAGACGCGAATTAACAAATACAGTTCGCTGCGGCCTGTATGTCGCATCTATGCTTAGCGGCGAAAACCGCCTCGGGACCCCGCCAAAGCTGTAAAAACTGAGCGCGGTGATAGGCTCGATCTCGTTGCGCCGTCCGGGGATCAGCGCTCCTCCAAACGTCTTATCAAAAAAGTACTTGCCGCGGATGGTAAGACTGAATACTTCGTAGGGTTGGACACCGGGGGAAGAGTCTTGAGTCTTGAGTCCGGAGTCTTGAGTCGGATTTTCTGCTCCGGACTCACGACTCTTTCCTCTCGACCCGCGGGCAGCAAGCAGCTTTTGAGCCTCCCAGGTCACGGCCTCGGAATACTTTCGGGTATAAATGCGATTTATCAGACCGAACTCGATCTCGTTGGTATTTGTCGCCGTATCGACGTAGTCAAATCGAATAATTTTGTTGAAATTGTCAACGCCGGTTACATACCGGTACGTAATATATGGCTCGATAACATGGCGAAACTTAAACACGTTGTTTTTTCCGTAAAAATTTCGAGCTAAGGCAACAGGTCTGACGTCGAACGTAAACTCGCCATATTTACGGATCAGGTCGCGGCTGACGACGCGGCGTAGGTCGTCGAACGAATTAGAGTAGTACGTAACCCGGGCGGCTCCGGTTGCCGTGAAATTGAAGTATTTTGTGTGAAACGGCACGGTCAGTTCAGGGTAAACGTCGAACCGCTGGACTACAGCCGGCGTGACCACCGGGTCAGAGCCAGTCGTTTGGCGATATAACGCGACGTCATCTACCTGTTCCCGACGGGACACCCCTTCGAATGTCGTCTTGAACGAAAAGTACACGCCGTCCAGGAAAGAGAGTCTCGAAGGCCGTTTATCGAAACTAAAACTTGGCAGATTACGGGTCTTTTCACGGACGTTTGGTATGGATATCACCTGTGTTCGCGCCAGAAAATTAATTGTATAATCGTCCCAGCTTTTGTTCACAAAAACCTGTGAATTCTCGATCGGCGATATGATCTGCTGTATCCCATCCGAAAATTCCTGCCGGAAAGCAAGGCTTGATGTCAGCCTAAAGTCGGCTGCCGCCGTAAATCCGTTAGGAAAGTATTGGACGCCCTCAGCGTAAATGATCGAGCCGCCCCGGTCAGGATTTGCGATATCGGCTTTGTGGCCGAGAACTCTGTCTTTTACGGCGTAAAAGCCAAAATCGAAAAATGAACGTGAATTCGCCCGCGTCCTGACATCCAAACCGTAGCCAAAACCTCGTTTGCTATAAAGATCGCCGCGAAATGTTACGTCCGCCGAATCTCCGAGGGTCTGGTAATAGGCCGTAGATAGCCGCAGCCCCTTTCTGCCGGAATAACCAATGGTCGGAGTAAGAAAGCCGGAGCTTCGATCTTTTTGTTTGATCGGGATCGAAGCAAACGGCACGATAAGAATTGGGATGTTTTTCACACGAAATTTCGCGTTTTTTAGTCGCAATTTGTCATTGACCCTTATCCGAGCCTTATCGGCCGTAAAGCTCCACTTAGGCACCGCCTCATCACACGCTGTGAACTTCCCTTTTGTTACAACGATCTCGTTAACCGAAACGCGTTCGACACGCTCGGCGGTGAAATATAAAACGGTGCCATCGTTAGTTTGGTTTGTAAAACCGGTCGAATCCTCAAATGTCCCGAGCTTTGTCCTATAATTCCATACCGCTTTTGCACCCGTGATACGCTGGTCGTCGCCCTGGTCAAAAATAACACTGCCCGATGCGACCATCTTGTTTTCGGCCTCATAGATCGTCACCTCGTTCGCCTGCAAACGATAGATGCCGTAATGAACATCGACATTTCCGGAGTGGTGAACAACGCGGCTTCCTTTTCCGCCTTCGACGGTTTGTTTTTCAGAATAGACGACGACTTCGCCATCGCCGCCTTCTTGATCGAAGCTCGGTTTCTTTTTCTGTTTTGGAGCGGCCACGCTTTGCTCGGCCGATATTGGATTTATGTTGGGCGTGTCGGTGATCGGATTCGAAACTTGACGCTCAACAGGATTTGTTTGCTGCGCAAAAACTGAAAATGCGAGCGAAACGGCTAATAGGGCGAGAATTGTAAGGTTTCGAAACCGCATTAAATCAATAAGTTAGTAATTTGATGCTAACACGAAACCAAATAAACAATAAAGCCTTGTGTTAGACTAAATTATTCGGTTTTTCACATGTCAATGTTGGCACAGCACAGTGTTTTAGTGGTCGAAGACGAAGAAGTGATGCGTGCAATTTTGCGACAGCTTCTTAAAGATTCGGGCTACGACGTATTTACATCCGACAGCGCTGAGAGCGCTCTGCGCGTATTCTCGGAACACGAGATCTCGGTCACGCTTACCGACATAAAAATGTCGGGTAAGGATGGTCTGGAACTTCTCGATCAGATTAAATCGCTCGACCCGGAAGCCGTCGTGATTGTTATGACGGCATTTTCATCCGTCGATACTGCGGTCGCTGCACTCCGAAAAGGCGCCTACGACTATGTGACAAAGCCGTTCATAAATGAAGATTTGCTGCAAACGATCAAGAATGCCGTGATGCAGCGTCAACTGTTTCAGGAAAACCGGTTTCTCCGGCGTGAGCTTCGCGGCAAATATGATTTTTCTGAAATAATAGGTAAAAGTGACAGCCTGCAGAGCGTTTTCGAGATCGTAAATAAGGTTGCCGACACAAACGCAAACGTACTTATTCAAGGCGAAAGCGGAACCGGCAAGGAACTGGTCGCGCGATCCATTCATTTCAACAGCGAGCGTGCTGAAAACCCATTTTTGGCCGTCAACTGCGGAGCTTTGCCTGAATCGCTGCTCGAAAGTGAGCTTTTTGGACATACTAGAGGGTCATTTACCGGAGCCGTCGCTGATAAAACGGGACTGTTTAGATCGGTCTCCGGCGGAACACTTTTTCTGGACGAGATCGGCGATATGCCGCTCGTTCTGCAAGTAAAACTGCTTCGCGCATTGCAGGAGCACGAAGTAACGCCGCTCGGCTCATCGACACCCATCAAATTCGACGCACGCATCATCGCGGCAAGCAACAAAAAGTTGGAGACAGAAGTTGCGGCAGGGAGTTTTCGTGAAGATCTTTTTTACCGGCTGAATGTTGTTGAGATCGTCGTTCCGCCTCTGCGCGAGCGGCGTGAAGACATTCCGCTGCTGGCAAAACATTTCGCTGCAAAATCCGCGCACGCCCAACAAGCCGCTGAAAAGCCGATTTCGAATGAAGCGATGGACGCGCTTGTAAATTACGACTGGCCGGGCAATGTGCGCGAGCTCGAGAATGTGATCGAGCGGGCCGTTATACTGAGCGGTAAGGCGATCGATGTTGACAGTTTACCGTCAAAAGTGTCTGCCGGTGGAACATTTGATATACGAGACACCAACGGATTTCGCCCTACACTTGACGAGATGGAGCGGAAATATGTTCTTGAGATACTCGACACGGTCGGCGATGATAAAATCAGGGCCGCGAATATTTTGGGGATCGATCTCTCAACGCTTTATCGAAAGTTGAAAAAATATGAGGAGTTTTGATGGTTATTTCGCTGAGAGTTCCAGCACGAAATAATCGGTATTCTCGACGCGGACGATCCGTCCGTTGGAAAACGGCTCCTGAAAAAATTGATTGGCGGCATACGACCGGCCATTGAGATTGTCGTCGCCGCTCATTTCGCTCTGGGCGATCAATTCGGCCGGAAACCATGTTTCCGATGAGATTGAGGCGGTTTCAGGCTGTCTGACTTTTTCCGCCTCGGCCACGAGTTTGGTCGAATCCGCCGGTGAGAATCGCAACACTGCCGTGATTTTTTTGCGTGACTTATCTTCTTTCCAAACTACGTCTTCGGTTTCATATGGGACATTCACAAGGAGTCCCAGCTCCTCGACATTGGATCTGACGGCGTTGACATTTTCATTTGCCTGGTTTGAGGCAGAACCCATAGAATTTGCTGACTTGTTGGAGCTGCCACCGCAGCCGGGCGAGAATGCAAGACAGGAGATTAGTGTTAAAATAATAACGACGTTAGTCCAGATCATTTGCTCATTGTATGCAGATCATTGGTGATTTTGCAATTTTTGCAGTTCGCCGCTGGGTGCTTGCGCGATGAGAAATGTCGGCTTAGACTGTCAACACGGTAAATATTATATTGTATTAGGTTTTATTTTAATGGACACAACCGAAGCAAAAAAGGCTGTAACCAAGGCTCAGGCCGAGGTCGAGCGGTGGGAAGACGAAACGCTCGCAAATGTTCTCGACAAGTCGCCTGAACGTAAAACGTCGTTCGAGGGCATATCGCTCGAACCTGTCGAACGCCTTTACACCGAGGCTGACGGGGAGAGCATTGACGAGATCGGTTTTCCCGGTGAGTTTCCATATAAACGAGGCATTCACCCGACCGGCTATCGCGGGAAGATGTGGACGATGCGGCAGTTTGCAGGATTTTCGTCGCCGGAAAATACCAATGCACGTTTTAAATATCTGATGGAACATGGCCAAACAGGACTGTCTGTCGCATACGATCTGCCGGCATTGATGGGACTTGACGCCGATTCACCGTTGAGCGAGGGCGAGGTTGGGAAATGCGGCGTTGCCGTTTCGTCGTTGGCCGATTTCGAGGTTTTATTTGACGGCATCCCGCTCGATCAGGTTACGGTTTCGCAAACCATCAATGCTCCAGCACCGATCTTTTTGGCGATGTATCTCGTTGTCGCCGAAAAGCAAAGAGCGGATTTCACAAAGATCTCCGGCACGCTACAGAACGACATTCTTAAGGAATATATCGCCCAAAAAGAGTGGATATATCCGATCAAGCCGGCGATGAAGCTGGTTATCGACACCTTTGAATACACGACCAAACACGTCCCGAAATACAACCCGATCTCGATCTCCGGTTATCACATTCGAGAGGCCGGTGCGACCGCGTTGCAGGAATTGGCATTCACGCTGCGTGACGGCGTTGAATATGTCCAATATGGCGTGGATCGCGGGATGGACCTTGACGAATTTGTCCCGCGACTGTCGTTTTTCTTCAATGCACACAACGATTTCTTTGAAGAGATCGCAAAATATCGTGCCGCCCGCGTGATCTGGGCAAAGACGATGAAAGAGCGATTCGGGGCTAAGAATCCCCGGACAATGAAGTTGCGGTTCCACACCCAGACAGCCGGTGTTTCACTCACCGTTCAGCAACCATTGAATAATATCGCCCGTGTCGCGATTCAGGCACTCGCCGGTGTTCTCGGCGGCACACAGTCGCTGCATACCGACTCTTACGACGAGGCCCTCGCTCTGCCCACGGACGAAGCCGCGTTGATCGCACTTCGCACGCAGCAGATCATTGCCGAGGAAACCGGCGTCGCAAACACGATTGATCCGCTTGGCGGCAGCTACTATGTCGAGGCGTTGACACAGAAGATGATCGACGGATGCATGGATTACTTTGAAAAGATAGATGGATTCGGCGGCATGGTCGAGGCGGTCGAGGCCGGATTCCCGCAGCGTGAGATACAGGAATCTGCCTACCAATATCAAAAAGCCGTCGAACGCGGCGAGCAGACGATCGTCGGCGTCAACAAATACGCAATGGATGAAGGCGTTTCGAAATACAAAATTCTCCAGATCGACGAAAATGTCCGGCACCATCAGCTGGAACGTCTCGCTAATGTCAAAGCAACCCGAGACAATGGAGCGGTTGCAAATTCGCTCGAAAAATTAAAAAAATCCGCAAAATCAGCTGATAACACAATGCCCGCGATCATCGAAGCGGTTGCCGCTTACGCAACAGTCGAAGAGATTTGCGTGGCGCTACGCGATGTTTATGGCATATACGAGGAGCCGGCATTTTAATTCGTATCCCGTTTAGCTGACAGCTGTTAGCTAATAGCTGTCAGCTAATTGGTCAATTTATTTCATTAATGCAAGATTTCCGAAATCTACAAGTTTGGCAAAAAGCTCATGAACTAACATTGTTAATTTATGAGCTTACCGTCAATTTCCCTCGTGATGAGCTATTCGGATTGAGAACCCAGCTCCGCAAGACGTGCGTAGATATTCCGGCTTATATCGCTGAAGGATGCGGAAAACCGAATGATTCGGAATTTGCCCGAAGCCTTTCTATCGCTCTGAGTTTTGCTAATCGTCTTGAATACTACGCACTGGTCGCAAACGATTTGGAGATGTTGACCGAATCAGAATATGAACGGATTAGTTCCAAAATAATTGAAGTGAAGAAGATGCTGAGCGTTTTGAGTCAAAAACTGCGTTAAGATGGAATCATTCTTATCGATCAAACATACGAAACCTTCCGTTCGGCCAGATATAGGTCAGCTTGGGGAATCACTCGCAGCCGATTTCCTCGTCAACAACGGCTACCGTCTGATAATTTCAAATTTCAAGGTTTCAGTCGGCCGTAACAGCAAAGGCGTGCAGGTGACGGGTGAGATCGATATAATTGCACTAGACGGCGAGGTGCTTGTGTTTATTGAGGTCAAAACGCGACGTTCGGATGAATTTACACCCGTTATTACTAATGTCGATGCCCGCAAACAGCGTCAGATCATACGAACTGCGAAGGTTTATCGTAAAATATTTGGTATACGCGATATGCAGTATCGATATGACGTAGTCACCGTTCTAATGCCTAAACACTCGGAACCGACAATTGAATTAACAAAAGGATTTTGGAGCGAGAGCAAATTTCGCAAACAAAACTGGAATCATGAAACTTTGGCCGAGTTTTCGTGAACCAAATTTGGTCCCAAAACGTATCAGGTCAAAACAACCAATAAAACTATGAAAATATCACTCATTTTGTCGACAATTGTGCTTTTCATGTCAATTTTCACTGTTGTCACGCTGGCCCAGCAACCGGCATTGATCGACCGCGAGCTTTTTTTCGGCAATCCGGAATATGCGGGAGCGCAGATATCACCCGATGGCAAATACATCTCGTTCATCAAGCCATACAAAAACACGATGAATGTGTGGGTCAAGGAAACAGGCGCTCCATTCGACACGGCGCGGCCGATGACGGCAGACACGGCGCGGCCTGTGCGTCAATATTTTTGGTCGCGCGACGGCAAGTATGTTTTGTTCGTCCAGGATAAGGGCGGTGACGAGAATTTTAATGTTTATGTCGTCAATCCCGCGGACAAACCGGCAACCGGTTCTGACGTTCCCGCCGCACGAAATCTCACCGACGCGAAAGGCATTCGGGCAGAGATTTTTGCTGTCCCAAAATCCGATCCTGATGCGCTTTATGTCGGAATCAACGAACGTGACAAGGCGTGGCACGATCTCTACAAGGTCAATATCTCGACCGGTAAGCGTACGTTGATCAGCGAGAACAAGGACCGCCTACAGGGCATGATTTTTGACAACGCCGATAAAATGCGGCTCGCTCTCCGCTCGCCTCAAAATGGCGACACTGAAATACTGCGTCTTAATGCCGACGGCACGTCAACCATGATCTACTCATGCGGCGTTCTCGAAACCTGTGCACCGCTGGCATTTCACAAGGACGATAAACGGGTTTATCTGCAAACAAATAAGGGCAATCTCGATCTGATCGAGCTTGAGCTGCTCGACGTCGAAACCGGCAAAGTTGAAAAGGTCGAGGGTGACCCGCTCGGCAAAGTGGATTTTGATGGAGCAAGTTTTTCGGACGTCACACATGACATCATCGCCACCACCTACGAAGACGACCGGACGCGTATCTATTGGAAAAATAAGGATTACGAAAACGACTATAACTTCATAAAGAAAAAGCTCGGATATGGCGAGGTCAGCTTTAATTCAAACACGGCGGACGAGACAAAATTTATTGTGGCGACGCATAGTGATGTCGATCCCGGCACGGTTTGGCTGTTTGACCGCAAAACAAAAAATCTGTCAACCCTCTATCAGGTACGCGAAAAACTCTACCGCAAGTCGCTCTCGCCGATGACCTCGGTGAAATACAAGTCGTCCGACGGCCTTGAGATACCTGCCTATTTGACTCTGCCGAAAGGCGTCGAGGCAAAGAATTTGCCGGTTGTCGTGTTTCCGCACGGTGGCCCGTGGGGACGCGATTCGTGGGGTTACAATACATTCGCCCAGTATTTGGCAAACCGCGGTTACGCGGTCTTGCAGCCTAATTTTCGCGCTTCGACCGGATACGGCAAAAAGTTTCTAAATGCGGGAAACAACCAATGGGGCGAAAAGATGCAGGACGACATCACCTGGGGCGTCAAATATCTTGTGGCTCAGGGCATCGCAGATCCGAAACGCGTCGGCATTATGGGCGGCAGCTACGGAGGCTATGCAACGCTGGCTGGCGTTGCCTTCACGCCTGATGTTTATTCGGCTGCAGTTGCTATTGTTGCTCCGTCAAATCTGAAAACGCTGCTCGAATCGATCCCGCCATATTGGGAAGCCGGACGCACGATCTTTTATACACGAATGGGCAATCCGAATACGCCGGATGGTCTCGCCCAAATGAAGCGTCAATCACCGCTTTTTTCGGCCGATAAGATCAAGACGCCGCTGATGGTTGTACAAGGCGCCAACGACCCACGCGTCAACAAACGCGAGGCCGATCAGATAGTCATCGCGCTTCGCGACCGTAGGTTTCCGGTCGAATATCTGGTTGCTCCGGACGAAGGACATGGATTCGCCCGCCCCGTAAATAATTCGGCGATGATTGCCGCGGCTGAAAAGTTTCTTGCAAAACATCTCGGCGGCCGCTATCAGGAGTCAATGACGCCGGAGGTTGGAAAGCGTCTGGGCGAGATCACCGTTGATCCAAAAACCGTCGTTCTCGCAAAACCGGTCGATATGACGGCGGCTCCGGCGGTGGATGTGTCTGGAAAATGGTCGCTCGCAGCCGACGCCGGCGGCCAGACGATAAATATTGCCGTCGAGTTAAAACAAGATGGTGCGGCGTTCGCCGGGTCAACTACTTCACCTTTAGGCAATGGCAAGATCGACAGCGGCAAGGTTAGCGGCATGAGTTTTA
>JAYVER010000178.1:0-4704 GCA_043748725.1 Chloracidobacterium sp. | reverse complement strand
ATTTCCATGCCGGTCGCGCTCTCATATCTTCCAATATAACACAGATAGTTAGGCGTGTCATCTATGCAATATAGGTCAAATTTATCGACCACATAACGTAATTAACATAACTGATAAAACTATACCGACGATGCCAAAAAGCCACTTTTCCAAGTGGCAAAAAACACATTTCCAAACCGCCAAAAACGTGTTTCCAAAAGGCAAAAAAGACGTTTCCAAACGCCTTTTTTATCCAATGCAGTCCAAAAAGTGTGTTTCGCCCTTATTTTTCCAACCGTTCTTTTGCCCGGTCGATGAATATTTTGATCATTTCGGTTATGCGTTTGGTCATTTCGTTGCTGATGAGGCTTTCGCCGGCGAGGGCGGCGAGGTAATGTAGATCACGGGCGGATTTGCGGCGGATCTCGACCATTTGCGAGAAATGGACGATGGTCACGTTTTTTGCCTTTTCGAGAAAATCGGCGGAGTATCGCAGGAAATTTTCGGTCTCGACACGGATCGGCGACCACTCGATGCGTTCGGCCGTATTCTCGGCCAGTTCGACGGCAAATTTTTGCAGCATCTGGCCGACGAACGGGATATCGGCTTGTATGCGCCAATGTGCAACGCCTTTGGCGTCGGTATGAATTTGGGTGACGCCGGGCATCATTTCGGCAAAATTAGTGATGTCGGCAAAAAACTCGCGCACCTGATCGATGCTCGATCTGACCTCGATATCGCCTGCGTAAGCTGCTCGTATAGTAAACATAAGTCAAAAATGGAAAATGGAAAGTGGAAAGTGGAAAATGGACAATGTAGGAACGAGTTCGATTCTTAATTGTCCATTCTCAATTATCAATTATCAATTGTCAGAACACTCCGTTAAATAGTATCGAATTAAAAAATGGCCGCGTGTTTGAGCGGAAAATGCCGCGGAAAAACGGTTCCTCCGCAAAAAGGATAACATGTCCTGAGCCGCGCGGCTCGTCCATGACGTAGGCCGTACCCGCCAATAACCGCTCGGTATTTCCTTCCCAGACAAAGCCTGAGAGCGTCAGCGGTTTCTTCGGTTTGGCGTCGAATACAAGCGCATTTGAGCCTTCCTTGGTATAGCGAAAGAAAAATCCGCTTGCGATCAGAACAGGCATTTCGTCCTGTTCGAGACCGTAGGTTAGATACGTTGTGCGGTCAATCGTTGCACGCATTATCGAGCCCGGCAAAGCAACCGGAACCTTATTGGCATCGGCCGATGGCGATGCAATAGGTGGCAGGCTCGGGGCAACGCCGTCGGCTTTGTCCGATTTTAATTCCTCGCCCGATGGATTGGGATTAGCCTCGACGGGTTGGGATTTATTGCCGGTCTTTTTCGGCGTCGGTGTCGGCGTGGCCTGTGATTCGGTGGCTTTGCGTTTATTACTATCGGAATCTTCCGGCTTTTTCCCTTTTTCTTCGTCGGCCTCACTACCGACAAGTTTCGAGGTCGTCAGCCCCACATCCTTGAGCGCCGCAAAAACCGAGGCACCACGTGCCGTAATCAATGTTCCGCCATTCGACACCCATTCTTTAAGATCGGTCACGCCGCCGGTGCCAAAGCCCGCAAAATAGCGGCTGGCCGAGCCGTCCGGCATGATCAGGACGTTATAATCCTTTAAGCCGCCGTTTTTGATCGCCGAGATCGTCATCGGTGTAAATTTGACACCGTAGCGGTCGAGCGTCCACCAGATCGAGCCGTAGGATGTCTGATCGACGGCTTCGTCGGCGACGATCGCAATCTTTGGCGATTGGAGCGAGATAACGCTTTCGCCGCCGACGCCGGTGTCGCCGGTCTCGGCAAAGCCCGTGTTTACGCCCGTGACGTTGACGCCCATTTCGACGGCGAGTTTGGCGACGGCGTCGTGAATAGTTTCGGGATTGCGGGTTACGCGGACGACAAATGTTCCGCGCGGCCAATTTCTCCCTGCGGCATTGAGCGGTTTTGTGGAAACAGCGACACGAAAGCCGCTCTGGAGCAGCTTCATAGCCATCGCGCTTGCCGAATCGGTTACATACGGAATAATGTACGCGATCTGCGCGCGGCCTGGGTAAGTGCCGCGTTTTGCGGCGGCAAGAACTTCGTCGGTTGCCGTTGGACCCGTGGAATTTCCGCCGTCCTCAGTCCAATATGCGTCCAGCCCGAAGGCCAGCGGCAGCGACCACGCCGTGATGTCGTAAAATCCGTAATCTTCCTTTGCCTGCCCGCTGCCCTTTAACTGGTTGCGTTTGAAGCGGCCCATATTGTCATCGACAAACGCTTTGTCCTGCGGCGTGTCGGGTTCGAGGATAGATTTGATAAGTATCCGCTGCGGTTGGTTGAGATCGACGATATATGAACCCGCGGGGAATATTTGGCTTGTCGCAAGTGCATTCGCCGTTGCGTAAGTATGAGCAGACGCCGATGTGAACGAGCTTTCCGCGACCTTGACCTCGATCTTTGAGCGGTTAAGCACCTCGATCAATTCGGCGGCTTTGACCGGGTCTTTGCCAGGCAGGATGACGATGCGTTTTATCTTACTTTTCGCAAAATCGGACATCCCGCCGGCACGAAAATCGTAAAAGTCTTTCAAGCGTTCGACCTTATTCTTGGCCGTGACCTCAAGCGTCGTCATCGAGGCGGTGTAATGCTTTGCGATGGCCGAACGCAGTGTCGCGATCGTGCCATCGTCGCGCAGCCAGCGAAGCCCTTTGAATCCGCCGCCGTCTGTCTCATAGGTCATCCCAATCGCACCGTTTAAGCTGGGATACATGTCCCAATAACCGGGATAAAAAGCGTCGAAAACATCGCGGACGAAGTAATCGCAATGATTAGCGTCAAAGGCTTTCGCGTTTGCACGGCCGTACATTTCGTTCCATTTTGAGAAAGCCGGTTGCGGCAAATTTGGGTTGATCGGCAGAGCGTCGGGCGGGAAAAAGAACTGTGACGGCTGGCCGTGATGATCGGCGGACACTTGAGGATTCCACTCCTGAAAGGCCCGCATCATATTCTGCGTCTCTTTCTGCGTTGACGCGAGCGTGTCGCGGTTGAGATCGAAGCGGTAATGGCTCAAACGCCCGTAAATGCTCCACGGTTCGCGATGCTCGAGAGCGCTGTGATTAGCGTCGCCGATGGCGACCGAATTGTACCAAGTCACGAACCGCTCGTGGCCGTCGGGATTTTCGCCGGGAAGGAGAAGCACGACCGTGTTTTTAAGAATATCGAGTGTTGCCGGCTCGTTTGAAGCCGCAAGCTGATACGTGACCTGCATCATCGCTTCGAACGAAGCCGATTCGTTGCCGTGGATCGCGTATGCCAGCCAGGCGACGGCCGGCGTGTTTTGGGTAATAGCGTTTGCCTCGGCAGGCGATGTTTTTCGCGGATTGGCGAGCCGCGCAATATTTGCCTTGATCTCGTCGATGCGGGCGATGTTCTCCGGCGACGATATCGCTATCAGATGCTGCATTCGGTGCTCATTCGTCAGACCGATGTCGTAGATTTTCACGCGATCGGGCGCCGACGCGGCGATTCGCTCGATCACGTTTTCCATCTGAGCGTACGTCGTGTGAAAATCACCGACGTCATAACGCAAAATGCTCTGCGGACGCAGCACATTTGCACGATATTCACCGCGTGTGTAGAAATCGAATTTTTCATCTAATGGATTTGGGGTCTGGGCAATACCGAGTTGGCAGTAAGCGGTAAGCAGTAAGCAGTAAGCCGCAACGAGCAAAATTTTTGTTCTCATCTATGTAAAAGCGAAATTTGGTAAACTCTAGACAGATATTGATACGACGCAATTATAGCAAATGATTCAGTCAAGCGAAAAAATCTGCCTGCAATGCGGTTGGCCGAAAATGAAAGGATGGGAAGAATTGTCGGAAGAGCAGCAATTCCTAGCTGAACGCCTTCCGCTTTCCGCCGAATACCCGCTCAAGACAAGAAAAAAGCACCGCTTCTGCACGCGGTGCTGGTTTGAGCAACACAATGACGTAAGCAGGGAAGCGTGACCATACGTTCCTTGCCACAAGCCTTTGATCGGCTAAATTTACCAGTATTGTTTCCGCGCCGCGTCAAATGGACTCAAAGTCCTTGAACGGTAACTCCCTATCTGCTAGACTCAGGCCACCGTATATCTACAAACCCTTTTTCTACAGATTTGCGGTAATTCACTTATCGGCTAAACGTGACGAATGTACAGGAGGACCGACGAATGTACAGGAGGACCAATATGTACCAAAGGATTACCTATCTATTTCTGTTGCTGACAATTTGTGCTGTAAGCGCGGCCGCACAAACGACATCAACCACCAAAACTGCCCAGATCGTGGACAAAGCACCACCGACGGAACTTAGCAAAGAGAAGATTCCACCGGGATCGAAAGTGTACATAGGGACGATAAATGGCTATGAAAACTTTCTGACCGCTGCAGTCGTTAAGAAAAACGTGCCGATCGTGGTGGTTAACACGCCTGAAAAGGCCGATTACCAAATCGCTGGTGTCTCAGAAACAGTTCAGGCCGGGTGGGCGAAGATGTTGTTTTTAGGATCGCAGCAGAGTAACGAGCAAGCCAGCATCGTTATGACCAACCTCAAGACGGGCGTTGTCGTATGGGGCTATAACGTGAATAAAACCAATTCATACAAAGGCAAGCAGAGTTCTTCGGAATCCTGCGCAAAACATCTTAAAGCTCGTATTGAGGAGGGGAAATAAT
>JAYVER010000177.1:0-4710 GCA_043748725.1 Chloracidobacterium sp. | reverse complement strand
CGGGTTTATCGAGAAAACTTGCGAGTTTGATGGAATTGGCTCCGCGTGAGCCGAGAATGTCCAACAGCCGCGAGAGCGTCAAACCGGTATCGACAATATCTTCGACGAGGAGTACGTCCTTGCCGCGAATAGAATTGCTCAAATCCTTGAGTATCTCGACGTCGCCAGTCGATTTCAACCCGTCTTTATAACTCGAAACAGACATGAAATCGATAGTCAGTTTAAGGTCGATCGCCCGCATTATGTCGGCGAGGAAGATGCAGGAACCTTTTAAGACACTCACCAAAACCAGATCACGACCTGCATAATCACACGTTATTTGTTTACCTAATTCGCGAATACGAGTTTGTATTTGCTCCTCGGAAAACAAAGTTTCGAGATTCGGGTTGGTGAATTCGCTGCTTGCAATTTGGGTAGATTCGGCCGCCATGTTTTCCTCGTTGGTTTGATAGAATAGGTATTTAGAAATATTATTCAAACTGAGACCAACTTTCAAGGGGGGATAGGTGGAATTACCTTAGAGTTGAAGTTTACGCCCTTGCTCACGCTCGGGCTTTAGGCAATATGACCGAAGCAAATAAGGAAACACGGGACCGCGTTCGTGAATTAGTAAGGCAGGTGCTTGCAACTGTGCCGACCGAGGGCGAGCAGATACAGCCGCAGGAGCAGTCTGCCGAATATGTGCCGGAACATGTGGTTGTAAATTCTTTGCAGGACAAGTTGGGCAGGGAGTTTGACCGCGACGAGTCGTCAAAATCGCTGATCACCGAGGACGATCTTCGCGGATTAGAGCCGGGGTCGCGGATGCGCGTTGCTGAGAACGTCCGATTTACGCCGCTTGCAAGCGACATTATTAATGATCTGAAAATAGGGTTGATCCGTAAACAATCACGAAAGATCACGGCTAAGGTGCGTTCCGTGGCGGTCGGGTCCGACCACGGCGGATTTAAGATGAAGGAGCAGCTTGCCATGTTCCTGAACGATCTGGGCTTGCATGTGCGAGATTTCGGCACGGACAGCGAAGACGCCGTTGACTATCCCGACTTTGCTCATGCCGTTGCTAGGTCGGTCAGCGGCCGGCAGGTTGATGTCGGCATAATCATCGACGGAGCCGGTATCGGTAGTGCGATGACCGCGAATAAGGTGCCGGGTGTTCGAGCAGCGGCTTGCTACTCTGTCACGCTCGCCAAAAATTCACGCGAACACAACGGGGCCAATGTACTAACGCTCGGTGCCGGACAAAACACTTTTGAAGAGATCAAGGCAATTGTCGAAGCTTTTATTTCAACCGACATCAGCGAGGAACGGCACAAAAAACGAGTTGGTAAGATCGATAATATCGAAAAGCAGTATCGAAGCTGACGATCCAGAGTTATAAAGTGACAATCGACGAATGACAAGTAATGACTTCAAAAATAAAAAGTCGAAAATCAGACGCCAGAACATATTTGTTTGCTTAGAGGTTGTAATGCTCACGAGAAATTTTGTCGCAATTCTGTTGGTTCTAACATCGTTTTCTATAAGCATTTTTGCACAAGACGCGCGGACGATCACCAAAACAGTGTTGCCGTCTGTAGTTCTTTTAGAAATGCACGATATAGATGATAAGCCGATTTCGCAGGGCAGTGGATTTTTTGTTAAGCAAGATATCATTGCGACTAATTTTCATGTGATCGACGGAGCTTCAAAAGGTTATGTAAAGCTACAAGGAAGCAAATATCTGAAGCCAATTGAAGGTGTCGTTGCTTATGATCGTGAAATAGATTTAGCACTTCTCAAAGTGTCCGGTATTAAGGGAACTCCGTTAGCTTTTGCAAGTGTTGCCAAGGTTGAGGTAGGACAGGATGTTTTTGCATTAGGAAGTCCAAAAGGTCTCGAAGGAACTATTTCGCCCGGAATCGTAAGTAGTAAGTTAAGAGACACCGGTAGAGAAAAGTTGATACAAATTACCGCCCCGATTTCACCCGGAAGCAGCGGCGGCCCTGTTGTCAATAAGCAAGGTCAAGTCATCGGCGTTGCTGTAGCTTCGCTTAAAGAAGGTCAAAATTTGAATTTTGCAATTCCTGCATCTTACCTGAGTGAAATGATGGATAATGTCGGAAAGGTCAGTTCTTTTACTTCTATTAGTGGCACGTCCGGAAGTCCACAAGAGGAAAAAAGCCCTTCGTTTGAAGAAACAACGGCGTGGCTTACCTATAAGCTAGAAGGAGTTGAAGGTAGAAAGGGAAATCTTCTTCATGAGATTATAAAAAAATTTCAATTCCATGGTTGTACCATGGATATTGTAATTTTGAATTTGTTTTACAAAAATGGAACCGTATCTGATAGTTGGGAAACCTTAACTCAAATACCTCTAGGATCTGTTCCAGAGATGGATGCTGGGAAAGAAAAATATAGTGGTCAGGGTTTTATTACTATGCACTTTGATAAAAACAAGAAGGTATCAGAAATCACGAGATATTCAGACGGTTCCACTGAGACAGAACTAATTTCTGAATTGACGATTATCACTGGGGATGTTGATGAGAGTCGCATTGTAAAAGCTTTTGCAAATTTAGACAAGTTTTGTGGCAGGCTGACCAAAGAGCCTTTTTAATAAATCAGATGAATCATCGGCAAAACGGTAATTACGACCAACTTTTAGACCAGATCACCGATATGGTGCTGGCCAGACTTACGGGCGAGGAGTACTGCCCGACGTTTTGCCGTGCCGATGTCGAGCGGATCGTTGACGCCGGGGCCGAGCGGATCGGCATCGTGCTTGGCGAGACGGCGACGGCACACGATTGGGCCAGCCTGATAGACCACACGCTGCTCAAACCGGACGCAACGGAATCTGATATTCGAAAACTCTGCGAGGAGGCGGCGCAATTTGGTTTTGCATCTGTATGTGTTAATCCCGGATGGGTAAAGCGAGCGTCTGAGTTCCTGAAAGGAACCGGCGTGCCTGTCTGCACGGTGATCGGGTTTCCGCTTGGAGCAACGCTATCGGATGTAAAGGCTTACGAGGCTCGCCGCTCTATCTTTAACGGCGCCCGCGAGGTCGATATGGTTATCAATATCGGTGCTTTGAAATCCGGTGACGATTGTCTGGTCGAGGATGATATACGAGCCGTGTCCGATGCGGCCCACGAAAATCACATTCTTTGCAAAGTGATCATCGAAACCGCTCTATTGACCGACGAGGAAAAGGTTCGGGCGTGTCTTGCCGCAAAAAATGCCGGAGCAGATTTCGTTAAGACTTCGACCGGTTTTGCGAAAGGCGGAGCTACGGCACACGATGTCGCATTGATGCGGCATACTGTCGGCAGTGCGTTGGGCGTAAAGGCGTCGGGCGGTGTAAAGGGAATCGAAGATGCCCGTGCTATGTTTGAAGCCGGAGCGACACGTATCGGCGCCAGCGTCGGCGTCAAGATCGCTCAGGAAGCCAGTGGGATCAAATCGCCGATCGTCGCCGGAAACTATTGATCCACCGGGGTCCAAATTATTTAGAGCGGCGGAGTGTAGTTATATACAATATAACCCTTGGCCTTTACGGCGTTGGTTCCCACCATCGCAGGTTTGAATTTTGATTTGGTGGCGGCGTCCACGCTTGCCTGTTTCAAAAATTGACTTCCGCTGCTAACCTGGGCCGAGGTAACGTTGCCCTCGGTGTCGAGTGTCACATCAACTACAACTTTACCACCGATCTTTGACCGTATTGCTACCAGGGGATAAATCGGCGTGGTCATTCTTACAGCAGACTCTCTTGTCAGCAGCCCAAGATTGACAAATTCCGGAATGACCGGGGCTGTCACCGTTGGCGGCACAACGACGGGATCGGGTTTTTTTAAAGCTTTTGCCTGCTCAGCTTGTAATGCCTTAGCCTGCTCAGCCTCTAGCCGCGAGACGGTTGCTTTAGCAGCTTCGTTGGCCGGATCGAGTTCGATAACCTTTTTGTAATCGGCGACGGCTTGCTCCGTGTTGCCGTTTTTCTCGTACGCCTCACCGCGCTTGGCGATCGCCGCTGCATTCTTTGGAGTTAATTCGATAAGTTTATTATAATCCGCGATTGCAAGGTCGTAAGATTTCTTGTTGAAATATGCTATCCCGCGGCCAAAAAATGCGGTTGCCGCTGCGGGGTTTAATTCGATAGCTTTGGTGTAATCGCCAACGGCGGCATCAAAATCTCCTTTGGATACATTAGCCCCACCCTGCTTTTCATAGAAAGAAAAATCGGGCGGCGGCGCGGGTTCGGCCTTTGGTTTGACCTCGGTCGACGCATTAACTATCGCTACGACCTTAAGCAGCCTGCTTTTCTGCCTGATCGAATCGATCAGATTCTTATCGGCTCCCGTATCGGACAATTCTTTTTCGATCTCAGGCGTTAGGGCAAATGTGACGCCTCTCACAACTACCGCTTCTGCAAGGATCTTATTGCGCTCGGGAAGCGTTGCCTTTTTTGAACGCAGCCCGATCAAAATATCGGCGAGCATCAATTGATTTGGCTGGGCAATGGCAGCAATGGAGAAAGTCGCGAGAACAAAAGCGATCGAGAGAAGCAAAGTGACCGCAAAGAAAAGCGGATTGGCTTTCGATAGTGTAGTTGGAGATATGTTTTTCATATTTTCCTCAATTTTGTGAAGGCATCTGCCGAGGGGTCGAAGTGTACGCCTTTGCAAATCCAATTAGTTATCATGGATCAGATCGTCAACCGTGACCGCTTTTTTG
>JAYVER010000176.1:0-4740 GCA_043748725.1 Chloracidobacterium sp. | reverse complement strand
GCTCGGATGAGCTTTGAGTGATGAGAATAACATTGATTGCGGCACGCGAAAGCGCGTCGAAAAGCCGCTTGGAAAAGCCCGGAATGCCGACCATTCCGCTGCCCTCGAGGCTTAGAACGGTGATCTTGTCTATGCTGGTGATACCGCGTACCATATCTTTTTCGGTCGAAGATTCCGATTCGATCAGCGTGCCGTGATGCTCGGGCTCGAAAGTATTTTTGATGAGGATCGGAATTCCCTTAGCCATTACGGGCTGGATCGTCGGCGGGTAGATCACCTTTGCGCCGAAATGCGACAGCTCCATCGCTTCGCGGTATGTAATGTGCGAGATCTGCCGAACGTTGCGGACAAATCGCGGATCGGCCGTCATCATTCCCGATACGTCAGTCCAAATTTCGAGAACTTCTGCGTCAAGAGCCGCCGCTATGATCGCCGCCGTATAGTCCGAGCCGCCCCGGCCTAACGTCGTTGTGTAACCGCCCGCATCCGACGAAATGAAACCGGGAAATATGTGGAGCTTGGCGACGGATTTTTCAAAGTTTTCTTTTATCCGGCGATTGGTTTCTGCAAAATCGACGGCCGCAAATCCGTGATTCGAATCCGTATGGATCAGCAGCCGGCTGTCTTTCCATTCATTGTCTAATCCCGCCGCAGAGAGTTTTGCCGCGATGATCTGTGACGCAACGAGTTCGCCAAAGCTCATTATACGGTCAAGTGTTTTAGGCGAAAGCTCACGCACAAGGCGAACGCCTTCGCACAGGTTTTCAAGTTCCTTGATCGTCGTCTCGACAAAATCTAAAACCGGCAAATGCAAAACATTAACGAAGAGTTGCTGTATTGTCTCATTGTTACGCTCACCGATGTTGCTGAGAATTTCGATGTAGCCATCATCGCCGCTTTCTGCTGCGCGCCCGGCGTCAATGAGAGCGTCGGTCGTGCCTTCCATCGCCGAAACGACTACGGTACACTCTCCAGCACGGCACGCCTCCTGAATTATTTCAACGACCTTTTCAATTGTTTCAGCATTCCCTACGGACGAGCCGCCGAATTTGAGAACCTTCATATCTTGCTCAATAAAATTTCACGCAAAGCATCGTAATCGACGTCCATTTCGATGCTCGACTTTTCTTTCGAAAATAAATCGTTTACCGTTTCTGGCATTTCGCCTTGCGTCCCGATTATCTCATTTACCGAATCGAATTTCACCGGATGAGCGGTTTCAAGAAATATGCCGCGCTCACCCGGGTGTTTTTCCAAATGGTCGGCCAAGGCTCGGTAGCCAACCGCGCCGTGCGGATCGAGAATGTAACCATACCTTTCATAAACCTCGCGCATCGTGACGGCTGTCGTTTCGTCCGTGATGCTGACTGCCTCAAGCTTGGCTTTAACATCGATAAAGTCGTTATTGAATATCTCTAGTATCCTCACAAAATTGCTCGGAGCTCCAACGTCCATTGCGTTTGACAGGGTCGCGACCGAGGGCCTTGGTTGATAATCAGCGGTTTGCAAAAATCGCGGCACCACATCGTTGGCATTACAGGCCGCAATGAATTGTTTTACGGGCAGTCCTGAGATGTGAGCAAGAATACCCGACGCGAGATTGCCGAAATTGCCGCTCGGAACCGAAATGACCGGCGGTTCATAGTCCCATTGCTTCAAAGCGTAAAAATAATAGAACTGCTGCGGCAGCCAGCGGGCGACGTTGATCGAGTTTGCGGATGTGAGGTTAACCTGGCTTTGCAGTTCGGCGTCAGCGAGGATGCGTTTTGCGAGTGCTTGGCAATCGTCAAATGTACCATGTAATTCCAATGTAGTTACATTTCCGCCAAGCGTCGTCAATTGTAATTCCTGAACCTTACTGACCTTTCCTTTGGGATAAAGAATTACAACCTCGATGCCCCCGACATCGTGAAAACCGGCCGCGACTGCCCCGCCTGTGTCGCCAGATGTAGCAACTAGCACGATCATCTTCTCTGACGTATCACGTGAAAAGTACCGCAAACACCGGCTCATAAATCTTGCCCCGACATCCTTGAACGCAAGCGTCGGCCCGTGAAAAAGCTCGAGTGTAGAGATGCGATCATTTATAGAAACGAGTGGGAAATCGAAATTTACCGTCTCGCGGCAGATCTCAAACAAGGTCTCATCCGGTATCTCACCGTCGATAAACGGGCAGATCACATCGAATGCGATCTGCTCATTTGACCGGGACTTTAGATCAGCCAAAAATTCGTTTCGGAATTTCGGTATTTCGGAGGGAAAATACAGCCCTTGATCATCCGGTTGGCCGTGTCTGACGGCGTCACGGAACGAGACATGAGCCGACTTTCTGTTTGTGCTAAAGTAGTGCATCGGTGAAGCGTTATCTATAAAACTTATAAAAAGATAGATAATATAACGGTTCGCATTATTTCGCGAAAATATGAACGAAATTAGCGTTTTAGCACCAGCCACGGTTTCAAATGTCGTTTGCGGATTCGATTGTCTCGGCTTTGCGCTTGAGGAGCCGTTCGACGAAATGACCGTGCGCCGGATCGACGAGCGAACCGTGTCTATTATCAACCGCGATGACTACGGTCTGCCAACCGATCCGACGCGAAATGTTGCCGGCGTTGCTCTGCTAGCGATGCTCGACGCCATTCAAGCGGACTTTGGTTTTGAGGTAGAGATAGCAAAGCACATAAAACCGGGCAGCGGCATCGGGTCGAGTGCGGCGAGCGCGTGTGGTGTGGTTGTCGCGGCAAATCGCATTTTGGGAGACCGTTTTTCGCCAATAGAGCTAATCGATCTGGCGATGGCGGGTGAGATGCTTGCTTCGGGTACGCGACACGCCGACAATCTGGCGCCTTGTATTTACGGCGGCTTTACACTTGTCCGCTCAACCGAGCCGCTCGACATCGTCTCTCTGGATTTTCCGCCGCTCTTCGCGACCGTTATACATCCGCAGATCGAGATCAAAACGTCGGAGGCTCGTTCCATGCTGCCAAAACAAGTTCCGCTCACGGATGCAATACAAAATTGGAGTAACCTCGGTGCGCTCGTCGCCGCTCTCGCAAAAGCCGATTACCGCCTTATCTCGCGTTCTTTGGACGACGCGATCGTCGAACCTTTCCGCAAACCGCTGATACCGAAATTTGACGAGGTAAAATCCGCGAGTCTCGCGGCAGGTGCGCTCGGCGGCGGTATATCCGGTTCCGGGCCGTCCATTTTTATGCTGAGCGAAACGGAAGAAACAGCCGAAAAAGTAGAAAGTGCGATGCAATATATCTATAATCCGACCGGTATTCAGTACAACACCTATGTGTCACGTATAAATTCCAAAGGCGTTAGATTTGTCTGATCCTCGATATGTTTCTCTTTCCAATCGCACGAAAACTGCTAAGATATATTCAAGATGTTAACGCGTGAATTAGAGGAAACACTGAGCTTTGCAGTCGATGAGGCCGTCAAGCACAGGCACGAATTTGTGACGCTTGAGCACCTGCTTTTTGCTTTGCTTGAGGATTCGGCGGCGCGCGAGATATTGTTTAATTGCGGAGCAGAGTTAGACGAAATCGGGCGGGCTTTGCAGGAATATTTCGAGAACGTGATCGAAAAAATGCCGCCTAACGTCAAGGGAATGCCGGAGCTAACCTCGACGTTTCAATCGACGATATCATACGCGGTTTTGCAGGCCGAGGGCAGCGGGCAGGGTGCGGTGGACGGCGGCAATATCCTGGGTGCCATGTATCAGGCTGAGCAGTCGTATGCGGTGTACTTGCTTTTGCAGCAGGGGGTTTCGCGGCTCGATATTTTGAATTACATATCGCATGGCATCTCAAAGATCGATTACGGTGAGCCGATCTCGGATGGCGTTGATGACGAGGAATTCGACGGCCCAGGCAGCCAGCAACGTAAAAAGCCACTCGAGAGTTTCTGCATAGAACTTGTAGCAAAAGCCGCCAATGGCGAGATCGACCCGATCGTCGGCCGCCTGTCCGAAATCGAACGCACGATCCAGGTGCTGTGCCGCCGCAAGAAGAATAATCCTCTTTATGTCGGCGAACCGGGCGTCGGTAAGACCGCTTTGGCCGAGGGCTTGGCTCTAAAGATAAGCGAAGGCGACGTACCCGAAGTTTTGCAGGGTGCAAAGGTTTTCGCACTCGATATGGGTGCCGTACTTGCGGGAACGCGTTACCGCGGGGATTTTGAACAGCGGTTTAAGGCAATCATCAATGACCTCAAAAAAGAGGAAAACGCGATACTTTTTATCGACGAGATACATACGATCGTCGGTGCCGGTGCAGTTTCGGGGGGATCAATGGACGCATCGAATATCCTCAAACCAGCTCTCGCCGCCGGCGATCTGCGATGCATTGGTTCGACGACACATGCCGAGTACAAGGCAGCGTTCGACCGTGACCGGGCTCTCGCACGGCGATTTCAGCGGATCGACATCAATGAGCCAACGATTGACGAGACTTACCAAATTCTCAAAGGCCTGAAAAAATTCTACGAACAGCATCATGGCGTAAAATACAGCAACGAATCGCTCAAAACTGCCGCCGAGCTTGCCGGAAAATACATCAACGACCGCTTTTTGCCGGATAAGGCCATTGACGTGATCGACGAGGTCGGAGCATCGGTCAAATTGCTGCCCGCGAGCCGACGTCCGAAAAAAGTCTCTGTGCAGATGGTCGAAAATACTATTGCACGGATGGCAAAGATTCCGCCGAAAACGGTCGTGGCCGACGAAAGATC
>JAYVER010000175.1:0-4778 GCA_043748725.1 Chloracidobacterium sp. | reverse complement strand
TTAGCAAACCGCCGCTTTCAGCCGCTCAGCCACGTCTCCACTATCGCCGAAGCGAAGTCTCAATTTTACTCGCGGGGCAAACTTTGTCAAGTTAATTGCATCTTACTGTCCAAATACCGTTGCCCATGCGGGCTTGACACATTTGATTTTTGCGGACAAACTACGAAAGTTACTGGTATTGGCTTTTCTAATGCAGTTCACGGACAATTCAAAGCGATTTTTGCGGTGCTATTTACGGCCCATATTTCTGTTGCTGATTGCGGCGGCGGTAATGTTTATTGTCGCGCCTTCCGCTAACGCTAATATCACGATCGAAAATCGTGGAAATCTCGGCGTGATCAGAGGAATTGTACGCGACGAGGGCGGAAGCCCGATCGGCGATGCAACCGTTGCGATCTTTCGCGGCGGCACATCAAGATTATTAAAGCAGGTATCGTCAGCCGCGGACGGCAGTTTTTTGGCGAAGATACTACCCGGCACCTACAACGTGCTTGCCGTGGCGCAGGGGTTTAATCCTGTGACGCTTTTGGGTGTCGAGGTTGGCCGTTCGGCTGAGGTTAATTACGGTTTCAAGCTCGAACGTGCGGGCAGCGGCAACACGCTTCCGGAAAGACACCTCGACCGAAACAGCTCTAAATGGCGAGTCCGCGCCGCTCAATTGCAGCGCTCCATATATCAAAACCGTCAGGGGAATGCTCCGATCGATGAGGGTAACTCGGCTGTGAACGAGGCCAATTCAGCATCGGAACTCGACAAATCGGACGCAAAATCAAAATGCCGAAAGGGTCAAACGGTCGTTGAGACCTATTTTGCAGGTTCCCGGCAAGGCGGTTATGCGGGCTTGAATTTCGCGACGCTGATGCCGGTCGGTGACAGTGCGGATCTCGTTTTTGCCGGGCAAGTCGGGAAAGGAAGAAATGCTCCGCAGCGTTTTGAAACTGCTCTTAAATTCCGTCCCGTCGCCGACCATCAGATACGTCTTAGTTCGTCTATAGGCCGTTTGGGAAATGTAACGGCAGGTAACGATCAAAAACAACTCGGTCAGGTTTCATTTCAGGCTTTGGACGAATGGAAACTTCGCGACGGCGTAATTCTGGTTCTGGGTTTCGATTATTCACGGTTTGTGGGTGCCGGCAGCAACTCGTCGCTTTCGCCCCGTCTGGGCATACAGTTTGACATTGACCCAAAAACACGTGTCCGTTCCGCTCTCACTACACAAACCGAAGAAAAATCATGGGCGACAGCAATCGATCTCGAAGGCGAAAGTGTAGCCTTTACCGAGCCCGTTTCGATAGACGATCTTTTTCTGGCGGGCGGCAAGCCGCAAATGAATAAAAGCCGGCGGCTTGAGTTTGGCGTCGAACGCATTCTCGACAATAAATCGAGTATCGAGGCGAATGTCTTTGTCGACACAACGTTGAGCCGCGGCGTCGGGCTGAACAGTTTTGCTTTTGACACTCTAGGCGGTGAAGGTTATGGAGAATTTGTGTCTAATCAGCAGGGCAAGGCGAACGGGTTAAGGGTTGTCTATAGTCGGCGGATCAATGGTATTTTGTCGACCTCCGCGGGTTATGCGTTTGGCAGGGGCCAACGAATATCCAAATCGGCTCTTACAAACCCTTCAAATATTTTTGAAAATGACTTTTTCCAATCGTTCTTTGCCCAACTCGGTGCTGATCTTAGAACCGGAACGAGTGTAAAAACTGTTTTTCGACTTTCGCCGCAGGCCACCGTTTTTGCGATTGACCCTTTCAAGGGCAGATTGGCCATATACGACCCGGGCCTTAGCGTCTTCATCACCCAGAGCCTGCCCACTTTCGGATTGCCGATCCAGGCCGAAGCGATCGTTGATGCGCGAAACTTATTCGATTTCCAATCGGGTGTTTTTGGTGAAGAGGGCAGCCTTCGATTGAACGCTCACCGGCGAATGCTGCGGGGCGGCATTCAACTTAGATTTTAGAAATTGCCACCAGGAAACCGTAAAGTTGACAGAGGACGCCAGGCTTTCTCTGTGACCTTTTCGATTTACGGTGGCTTTATTTTTTCCAAATTCTCGGATTACTAAGCAAATTGCTGAATATTCGGGGATGGGTGTTTATCTATCAAAAAGGCGCCAGGTGGCGTTTTTGTGAATAAATCTGACTTCGCCACGGATGTGGGCGTTTTGCGTTGATTGGAACGCATTTTGCGTTATAAAAAGCCCGGCAAGGTTTGCCTTGAATTGATGAAGGGGAAAGTGTTTACAAGTTGGAGCCTTATTTGGCTTCTCGCCTCTGTCCTATTTGTAGCGGGCGGCGCACTAAACCTGTCGCAAAGGGCGCTCCACAAGCTGCCCCCGACGGACGGAGTGGGTTGGGAGCAGCGAGCGGACGGCATTTATGCGGCCAAAGTTATTTCGGGATTTGCGGGTGCACGCGCCGGGATCGCGGTCGGCGATAAACTGATCGGCATTGGCTTTGGCGGTGAAAAAACCGAAGAAATAACGTCGGCCGCCGATGTTCAGATGTATCTGGAGTCGGCCGGAGTCGATGGCAATTTAACTTACTTTTACCAAAAACCGGCCTACTCTTTCTCCGACAATTTCTATTTTGCCGATCTGCGTCATATCGATTCCGTCCCGAGGTGGACCCCGTCGATCATTTTCCTGTCGATAGTCGGCCTCATCTGGCTCGGTGTCGGCATTTTTGTTCTGTTCAAACAAGGCAGCCACTCGCCGTTCGTACTCCATTTTGCGACAGTTTGTTTGGCTGCGTTTGTTTTTCAGGTATATAAAGCAATTGGGACGGGACAAGATTTTGATCTGGCTGTAGATCTCATTGACGGAATTGCTTTCACTTTTTTCGTCCCGCTATTTCTCCATTTCTGTATTAGATATCCGGTTAGAAGTGACGTTTTTGATAACAAGCGCTGGAAAACCTACATTCTCTATCTACCTGCGGCGGGTATTTCAATCTCTCAGATCTTTGTCGCGCTGGTGCCGCAGCTTTTTGTAAGGACATCGCTGGCCGAGATCATCGCTCGCCTTGATGACCGGTTCGGTTTGACAGGTTCGATATACCGGATCGCCTTTTACCATTTCGTCACCGGTGTTTCAGCCGGAGCGTGCGTGCTTGTATGGCGTTTCTTTAAGAACCATCAGCCGGTGGTCAGACAGCGTTTGAAATGGGCGATGTGGGGCACGATCGCCGCCGTCACTCCAATTGTATTAATGCAATTGGTCGAACGGCTCGGCATACAGATACCAAGCGATAACTTCAGCACCGCGATAACCACGCTGCCGTTGGCGCTAATACCGCTGAGCTTTGGTCATTCAGTAGTTCGATATCGATTAATGGATGTCGACGTGGTGGTGCGCCGCGCACTTGTTTACGCGATGACAACGGCGGCTATCGCGATGATGATCGGCGCGGTTGCGCTCGGTCTCGTCTTTTTGGCGGTTGGCAAGGATCTCTCGACGACCGAGATCACGCTGCGTGCCATTATCGCCATTGTTGCGATGGGTGCTATCGTGCTGATCAGCGAGCCGTTAAAGAAATTTTTGCAGGAGCGGGCTGACCGGTTCTTTTACGGGACACGTTACGATCTCCGACAAGGCTTGCTCGATTTTGGTAAAACGCTCTCCGCGACAACAGCTCTCGACCCTTTGCTGGACGGTTTGATCGAGCGGCTGCGGCAGGTTTTGGACGTTCAGAAGGTGGCTGTATTTATCGAAGACGAAGACTCGGCCGTGCATTACCGGCTCGCCAAATCGGTCGGATTAGGAACGACTTATAAAATTCCGGCCGATTTCCGAACGATGATTAGGCAAAAGTCCGCCGGAAAAGGTGTTGTGAGAGCGGATGAGTTAGACATTCCAGATTTTGAGGCCACGGCCACGGACGAAAACGGCAATGGTAACGGGAAGTCATTGGTCAGGCAGGAATTGCATTATTTTGTCCCGTGCGTTATCGGCGGAAAAATGGTTGCGGTTATTGGATTGGGCCGTGGGACGGACGGTTCGCTTTTGTCGTCTGAGGATCTTGAGATCCTGCGTACCATCTCGGGGTATATTGCCGTGGCGATCGAGAACAGCCGTCTTTACACCCAACAAAAGCAGCATACCGACGAACTTGCTCTCTTAAAGGAATTCAACGAGTCTATCGTCGAATCGGTCAACGTGGGTCTGCTTGCCGTCGATGAAGAAGGCCGCATCACTCGCTCCAATTCCCCCTTCGAGGAAATGATGGGACTCGGCCGCGATCAGGCAGTCGGCCAGCTAGTTGATGATGTATTTGATGAAAGCTTCGCGCTGAATCTTGAAAATATCCTTGGCAAATCGCGATGGCACCTGACCGAAGTGCGAAATGCCTACAAGCTCCATACTTACGACGGGCACGGCAGATCGTTGATCCTTAATGTCGCGGTGGCACCGCTCAGGTCGGTCTCGAACCAGCAAACGGGTGCGATCATCGTGCTCGAAAATGTCACTTCGCGGGTCAAGCTCGAGGAGACCGTTCAACAGAGTGAAAAACTTTCGAGCATCGGCTTGCTGGCCGCCGGTGTTGCCCACGAGGTCAACACGCCGCTGACAGGCGTCTCGAGCTATACTCAAATGCTTTTGGGCATGATCCCGGAAACCGATCCGAAGCATGCACTCCTGCAAAAGATGCAGCGTCAGACTGATCGAGCTTCTAATATCGTCGGCAATTTGTTGAATTTTTCGCGCACCGGAAACTCGGAGGAATTTGTTGAGATCGATATCAACAAGCTTCTCAACGACACGCTGCAACTGCTCGAAC
>JAYVER010000174.1:0-4784 GCA_043748725.1 Chloracidobacterium sp. | reverse complement strand
ACATGCGATCATCGGCACACACGCGGTTATTCAGGATGGCGTCGTGTTCGACCGGCTGGGCCTCGCCGTGATCGACGAACAGCATCGCTTCGGCGTCCTCCAGCGGGCACAATTGCGTGCGTTGGGACTCAATCCCGACGTTCTTGTGATGACGGCGACACCGATTCCCCGCTCGCTCGCGATGACGGTTTACGGCGACCTGGACGTGTCGATAATCGACGAGCTGCCCCCTGGTCGCACTCCGATCAAAACAGTCGTCTGTGGCGAAGATCAACGCGACGGAGTCTATCGCGGCATCGAACGCGAAATAAAACTCGGCCGTCAAGCCTACGTCGTCTATCCGCTGATTGAGGAATCGGCTAAGATGGATCTCAAAGCCGCCACGATCATGTACGAAGACCTCAGCACGCGGGTCTTCCCGCATCTCAATGTCGGACTGCTCCACGGAAAAATGAAGTCTGCCGACAAGGACACAATAATGCAGGAATTCGTATCGGGAAGGCTTAATATCCTTGTCTCAACGACCGTTATCGAGGTCGGCGTGGATGTCTCGAATGCATCGCTAATGGTCATCGAACATGCCGAGCGGTTCGGGCTTTCCCAGCTCCACCAGCTTCGCGGCCGCGTCGGACGCGGTGCCGACCAAAGCTATTGCGTGCTGCTCGCTGGATTCAAACGAACCACAGTCGCCAAGGAACGTCTCGGAATAATGGAGCAAACATCGGACGGCTTTAAGATCGCCGAAAAAGACCTCGAAATCCGAGGCCAGGGCGAAATCCTCGGTACGCGGCAATCAGGAATCCAGAATTTCAAGATCGGCAACATCGTCCGCGATCTCGATATTTTGATAGCGGCACGCAACGAGGCTGGGGAATATCTGACAACGCGCAGAATGTCGCCCGAAACTTCCCGTTTGGTCGAGGCCGCTCGTCCCGACAAAAAAGTAGGTCTTGCACGTATCGGTTAGATGTAACGCGCGTGGCCTTTGCCCGCCCGCCACGCTTTAACTTAAACTAATCCTTATGCGAGTCATCTCGGGTCTCTATCGCGGGCGTGTGCTAAAAAGCCCACCGGACAACAAGACGCGACCGACATCCGACCGCTTGCGCGAAACGCTCTTTAACGTGCTGGCACCGCGAATCACGGAAGAAACTCGCTTCCTCGACCTCTGCGCCGGAACGGGTGCGATCGGCATCGAGGCCATTTCTCGCGGAGCCGGTTTCGTGACGTTTGTCGACCGCTCAAAAAAATCCTGCGCACTGATCGAAGAAAATCTCGACAAGCTCGGCGTACCCGAATCGCAAACTGAAATTCACGGCCTTGCCGCCGAAAATTTCACCGGCCGCGAGCATTCGACCGGTTGGAACATCGCATTTTTTGATCCGCCTTACGAATCGGATTATTCGCTGGTGATGCACGATTTTGGATTCAAATCTGATCTACTTGGTGACGGCGGACTGCTTGTCGTCGAGCATCACACGAAGAAACAGATGCCAGAATTGATCGGTGAACTCCGACGTTGGCGTGTGCTGAAACAGGGCGAGACCAGCTTGAGCTTTTACGAAAATGAGTAGATTTCTTTCACTAAAAATTCTCGTTTGGTTGATCCTGTGTACAATTTGGGGCACGACCTGGATATTTATTAAGGTCGGCCTCGAAGACCTGCCGCCGATCGGATTTGCCGGTGCGAGATTTGTGCTTTCGGTCGCGATCCTGCTCGTTATTATCAGGGTTCAGAAGATCCCTTTGCCGAAAACCGGAAAAGAGTGGCGGCTGATCGCTCTCACCGGTGTGCTGCAGTTTTCATTTAACTACAGCATGGTTTTCTGGAGCGAGCAGTACATTACATCCGGTCTCGCGGCGGTATTGCAGGCGATGATCACGGTTTTCGGCCTTGTTCTGGCGTGGATATTTCTGCCGAACGAACGAATCACGCCGCAAAAAATAATCGCTGTGATCGTCGGCGTGATCGGCGTCGCAGTAATCTTTATCGACCAGTTACGAATCGAAAACTGGATGGCCTTTCTTGGCTGTGTCGGCATCATCGGCGGTGCGTATGCCGCCGCTCAGGCGTCGATACTTGTAAAAGCAAAAGCAAGCGCCATGCATCCGGCGGCTCTCGTCTTTGCCCAGATAATCTGCGGGCTCCCGGCGATAATCATTTACAGTCTTGTCGCTGAAGGCAATCCCTTCACGTTTCATTGGACGTGGCGGGCCGTCGTCTGCGTTCTATATTTGAGCGTGTTCGGCACTGTCGCGGCGTTTTGGCTTTATTATTGGCTTTTGAGTAAAATCGAATCGACCAAAGCGATGATGATCTCGCTGGTCACGCCGCTGCTGGCGGTAATAATCGGGGCGATAGTTCTGGGCGAACGCCTGCCGCCGCAGACAGGGATAGGCGGATTGCTGATCATCACGGGCATCGGGTTGATCGTCTTTCGTCGGAGAAAATTTGAACCGCAGAGACGCGGAGACGCGAAGGAAGAAATTTTACAGGGATAAAATGGATGAAGGAGTTAAGGAAAATTATCCTTTAAATATCCCGTTTATCCTTTTTACCCCTGTAAATTGTCTTTCTGATTTCCTCCTGCGTCTCAGCGTCTCTGCGGTAAAATAACCTATATGTTTTTTAGATTCACAACAGCGGGCGAATCGCACGGCAAGGCTCTCGTCGCCATCGTTGAGGGCGTTCCGGCGGGGCTCACCATCGATATCAATGCTATAAATCACGAGCTTTGGCGGCGTCAACAGGGTTATGGACGCGGCGGGCGGATGAAGATCGAGACCGACACGGTCGAGATATTGTCCGGTATAAGGCACGGCAAGACGCTCGGTTCGCCGATCGCTCTGACAATCGAAAACAAAGATTTCGTCCATTGGCAGGATGTAATGTCGTCGGAGGCACTCGAAACCGAACCAAAAAATCCGCGAACTTTAACACGTCCTCGACCGGGCCACGCCGATCTTGCGGGCGGTCAGAAATATCAAACCCGCGACCTCCGCGACATACTCGAACGCGCATCTGCCCGAGAAACCGCCGCCCGCGTTGCCTGCGGTGCCATCGCCAAACAACTTCTCTCGGCGTTCGGCGTCGACATAAAAAGCCACGTTATCAAGCTGGGGCATGTCCAGGTCGTACCGCTTTTGAGAACATGGGACGAGATCGCTGCTATCCCGGCTGATTCTCCGCTCAATTGCGCCGACGAACTCAGTCAAAAGGATATGATAAAACTGATCGACAAAGCCAAAACCGACGGCGACACCCTCGGCGGCATATTCGAAGTCGTCGCAAAAGGTCTGCCGGTCGGACTCGGCTCGCACACGTCTTGGGACGAAAAGCTCGATGGCCGCATCGCCCGTGCCGTGATGTCGATCCACGCCATAAAGGCGGTCGAGATCGGCGAAGGCGTCGCAAACGCCGGCCGCCGCGGCTCCGAAGTTCATGATGAAATATTTTACGAAGAGCAATCAGCAGTCAGCAGTCAGCAATCAGAGCGTGCGGATGTGCAGAAGCCCGCCCGCAGTAAGGGCGAACTCGATTCATCCCTCATCCCTCATCCCTCATCCCTACGATTCGTTCGAAGAACGAATCGGGCCGGCGGTCTCGAGGGCGGCATTACTAACGGCGAAGAGCTTCGCGTTCGCGGCTACATGAAGCCGATCTCTACCCTTCGCAAACCGCTCCATTCCGTCGATATCGACACCAAGACCGAAAACCTCGCCGCCTTCGAACGCTCTGACATCACCGCCGTGCCCGCCGCCGGAGTCATCGGCGAAGCAATGCTCGCTATCGTGCTTGCAAACTCGATGCGTGAAAAATTCGGCGGCGATTCGATGGACGAGATGCGGCGGAATTACGACAGCTATCTGGCATCGCTGGCTGAATATTGATCGACAGAGGGATTTGCCCACGAAATACACGAAAGACACGAAAATGAATAACAGAATTCTGAGATCTTTTTTCGTGCTTTTCGCGTGTTTCGGGGGCATGATATTATTTTTTGCTTGTTCAACGCCGGAAGAAAAGCCCGCGTCGAATATGGCTGCGGCCCGCGAAGCTAAGAAAGAGCGTCAAGATCTTCGGGCGGCGATGAAAAAGATCGAGCCATTTTTCAAGCCGATGGGCAAGCCCGAGCCTTACGATTGGTTGGTCTCGCACAATGAGCCGGGGCAGACGTTTGACCAATATCTCGACGGCGATCCGGCACGACCGACTAAAGAGCGAAACAAGATCTACGTCCTGCCGCTCGGTACATTCACACCGCAGCAAAAAAGGGTCATCGACATCGCCGCCGGGTATCTTGAAGCATTTTACGGTCTGCCAGTGAGTAAGATGGCCGCTCAAACTATCAAACGGCCACTGAACGCACGCGACAGTCGCCGCGGTAAATTGACCCAGACCGCGCAGATACGCACCGGCTATATACTCGACGATGTTTTGAAGCCTATCCTGCCGTCGGACGGTGCCGCTTTAATTGCATTCACGGCTGACGATCTGTATCCGGGCGAATCGGTAAACTATGTCTTTGGCGAGGCTAGTCTCGAAAACCATGTCGGCGTCTGGTCTCTCTATCGACTCGCCAATAACGCAAATTACGACACATTCCTCCGCCGCACACTTAAAATTGCCGCTCACGAGACTGGTCATATGTTTTCTATGCGGCACTGCACCAAATACGAGTGTGTTATGAGCGGCACAAACCAACTCGCCGAAACCTACCGTCGGCCGATCGATGCTTGTCCCGAATGCATGGCTAAGGTTTGCTGGCTCTCAGATATCACTC
>JAYVER010000173.1:0-12438 GCA_043748725.1 Chloracidobacterium sp. | reverse complement strand
TCACAAGCGGCGCATTTCAAATCTTTCCGGGCGGGAGCCGCGATTCTTTCGTGACCAAGCTAAACCCTAACGGCACGGCATTAGTTTATTCGACCTATCTTGGCGGGATCAATGACGAGATCGGAACGGGCATCGCCGTCGATGCAACGGGCAACGCCTACGTGACCGGAAATTTTGAAGGCACTCCTAACTTCCCTTTTACGCCAAATGCTTTCCGCAACGGTGCCGGCGAGGTTTGCTGCGGTCAGTTTAATAATAGCTTCTTGACGAAACTCAATCCAACCGGAACAGCGCTCATCTACTCAACCGCACTCGGTATCGGTAGAAACGGTATGAGCGCAGGCGGCGTGGCGGTTGGCAGCGACGGAAGTGCTTACGTCATCGGCGGCGAGGGTTTCAATGCGGCGTATTCCGTCAATGCCGTGCAGCCGGTCTCACGCAACAACGATGCGTATATTCTGAAAATGAACCCGGCGGGAACGGCGTTGGCCTACTCAACATATTTCGGCGGCGGCAACGGCGGCTCAACCGGAACGGCGATCGCGATCGACACGACAGGCAACGCCTACGTCACCGGATATACGACCGCATCGGATATCCCCATCACGTCCGGCGTGCCGCAATCAACCAAGCCCGGCGGCCAGTCATACACTGCCTTCGTCGCCAAAATCGGTGTGCAAACAAACGATTGTCCCGCGATTGAGATTAACCCGCAACCGCTGCCGACGGCGATTTTCCGTCAAAGCTACAATCAACAACTCACCGCGATAGGTGGTACTGCTCCGTACATATTCGGTTTGGCTCCAAATTTCGGGAATAACATTTTACCCAGTGGATTGACGCTTGCGCCGGACGGCACGATCTCGGGCACGCCGACGACGACAAATTCGGGCACATACCTCGTCACCGTGCAAGCCGTCGCCGCTAACGGCTGCATCGGGATTCGTACACTCCAACTCGTCCTCGTCGGTGGACTTCAGAATTCCGGTAGTCCGGACCTATACATTAGGGTCGTTTCGCGCCCTATTATTCGTATCGGAAACGAATACACTTTCTTTGTTTTATATAAGAATCGAACCAACACTGATCTGACGAATGTGCCGCTTGCCGTAACGGTTCCCGATTTTGTATCTATACATCCGAAATTTGAGCAGCCTGTTCAAACCGTTCAACAAGACGGCAATACATTCATCGTCTTTAATTTGCCAAGAATCCCGGCGACAACTGGGACGGACGAATTGCTGTCGCTCCCGATCAGCGTCAAAGTAGTCGACCCCAATCAGGCTCACCATTTGTTTGATCTCATCGCATATACGTTCACTCCGATTCCCGGCAACCCCCGGAGAGTCCCCCCTCCTCCCCCGCCTTATGGCCCTTCCGGCCTGACTGACCCGCGTACGCCGAACGACCCAAATGACAAATCGGGTCCGGGCGAGATCGGCACAGCACACTATTACACGGGCGATGTTGCATTGCCATACGTTGTCACGTTCGAGAATATAGATACCGCGTCACTGCCCGCGCAGGATGTCGTCGTCAACGACCAACTCGATCCGAATGTATTCGATCTAACTACGTTCCGTTTCAACGCCATTTCATTCGGCGACAAACTTGTCACGCCGGTCACCGGTGTCAACCAGTTCACGACCGATGTCGATCTGCGCCCAGCGAAACAGGCCATTGTCCGTGTCAACGGAAACTTTAACTCCACCAACGGACTTATCACCTGGCGCTTTAACACGCTCGACCCGGTAACCGGGCTTCCGCCCGACGACCCGCTAGCCGGATTTCTGCCGCCCAACCATACTTCGCCCGAAGGACAGGGCACAATTCTTTTTACCGTAAAAGCAAGACAAGGTTTACTGACAGGCACGCAAGTCAGAAACATGGCAAGCATTGTGTTCGACGTTAACGCGGCGATCAACACACCGGAGTGGCTAAACACGATCGACAACACGAAACCGACAAGCTCCGTTCAACCTTTGCCGCCGACGTCCCCAAAAAGTTTTCCAGTCTCATGGGCGGGTACGGATGTGGGCTCGGGCATTGCCAGCTATACGGTTTTTGTGTCTGACAACGGCACACCGTTCACGCCATTTCTTATCAATACGAGACTTCCAAACGGCATTTTTACCGGACAGACCGGCCACACCTACGGCTTTTATTCGATCGCCCGCGATGCGGTCGGCAACGCGGAGGCGGCCAAGACAACCGCTGAAGTGACAACAACAGACAATGGCATGGTTTCTGTTTCGGGACGGGTATTTACGTCAGACGGCCGCAGTTTGAGAAATGCCACGGTGTCGATCGCGGATTCGAACGGCAACAGACGAATCGTTACGACCAGCTCATTCGGCTTTTACCAGTTTGACAATGTACTCAGCGACCAAATCTACACGTTTAACGTTTTTTCAAGACTATTTCGCTTTGCTCCGCGAGTTTTACAGGTGACGGATACACTGACAAATGGCGATTTTGTCGGGATTGAATAGGTTTGGCCCTAGCGGTATGATTTTAGTAAAACGTTTAATTGTCATTAGATTGGAGGAAAATAGTGAAAAATTTATTCATATTGGCGGCATTTATCCTTTCATTTGTAGTCAATTTCCGTGCACAGAGCGAAGGTGTGGTGACGGCCCGCGGACAAGAAGCAATCGAACAATTAAGGCAATCGGGCGATTACAAATCGCTGGGAGAAGCAGTAAGACGCGCCCGAAAAAAGGGCGGCCAGGCCGATGAGTTACCGACGAAAAACGACTGGGCCGGAAAACGAAAGGCTTCGCCGGCTGCGGCTGGTGACCAATTTGGCATCAGCGTGGCGATCAGCGGCGACACGGCAATCGTAGGAACGAGCAATGATAGTGTTGGAAACAACATAGCCCAAGGCTCGGCCTATGTATTCACCCGGATCGGCACGACATGGCGACAACAGGCTCTGCTCGTCGCGGCAAACGGCGTGGCCTCCGATCAATTCGGCGTCAGCGTCGGCATCAGCGGTGATACCGTGATCGTCGGTTCTGTATTTGATAATTTCAATGTAATCACCCGTCGGGGGACCGCCTATATTTTCGTCAGAAGTGGCAATTCGTGGACCCAGCAGGCCAAACTGTTACCCGGCACGGGCGGGATAAACGACCGATTTGGCAGCAGCGTTGCCATTAGCGGGGAAACGGCGGTTGTCGGAGCGAACCAGGATAATTCGGCTTACGTCTACGTCAGAAACGGAACGAGTTGGACGCAGCAGGCCCGCCTCCTCGCGATACCCCGCCAGACTGGCACGTCGCTAGGCACGAGTGTAGCGATAAGCGGAGACACGATCGTTGCCGGTAACACCAGCGATACGGTCGGATCGAACTCACAGCAGGGTTCCGCGTATGTCTTTGTCCGCAGCGGCACGACCTGGAGTCAACAAGCCCGGCTCGTGGCGTCGGACGGTGCGGGGGGTGATGTATTCGGTATCAGCATCGCTATTAGCGGGGACACGGCGGTTGTCGGGACTATTTTTCACGATGTCGGTGGCATGCCCGACCAAGGAGCGGCGTATGTTTTTTTAAGAAACGGAACGCTTTGGAGCCAGCAGGCCCAATTGGTCGCGGCAAATGGCGCGGCCGACGATCGGTTTGGCCAGAGTGTCGCAATCAGTGGCGATACGGCCGTTGTCGGCGTTAATCTGAGCGATACCGGCGCTCGCAATCAGGGTTCGGCATATGTCTTTGTCAGGAGCGGCACCGCGTGGACTCAGCAGACTCAACTGCTTGCCTCGGATGGTTCGGCCGGCGACCAGTTCGGGATCGGGGTGGCGATCAGCGGCGACACAGTGGTCGTGGGGGCAAGCTTCGACGACGTGGGTCCTAACATTGATCAAGGTTCAGCATACATTTTTGTCAGGGGCGGAACAGTTTGGACTCAGCAGACACAGGTCACGACCTCGGCAGGTGACGATGTGAGTGACGATTTTGGTGTCAGCGTAGCAATCAGCGGTGACACGGCTATTGTCGGAGCCGATGGCGACGACGTTGGATCAGGCTTTGACCAAGGTTCTGCGTACATATTTGTTCGGAACGGAGCGACGTGGAGCCAACAGGCTCGGCTCGTCGCATCGGACGGAATCGCGCAGGACTTCTTTGGCAGCGCTGTGGCGATCAGCGGTGACACGGCGGTTGTTGGTGCGGCCGGGGACGATGTCGGGGCGAATGTGGGCCAGGGTTCTACGTATATTTTCGTACGGAGCGGAACGACCTGGACGCAACAGGCACAAATTTTCGCGGCGGATGGCGCGGCGTTCGACGAATTTGGTGTCAGTGTGGCAATTGAGGGCGACACCGTGGTTGCCGCGGCCGACCAGGATGATATTGGAACAAACATATCTCAGGGTTCCGCCTACGTTTTTGTCAGAAACGGGACCGCCTGGACGCAGCAAACCAAGCTCGTTGCGGCCGGCGGTGGCAGCTCAGACAAATTTGGGGTCGAAGTTGCTCTTAGCGGCGGCACGGCGATAGTCGGAGCATTTCAGCACAACGTCGGGGCCAATACTTTCCAGGGATCGGCCTATGTTTTTGTCCGAAGCGGTACGCTTTGGGCCCAGCAGGCCGAGCTTGTGGCCGCTGATGGCAGAGATCGTGACAAATTTGGAATCGCGGTGGCGATCAGCGGGGACACAGCCCTCGTCGGAGCTTTTCAACATAATGTCGGCACAAGCGTAGATCAAGGCTCCGCCTATGTCTTTGTCAGGAGCGGGGCAGCGTGGACGCAGCAGGCCGAGTTGACCGTGGCCGATGGCGCCGCATTTGACGGGCTGGGAATAAGTACCGCCTTATCCGTAAATACGGCGGTCGTCGGCGCCTATCAGGTCGACAACGGAGCCAATATTTCGCAGGGAGCGGCCTATATTTTTGTCAGAAACGGCACCACGTGGTCTCAAACGCAAATATCATTATCGGTGCTCCGTCAGCTCTCACGGCAAGCCCTGGCAGTTCAAGCCTGGGACGCCCGGCCTCGGTCGACCAGGGAGCGGCCAATACCTTCACCGTTCCGGCGGCGTCCCAACCTGTAACCGTTTCAGGACGAGTATTAACCTCGGACGGCCGCGGCTTGAGGAATGCAACCGTCTCGATTACCGACGCAAGCGGAATAAGGCGAATCACGACGACCAGTTCGTTTGGCTTTTACCAGTTTGACAATGTACTCAGCTACCAAACCTACACGTTTAACGTTTTTTCAAGACTATTTCGCTTTGCTCCGCGAGTTTTACAGGTGACGGACACACTAACGACTTTAGATTTTACGGGCCAGGAATAGAAATAAATGGAAAATTGAGAATGCAAAATGGAGAATGTAGGAAAGTCATCCCTTGCATTTTGTGGAACTCCGAGAAGTTCTCCGCGGATTTCTATTTAACGACAATATTAACAAGGCGTTTGGGTACGACAACGACCTTTACGATCTCCTTGCCATCCGTGTATTCACGGACTTTTTCGTCCGCCAACGCCATCTTTTCAAGCTCGTCATTTGCCGTTTCGGGCGAAGCCATAATGCGTGACCGCAATTTGCCGTTGATCTGAACGGGAATCTCGATCTCGTCGGCTTTTGCCAATTCCTCGCTGAATTCGGGGAACAGTGCTCCGTTGGCCAGGAGGCCGTCGTCATTGCCAATGACAACCGCAAAAAGCTCCTCAGCCGTATGCGGCGCAAAAGGCGTCAACATCAGGATCAGACTGGTCAAAGCCTCGCGCACCGCAAAAATATCGTCGCGGCTCGCGTTTTCCGGTTCAACGCCGAGATCGCCTATCGCGTTCGATAATTCCATCAACGCCGCGACCGGTGTGTTAAATTGCAGGCTCTCGAAATTGTCCGTTACACGCTTGATCGTTTGATGCGTTTTTTGCCGCAGTTTCCTGTCTGAACCGCCTGGGTTGGCTGGCGGCTCAAAGTTCCCCTCCTTGGAAAAGGAGGGGTGCCTGAAGGGCGGGGTGGTTCGTTCTTTGGTGTCGGCTGAATTGTCATCCGGCGAAGATAGAACCACCCCGTCTGCCGAAGCGGCAGCCACCCCTCCTTTGTAAGGAGGGGAGCCGTTTGGCGTAAAACCACCCGCTACCGCAGGTGGTTCTGACAAAACAGTCGCCGACTGCTGGCTGCCGACTGCCGACTGCCACTTGTACACCAGCCGCCAGACGCGTTGAAGAAAACGCACCGCGCCTTCGATCCCCGCTTCGTTCCACACAAGTTCATTCTCGATCGGTGCGGCAAACAGGATAAACAATCGCGCGGCGTCGGCTCCGTAGATCTCGATCATTTCGTCAGGATCGACGCCGTTTCCTTTCGATTTCGACATACGCTCAATGCCGTATTTGAGCGTTTTTCCATCGGCCGCAGATGCACGGGTGATCTTGCCTTTAGTGTCGCGCTCGACTTTTACATCCGATGGCAAGTGGTAAACACGCTTCCCGGTCGAATCGTCGAAGAATGTTTCGCCTACGACCATTCCCTGCGTCAATAATCGTTTAAAGGGCTCGTCAAACGTGATCAAACCCAGATCGCGCATCACCTTGGTCCAAAATCGCGCGTATATCAGGTGCATCACGGCATGATCGTCGCCGCCGATATATTGATCGACGGGAGCCCAATAAGCCGCGATCTCGGGATCGAACGGCAAAACCTCATTCGTCGCGTCGGTATAACGAAAAAAGTACCAGGACGAATCGACAAATGTATCCATCGTATCAGTCTCGCGTTTTGCCGGGCCTTCGCATTGCGGACACGTTGTCTCATAAAACTCAGGCAGCTTGGCAAGCGGTGATTCGCCTGTGCCGGTTATCGGAGCATTTTCGGGCAGCTTGACCGGCAAATTCTCATATTTCTCCGGGACCATCCCGCAGTCATCACAATAAATTATCGGTATCGGCGCTCCCCAAAACCGCTGCCGCGAAATGCCCCAGTCGCGCAAACGATACGTCGTCGCAGCCTCTCCAAAGCCATGCTCTTCGGCGTACAGACCCATCGCCTTCTTTGCGTCTTCAGAAGTCTGGCCCGACCATACGGCGGAATTTACAAGAATTCCATACTCGGTGAATGCCGATTCGATTGCGGATTGCGGATTGCGGATTGCGGATTTTTTTTCAGATCCGTTTTCATCCGTGTAAATCTGTGGCTGAATAACGGTTTTAATGTCGAGCCCGAATTTCTTCGCAAATTCGAAATCGCGTTCGTCGTGGGCCGGAACGCTCATCACCGCTCCGGTGCCGTATTCCATCATTACGTAGTTGCCGACCCAGACCGGCAACTCCTCGCCGCTAAATGGATTCACGGCCTTCAAGCCGGTATCTATGCCGTCCTTTTCGATCTCAACTTCGTGATCAACAGGCTTAGCATTCTCAACACGGATGTAGGCGATCTTGCTCGCTACTTCCTCGGAGAAATTGTCGATATTCGCCTGGATCACCGGATGCTCCGCCGCCAATACGATGGAATTCGCTCCGTAGATCGTGTCAATGCGCGTTGTAAAAACGCGAAGGCGGGCCTCGCCGTGGTCGCTCTTGCTCGTAAAACCGTCCACTATCGGGCAGTAGAACAGCGTTTCACCCGAAGCACGCACCTCAAAATCAACGAACGCCCCCTCCGAACGCCCGATCCAATCCGTCTGCCGCTTGATAACATTCTGCGGCCAACCGGTCTCGATCTCGGCCATGTCGTCGAGCAGTTGATCGGTGTAAGCCGTCGTTTTCAGAAACCATTGCTCCAAATCCTTTTTCGTAACCGGATTGCCGCAACGCCAGCAGATGCCGCCGCTCGCCTGCTCGTTCGACAGCGTCGCCTGGTCATGCGAACACCAATTTACCTGCGTCATGCGTTTGTAGGCGAGACCCATTTCGTACATTTTCAGGAAAAACCACTGGTCGAATTTGTAATATTCGGGCCGGTGCGCGTACATCTGTCGCCGCCAGTCGTAGCTGACACCGAGGCGCTGCAATTGCCCCCGCATTGCAATAATATTTTCCTCGGTCCATGTTCGGGGATTGACCCCGCGTTTAACCGCCGCATCCTCGGCCGGCTGGCCAAACGAATCCCATCCGATCGGGTGCAGCACGTTAAACCCTTTCAAACGCTTGTACCAGGCCATTGCATCGCCGGCGGAGTAATTGCGCACGTGCCCCATATGTAGGTTCCCCGACGGATACGGCAGCATCTCGAGCTGGTAAAACTTCGGCCGCTCGCTGCCGTCGCATACCTCGGCCTCAGCCTCAAACGCGCCGCTCATAGCCCACTTCTGCTGCCATTTCTGCTCTATCTTTTTTGCGAAATATTTCTCGTCCATACAAATTCGTCTTGAGTCACAAGTCGAGAGTCGCAAGAAACGATGTCGCTACCGATTCTCGACTCACTACTAGAAAATAGTAAGTTTAGCGAATAAACCTCAGTCTATCCACTTTTCGATTTTTAATAGTGATTGAATGTAGGCTTGCCGCGTCGCAGGATGCGATCCAACGAGCGGCTATATAAGGGCGAGATTGTAATGAATTAGTTTCATTTTTGAGCAGTTATATCGAATTACAGAAAGAATATATAAATCTCTCTCCGATGCAAGACAATTTTTACATTAATGGTGTCGTTTTTCCAATTCCGCGTAATAAGACTTTGCTTCGTCCAAGCTTAATTCCATGTCTTCTTCAGAGTCACGCATCAACGAAAAAAGTGCGAAGTTCTGGAGCGTTTCTTCGATTTTCTCGAACGTTCGAATGTCTAGTTGGACGGCAATCCGATGATCGAGTTCGTCAACAATGTGCTGTCGCTCTAAATCCATAATGATTTTGATTATACTAGATTTTTTGTTGTACCACTAGATTTATTGTGATATTCTTACAAAATCTTTGAGACTTGCGAGTATTACGAGACGAAGAACTTAATGATAAAAACACCAGTTTTGCAGACGTTTCGAAACTTGAGATCATGAGACCCGCGGTTCGACCGTCTGCCCTGAAAATTTGGAGGCAAGAAGATGGTCAACCGAATCAATGCGGATGTTGCCCGCGAAATCAAAAAACTTAACGAATCCGATACTGTAACGACACACAATTACTCATCTGACCTTTCCCTTTCCCGCAGATTAATCGACAACTCAACCAAGGATGACGTGATCGCATCGCTCGCGAACACTCACGAAAATCGCCGCGCCCGTCAGGTTACCGAATGGGAACGAATGCTGCGGCACAATGCGCAACGGACAATGTGAAGAGGATGAGGGAAATGGGAGAAGAGAAGAAGAGGAGCGGATTTCGCGAAACCCGGATTGCGCTCTATTGGGTTTCTTTTTTTGTATCTCTCGTTTGTTTCGTGGGCAATTCCGAAGCACAGGATCTAGAATCTCTTCGTTCGGGCATGGCCTCGACCAATAGTGAGACCAAACACAACACGCTTTTCCAGATCAAAAATCTCCATAGCGAGGCGTCGTCGAGATTAGCCATTCCGGCCTTGAGCGACCCTGACGAAATCGTTCGGGCAACGGCTGCAAACGCCGTTATATTTCTCCCGAAAGATGAAGCCGCGCGATTACTAACGCCGTTGCTCAATGACAAAGCGGAGTTTGTTCGGGGCGAAGCAGCGTTCGCTATCGGTGAGGTCGGCGACGCTTCGTCCACCGCTCCTTTGATCCGAGCGCTTGAGAAAGACAAAAGCCGCTCGGTGCAAGCCGCCGTTGCTGAGGCTCTCGGCAAGATCGGTGATATCTCAGCGGTTGCTCCTTTGAGTGCGATTTTTCGTGCAAAGCCGAATGAAGACAACGAATTTCTGCGTCGCTCGTCGGCCCACGCGATCGGCCTCATCGCCGAAGCGATTCAAATGCACGAACGGACCACAACAACGCCGGAGAATTTTCTTCCCGACAAATATAAGCATGGTTTTTCGCGGTCGGCGGGGTTGACTGACGCCGCGATCGATCATTTGCCCGCCTTTCAGACCGCGAATGGAATCCTCGCCAAAGTTTTGCAAAATATTAAAGAAGCTGATGATACACATCGCGAAGCGGCCTTCGCGCTGGGTGCGATTGGCGATGCATCGTCTGTCCCACTGCTTCGCTCTAAGCTGAATTCCGCGGACAATTATCTCGCCGAAATTTGCAAAGAAGCGCTTTTAAAGATCGAACATAGGAAATAAAACCTTCACCTTTGCCGCTTTATTTGGTTTAATTAAGTTAATGCAAGCCAGCCAACAGACCCGTCCTTCGAACGATCTGCGCGCGTTTTACACTGCGGTGCGATCATATACTGAAAACCTTTGCGAGCCACTCGAGATCGAAGACTATATCCCGCAGCCGGTAGTCGATGTTTCGCCTCCAAAATGGAACATCGCTCACACGACGTGGTTTTTTGAGGAGATGATCCTCAAAAAGTATGCGCCCGATTACAAGGTTTTCGACGAAGAATTCGGCTTTCTTTTTAACAGCTACTACAACTCGGTCGGGCAGAGAACCGCAAGAGACAGCCGCGGAGCGTTTAGCCGCCCTACTGTCAAACAGGTCTTTGCCTACCGTAAATACGTCGACGAACACATGCTTTCGCTCCTCAACGAGGCTGCCGACAACGGAAATCCGCAATCCGCAATCCGCGATCCGCAATTAATTGACCTTATCACGCTCGGCCTCAATCACGAGCAGCAGCATCAGGAGCTTTTTCTTACCGATCTCAAATATACGTTCAGCACCAATCCGCTCTTCCCCGCCTATCGCGACGGATTTGCTCCGGAAGAAAATGCTGAATCCGAAAGCGCCGGTTTTATCGAAAAGACGGGCGGCATTCACGAGATCGGTTTCGTTGGCGACGGGTTTTGTTTTGACAATGAGCTTACGCGGCACATGGTGTATCTTCACGACTTCACGATTGCCGACAGGCTCGTTACGAACGCCGGATTCGTAGAATTTATCGAAGCCGGCGGCTACTCCGATTTTCGTTTCTGGCATTCAGAGGGTTGGGACTGGATAAATCAAAACGCAGTAGAATCACCGCTCTACTGGCACAAAAAAGACGGCGAGTGGTTTCATTTCACGTTTGGCGGGCTTCGAAAACTGCCGCCCGATGCTCCAGTCTGTCATGTGTCATATTATGAAGCTGCCGCATTTGCCGAATGGAAAGGCTGCCGTCTGCCAACTGAATTTGAATGGGAAGCGGCAAACGAAAAATTCGATTGGGGCAAGCGTTGGGAGTGGACCAACAGCGCATATTTACCGTACCCCGGATTCTCAAAAGCCGCTGGCGCCGTCGGCGAATACAACGGTAAATTCATGATAAACCAGATGGTTTTGCGCGGAGCTTCGGTCATTACCCCGCCGGGCCACAGCCGTGCAACATATAGGAATTTTTTCCACCCGCATTTGCGATGGCAATTTACGGGAATAAGATTGGCAAAATAAGAAATTTGCCACAGATTACACAGATAAACGCAGATATGAGTTTCTCTCTTTGATTTAATCCGTGCTGATCTGTGTAAATCTCTGGCCAAAATTAATATGCAAAGCTCGACAACGCCTGAACTTACCCAATTTGCCGAAGATGTCCTGATCGGGCTGTCTTCTACGCCGAAAGCTCTCTCGTCAAAATATTTTTATGACGACGAAGGCTCGCGGCTTTTTCAGGAGATTATGAAGCTGCCGGAATATTACCTGACCGGCTGCGAAAATGAGATATTTTCGACGCAGACGAGAGCCATCTTTCGCGCGTTTGCCAATGGTGACAACGCGTTCGATCTGATCGAATTAGGTGCGGGCGATGGCACTAAAACCGCTGTTCTGGTCGATCATTTTCTAAAGCAAAATGCTGATATTTCTTATTCGCCGATCGATATTTCGCAGGAAGCGTTGGACTTTTTGACGGCAAAATTCACCGCCGAATTCCCTGCGCTTAAAATTGATGCACTAAATGGTGATTACCTGAAAATACTGCATTCGCTCAAAAACGGCGGCGGGCGGCGAAAGGTTCTACTCTTTTTGGGGTCGAATATAGGCAATTTCAGCCGCGTTCAGGCTCTCGATTTTTTCCGGCATCTGAGAGCGGTTATGAACCCTGATGACCTGCTTTTTATTGGCTTTGACCTGCAAAAAGATCCGCATGTGATCGTCGGGGCCTATGACGATGTGGCCGGCGTGACGGCGAAATTTAATCTGAATCTGCTGAGACGAATCAATCGCGAACTAGGCGCAAATTTTGATATAGGGAAATTTGTGCATTACGCCAACTATCGCCCGGTCGAATCGTCTGCCCGCTCATTTCTGATCAGCCGGGAACCGCAGACGGTGCGCATTGAGGCTCTCAATCGCACTTTCGAGTTCGATCAGTGGGAAGCCGTGTTTATGGAGATCTCGCAAAAATACAGCCTGAAAATGATTGCCGATCTCGCTGCCGAGAGCGGTTTCGAGATCAAGCAAAATTTCTTCGACAGCCGCAATTATTATTG
>JAYVER010000172.1:0-12449 GCA_043748725.1 Chloracidobacterium sp. | reverse complement strand
GTTCGTGAAAAAGTGCCTGGCGCCGTGACCGCCGCAGTGTTATCCGAACCGTCATCGAGCTTTTCGAGCTCAGCGCGAAGTTCTTTGATCTGCGATTTTGGGATGATCAACCGGGCTTGTTTTGCATCGCTGTCGAGCCGTATGGTCATGCCGGTTTCGATGGATTTTGAGGTATTTGGTTTCGGAGCTTTGGTCGGCTCAGGCCGCGCTATATCGGCAAATGCGGTCGCCGAAGCCAAAAGAACCATTGTTGCAAGGCAAATTAGTCGTTTCATCGTTTTGTCTCCTTTATGTTTGGAATTTTTCGGAATTATATCAGCAATCGTCTTTAGAACCACACGCTAGCATAGGTTGTTCTGACTTTTTGAACGATTTGCGTTAAACTCTTTTGCATTATGCGCACACATTTAAAGAATTTTATCGAAGCGATGGATGAGAATTCGATCGCGATCATCCCGGCCACCCACGAAGCTACGCGGAGCTACGATACTGAGTTCAAATTTCATCAGGATCCCGATTTCATCTACCTGACCGCATTTCCCGAGCCTGACGCCATTGCGGTCATCGATCCGTCCTCGAAAAAGCCGTTCACGCTGTATGTCCGGCCGCGCGATCCGCTAATGGAAACATGGTACGGCCGCCGTCAGGGAGTTGAAGGTGCGGTTAAGAATTTTGGTGCGGACAAGGCGTTTTCGATAGATAAATTTGCAGGCGATCTGGCAAAAATGCTCGACGGGCACGATGTGCTGTATTACCGCTTTTCGGTCGATAAAGCTCTCGACCAGCAGATCCTCAAGTATCTCTCAAACCAGCGTCAACGCCGTTTGAAGACCGCATATCCGCCGCACACGATCAAGGACCCGACGCTCATCACCGGCGAGATGCGGCTGCACAAATCTGACAAAGAGGTCGCCCTCATGCAAAAGGCCGCCGATATTGCAGGCGAGGCTCACGTGTTGGCGATGAAAAAGGTCAAGCCCGGCATGAACGAAGGCCAGGTCGAATCCCTTATGGAAGCCTACATGCGTGACAAAGGGGCTAGCGGCGTGGCATACAATTCGATCATCGGTGGCGGCGATAACGCCACAATCCTGCACTACGTCGAAAACAACATGCCGCTCAAAGACGGCGATCTGATCCTGATCGACGCCGGTGCCGAGTACGAAGGCTATGCATCGGACATCACCCGCACGTTTCCGATAAATGGCAAATATACCAAGCCACAGCGTGAAGTTTACGACGTCGTGCTCGACGTCCAGCAGCAATGTATCGACTACACAAAAACAGGCAATACGATTAAGGCCCGTCAGGAACTCTCGATCGAATTGCTTACCGAAGGCATGAAGAGCATCGGTCTGCTCAAAGGCAAGACAAAAGATCTCATTAAGAAAAAGGCATACCTGAAATACTACATGCACGGCGTCGGCCACTACCTCGGCCTCGACGTACATGATGCAGGGCGTTACTTTACCGATCAGACGGCGAAAAAGTCGCGTCCGTTCGCGCCGGGCATGGTGCTGACCGTCGAGCCGGGTTTATATATCCCGCCCGACGACAAGTCCGCTCCGGCTAAATATCGCGGTATCGGCATCCGTATTGAGGACGACGTGCTGGTCACAATGGACGGCAACCATAACCTGACCGGCAAAGTGCCGAAGGACCCGGACGAGATAGAGACAATAATGGCGAAGAAGCGATGAACTTCGATTGGGATGAGGAGAAAAATAAAGAGAATATCCGCAAACACGAATTGGATTTCTTCGATGCCTGGGAAATTTTCGAAGCTCCAGTTTTGACCGAACCAGACATTCGTCACGACTACGGCGAAACCAGATTTATCGGATATGGTTTCTTAAGAAATTTTATCGTCTCAGTGGTTTTTACAGAGAGAAATGGTGATACAATTCGAATTATCTCATTGAGAAGAGCTCGGAAAAATGAACGGGAAAAATTCATCAAATATATCCAGAACCAATTGGGAACGATTGGCGGCAATGACGGATGATGAAATTGACACGTCTGATATTCCGGAGGCCGACGACGGTTTCTTTGAGCGTGCTACTCTTCGAATGCCTGAAGGTAAATCCTCCGTTTTGCTGAACGTGGATAGCGATGTGCTGGAGTGGTTTCAGCAGCATGGCAGCGAGTTTCATCGGCTTGTGAATAGCGCTTTACGTGACTACGCCGAATCTCACCGATAGACGGATTTGTCGAGCACCCTCCTTGTGAAATGCACCTCGAAGACCTGATAAAAAATCTCCCCGCTCTCTTTGCCGCGTTGCTGGTGAGTATTCTATTCATCCAGTCGGGTCTTGATAAGGTGTTCGATTGGAAGGGCAACTTGACATGGCTCACCGGCCATTTTTCCAAAACGATCTTCGCTAAAACGGTTTCCCCGATGCTGGCGACGATAACTGTGATGGAACTAGCGACAGGATTTCTGAGCATTACGGGGTTGATCTATTTCGTCGCCACCGGTTCACTGCTGTTGATATTTTATGCATCGATCATCGGCGCGGCCTCGATTACCGCCCTTTTCTTCGGCCAGCGAGTCGCCAAAGACTACCCCGGAGCCGCCATTCTGATCCCGTATTTTATCCTTCTAATTATTTTGATGCTTCTGACGACACCGTTCCGCTAAACTCAGTTCTCGCCAAACTCCTGCTTATATTTTTCCCATTGAGCTTTCTGATCGGCCATGAATTGGTTGAATTCGGGTGCCTGCCTAATGCGATCTAAATAAGGATCGCGTTCGAAAAGAGGATAGTTGGGAAAGCCCGTCGCGGCGGTTTCTTTTAACCATTTGACGGCTTCGTCGCTCTTGCCGGCGAGTGCGTAGACGCAGGCGATGTCGTAAGTGTTGTGATGACGGTAGGGGTGATTGGGCTCAAGCTTGGCTACGATGCCCGGAATTGCCGCTTCGGCTGAGCTAAAGTCGCCTCTTAAAGCAAGAAGCAACGATTTTTGCAATAAGAGGTCGGGCTCGTCCGGGTACTTCTTAAGAAAACCGTCGATTCTCGTTTGCGCATCTTCGAATTGGCCTTTGCGCATAAGAAACCTCGTCGGGACAGATTTTTCCGGATCGAGTTTCTGAGATAAGGTAAGATATTCATCGGTCCGACCGGCGAGGTCATACAAGATAAGGGTCAGATCGTTATTGGTCTGGCTCGTCGGGTCGATATCCAGTGCACGCTGTAATTCACGCGATGCCAGATCCTCGAGTCCCATGTGTCCGTATATGGCTGCCAAATCGGCGTGACCAGTGTTCGGATTGAGTTGCTGTGCCAGAAGCAACTCGCGAACAGCCGCTTCATTTTGAAAACCTTCATGGGCACTCCATAGCAGTAAAGCATTAGCGACGTGAGATTCGGCGAGCTGCGGATCAATATCTTGCGACCGCTTGATCTCCTGCTTCGCAAGTTCGGCCCACTTGGGTTCCGTAGGCTCGATAAAGGAGGCTGTCCAACTATAGGCGTACGCGAGTTGGGCACTTGCCAATGCGTAGTTCGGGTCGACTTCGATCGCCTTTTTGAAAAGGTCAAAGGTCTCCACCATCTGTGGTTTAGCATTCTTACGGTTGCCACGTTGATCGAGGTTGTAAATGCCTTTTACATAAAAGTCATAAGCGATTGGGGATGATGTGTACTGTTTATTCAGTCCGGTCTGTTGCGCCGGATCAATTTGAAGCTGTAATCGAGTGGCAACCTGCTTCGCTACCGTGTCCTGGATCATGAAGACGTCTCCCGCACGCATGTCAAAACTATCTGCCCAGAGCGAGGTGCCGTCACTAGTACGCAGTAGATTAACGCTCACGCGCAGGCGGTCCCCTGCATACTGAACGGTTCCTTCGAGAACCGCGTCTGTGCTTAATTGCCGGGCGGCGGCCAAAGCATCAGTGTCCTCGTTACGATAATGGAGAACAGCGCTCGTTGGCCTTACGATCATCTGTCCAGTCTGACTAATCCTACGGATAACTGCATCCGCTATTCCTACTCCCAGATAATTTTCGCTCGTGTCGAGAGATTTGAGCGGCAAGACGGCAAGGGATCTGATTCGGCTGGCCGGTGTAAAGAAACGCTCTTTGCCGATCCACGCGGCGGCGATCAATAACACCGCCAGCGGAAACACCCAAAGCCATTTCCTCGAAAAACGCCGTGAGCCAGGCGGCGTCGGAATTTTTTCTATTTGCCGGGGCAGCCCTGTTTCCTCGACGACCGCCGGATAACTGCCATTTTTTAATTCCGCGACATCCGCTACGAATCTGTAGCCGTGTCCCTGAACCGTAATTATGTATTTATTTTCCTTTCCAACATCGCCAAGGGCCTTTCGGAGCGTTGAAACATTGCGGGCGAGATTGCCTTCTTCGACAAAATCGTCGTGCCAGACCTTTTCGATCAATTCGTCTTTTTCAAGCAAGCGGCCCGGATTCTCGGCAAAAACGAGCAGAACGTCGAAGACCTTTCCGGTCAGCGGCACGACCTCGCCGCCGCGCAAGCAAGTGCGGTTCGCCGGATCGATCTCAAAATCATCAAAAGCGTACCGGTAACCGTTCGTAGAAGCCCTGTTTTTATTGCCGTTTGTCGTTTCCAAATCTTTTCCGAATATTTTCCGAAAATCCGAAGGACTTTACTCGTGTACTTTGGTAAAAATACTCCCCGTATCTTAATAGCGCGATTATAAACCAAAATCCGGCGACAGTCGATGATTTTCGAGGCGCTTTTATCTGTACCTATCCCAATGAAAAAGGAGAAAACGATGGAAACGAAGAACAGGATTACAAACTTATTAGTGGCATTATCACTGTTAACTTTTTGCGAAACCGCATTGGCGCAACTGAACCTACGGGCTTCGGTCTTTCCCAAGATCCAGCCACAAGCTCAAAACCGAGTGACCCAGCCGTCGCGTGAGCCTCGCGGTCCGAAGAACCTGATCTTTGGGGCGGAACAAGATGCCATTGGCGACAAAATGGCGCCTGGCCAGTTAGGAGATGGTAAGTCACAGACAATGCGACAGAACGCCGATCTCGCCCAACAGCTGAAGAATACGGCCTCTATCAACACGATTCCCTATTGGTCGGGCAGCTTTACGTATCACGGCCTTGAGTATAATTACTACATGGTCGGAACCGATCCGAAAAGAGGTTCACAGACAACGGTGATCCCGACCGTTATCGTTCCTCTACGGTTTGTCTTTGCCGATGGCAATGTATTCGACGCAAGCACTGACCTTATTGACGGACAGACGTCGGTGCAGGGGATGGTAAACTCGCCCATATTTCAAAATCATAACTACGTGATAGGCGGAACCAATGTCGGTAACACTCAATACGGCGACGCATTTCAGCGGGCGAATTTTTGGGATTCCATTTCTGACAGCGCAAGTAACTATCATGTGCTGCTCGGCGCGCCAAATGTGATTCCCGTCCAGACGATCATCGTGCCGGTCGGTAAGTTTGGTTATCTGACAGACCCGGCGACCAGCCAAATATTTCCCGTCGTCGAGGACAACTATTTGAATGATCAGGTACTCACGTTACTCCACAATTCTAATATTAGTCCCCAATCACTGCCGGTCTTTGCGACAGGCAAAGTCTCGCCATTTAATTCTTGGGGATACCATAGCGTCGATTACGATGGCAACCTAAGGACATACATCGTAACCACTTACCAGCCAGCTAATGTAGAGTTTTACGGTCAGCACGTGCCCGACACATACGTATTGAGCCACGAGGTTGCCGAGTGGATGGACGACCCATTTACCGGCAACCTCGCCCCGGGGTGGGAGTTTGCCGGTGATACGTCTGTCCGATGTGACAGTTCTACTGTCCTGGGGGGAGACTTTTTGGAAGACAGCGATCCGCTCGCGTTTTTCGATCCAAGCATCACGCCGATCCAGATCGGCTCTCGAACTTATCATGTTACCGACGCCGCCTTTCTCGATTTCTTTACTCGCGGTAGATCGCGGTCCGTCAATGGCCAATACAGTTTCTTCCATTCAATAAGCGAGGCTACTCCTCCATGTACCGGACACGTCTATTTTAACGAGATCTTTGTGGAATTTCCCGGCGCGACTTTTACCTCCGTATTCGGGATCAACAACCGCGGATGGGCAGTAGGATATTATACCTCTAGCGGGAGGCGACATGGATTCGTCCTCAGAGGCTCTCAATATTCGACTCTTGACTATCCGGGAGCCCCGCGGACGTTCCCGCAGAAAATCAACGAAGCTGGTGCGATAGTTGGTTATTTCTATGATGGCAGTGGAAACCCTCACGGGTTTTTATACAAAGACGGCGTATGGTCCCGGATCGATTTTCCAGGTTCGAGCGACACTATAGCAACCGGCATAAATTCAGCCGGTGATGTCGTCGGCACCTATGATAATTTTCAACCCGTAACTCACGGTTTCCTCTTACGACACGGCCAATTTCAAAGAATAGATACACCCTACGGAACGCAGTCATCGGCCAGCGGGATAAACGACCCTGGCGTAATCGCGGGTTTTGGCTGGAGCGATCCCTCCGGCCCTTATCGAGGTTTTAGGCTAGACAAGAATATTTTTACGGAATTCAATTTTCCGGCTGCTGCCTCGACGTTCCCTCTAGCGATAAACAACGGTAATGATCTTGTAGGGCTCTTCGATGATCCGGACGGCACAGAATCCGAAATGCTAACGATTTACGGATATCCGTATCTGGTTTATTTGAATCCAGCCTACTCGGCGATCAATGGAAACAACGATATGGGCCAGATCTGCGGTTACGCGTATGACTATAATGCTGGACGTTATAAAGGATTTATCGGCGATCTGCCTCTTGCGAACGGTAAAGGTAAATGACCGCCAAATAAATAGAAAGTTGGGATCGAGGCAAACAGGCGTTTCTGCCGCGCATTTTGCAAAAGGAGACAAAAGAAATGAGAGACAGTATCACAAAACGAACTTCAAAGATGAAAAGGGTTAAGAACGTCGCTTTTATCGCGGTGGGTGTTCTGGTGATTGCGGGTATTGGCCTGATCCAGGCATCCGAAACTCGCGGTGCGGTCCCTGTCATCTCGATCGTCTATCCCACGGGAGCGTTCCCCGGTGACGTGCAACGTGTCCAGGCCGCAGTAAATCTGGGTGGCACTGTAGTTCTTAAGGCGACCAATGCTGCCGGAGTGCCAACTCCGTTCAATTTCGGCACGCCCGACCCCCTTCCCGGTCGCAGGGTGTTATTCACGACCGATGTCAATGTTGTCGGAGAACGAGTCGGTTCGCATATGACAACCGTCAACGGGGGTTTTGCCCCCTTTCGCAGTCCTTTTCCGGTCAAGAGCAGAATCGAGGGAATCGACTTCGAAAGCCCTCTCAGTCAGGCGATCCGAATCACTGCCTCTACAGGCACGGAGATCGTTGGAAACCGAATTAACGGCGTAATTCCGATTCTGACGGGCATCGGCTTTACCTTCGGAGACGGCATCGACGTGTTTGGTAACCGTGACCCGCAGCACGCCATCACCGGGAAAGTACGCGTTGCCGATAACGTCATCGAGAATTTGACTGCTCAATTTGCGACCGGAATTCAGCTTGATGCAGTTGCAGCCGACAGCGAAATTACCGGCAATATCATCAATCTCGGGCCGAGTGACCACGATGTCCAGGGTGTCGGGATCTTGGCTATCCGCAGCCGAGGCTCCGTGTTAATAGATAACAATTCGCTCGGCCCTGACATGGCTGGTGCAGGCATCTTTATTGCTGGCGACCATACGGCAGCTTACCAAGTTAGCCGCAACACCGTGATCTGTGAGAGCCCGTTTGCGGATGGAATAGCGGTAACGGGAGGAGACTTTTCCGAGGGCACCATAAGTCCGGTCATCGAGAAAAATCACATAACAATCCACAACTCGCAGTTTACTAGCGGGATTTCCTTGTACGGATTGGTGGGCAACGGACTCGTGGGAGAAAACAAGATCGACGGATACGGTGCTGTCGCGATGATACTCACCCAAGGGTCTCTCCCTGAGAACTTGGTGAGTTCGAACCGTTTGCAGGGCAACAACATCTCGCTATTTACCGCATCGCTAGCAGACGTTCTTTTCGACACGAACACGCGAGACAACGTACTCGTGGGTCATTGCGTTTCGATCATCGACCTGGGCGTCAACAACAGTGCCACATGCGCCACCCCAAGCAACGCCAGTCTTGTCGGTGAACAGATGAAAAACGCACACGCGCGAAAATCGGAGAAGCTTCAAAGGCTTATGTCGATTGATCGTGAGTCGCTACAGTGACCGCCGGCACGATCCGATCGGCACGAAACAAACGGCCATGGGATCCCGGACAAAGACCTATTAATGACATGCTTAATGACATGCCCAGCGAAGCTATAAAGGCCCGGATCGCGGATTGCGAGAAAGATATTCGGAAAATATGGAGGAAGAAATGAAAATGAAGAAGAATGGTCATATGGAAAGTAGGCGTAGTTTCTTGGCTGCGCTGACCAGTGGTGCAGTTGTTGCTCCGGCAATGTTAAGTGAAGCCCATGCCCAGTCATTAAGTGAAAGCCATGCTCAAGCGGCCACGCCGCCACCCTTTGAGGTGCGACTGGCACCCAAGTATTATCCAAAACCCACGTATGTACCTGAGATCCATCTCGCAGGCAAGGTCGCTGTCATCACCGGAGCATCGCGTGGCATCGGTCTGGCCGTGGGTCTGGCACTCCACGCACTAGGTGTGCAGGTAATTGGAACATCGAGAACACCTGCAGCCTACCGCGGACACCCGTTTCCATTAGTGAATTTGGATCTCGTGAATCCGGCATCCATTCAGGGATTTGTTGCGGCCGTACTGGGCCGTCCGGAAGCGCAGGGTGCCGGCGGTATCGACATTCTGGTGAATAATGCGGGTCGCTCAGTTGTTGGTGGTGTGATTCCCGTTGATCCAAATATCTATTTTGCCGGTATTCAAACCGGACTGGCGACACTCTACGGCGGGCACGTGGCTGTGACCACTGCATTATTGCAGGCGTTAGCTGCACGTTCCGCTAGTGGCTACGCTCGGATCTTGTTCACTACCTCGTTCCAGGCTTACATTGATGGTGGGGGTGATCTAGGTATTACTTATGGCCACAACTATACAGCGGGCAAGCGCGCATTGTTGTCCTACGCCAACGCCTTACGTAGAATTCTTGACGCGTCCGGATTAGCGATCAAAGTCTCCACACTCAATCCATTGTGGATCCATACCGATATCGCCTCGGGAACGAGACCTATATTTCTACAACCTGTAGACGCCAACGGCAATGCCATCGGCGATCCAAATTTTCAATCGGTACTCGACGCATTCCGGGCTCTTGTCGCCAATGGCCTGCCGACTTGGTATGCGGCCCAAGCATACGTGCAGCTGCTCACGGCAACGAGTCCTGAAGCAAACGTTCTCGTAGGGTCGGATGTAGAGCCTTACGCATCACAAGGTGACACTGCTGCAGCACTCGCTATCCTAACAAACGAGATGCGGCAATCGGCCGTACCGTGGGTCGCAGGGCCAAAACGGGTTTAAGTTTTGAAATTTGGCTCCTAGGCGGGTTGCTACGTTATTTTGGAGCGAAGGAGAAGAAAGAAATGAAAAAGCAGTATTACAACCTTCTTAGCAAACCAATACTCCGATTATAGTCGTATTTCCTTATAACACAGGATTTTTGGTTAGGGTTTGTCGTGCTGACAAGAGTAGCACATTGATCTGATCCGAGGGTTTTGCCTCGGGTTCCCTGTCAGGTAAAGATCGGCCTGGGGGTGAACAAAACGCCCCCGCCTTTGGGAACTTGGATTTTATCAACGTTAGACAAGGAGAAATTAAACATGTTGAAAAAAATGATGATCACACTCGTCTGGTAGTGACGTTTATTTAAGGAAGTTATGCGCCCGCACCGGCCACCGCCGACGCTCCGAAGCCGGATATAACTCTGGCCCTTACTGTCCGGTCTACGTACTTGTTTTCCGTTGTGGACGACAACACTTTAAGGAGGATCCAGTTTAGAGCCAGGGTATATAGCTCTAATCAGGATCCGACAGACCCGGCCGGCGGCGGGCTTCAATCACTCATTACCAGAGTGGCCGATTATAAAAGGCTGGCGGCATCTAACGCCGACTTGCTGTTGCCGTAAAGGTAGTTACGTCCTCAGTTCAATTGTTTGCAAATCATTGATCTGAACGGCAGCCACGGAAACTCGGCTCAAGTGCGGGCTGCCATTGAGAATTCGGCTGACGACCTCGGTAAGCCGGGAGTCGATCCGTATTACGGCAAAGCAATGTGGCCCGAGCACTGGGGATGCGTTAATTTAGCGAGAGACCACTGGGAGATTTGTTCAAGGTCAATACGTTAGGGTTAAAAGTCTTAAAAGGAGAAAAATAAATGAGAAAAATAACTGTTCATTCACTTAACAGAAACGGGATCATCGTTAGTTTTTTATTAGTGTTAATGGCCGCACTGAGCGCAACCGCGAGAGCGCAATGCGGCGGTTCGTTCGGCTCAATGGCTGCGGCCGCGGCCTCCATCCAAAGCCAGTCGCTGATATCTCAATCTTCGGCCGAGAACACATCGACCGCCACGAATGAGGACGAAAGGTCGTCCATCGTTGGACTCTGGCACATCCGTTTCCTGGTAGGAAATCAGACTATTCAGGAGGCTTTCCAGATCTGGAATGATGGCGGAACTGAAGTCCACAACCCGAACGTCGATCCGAGACTGGGGAATGTCTGCCTCGGGGCATGGAAAGAGGAACACTATATATTCCGGCTCGCTCATCGAGTGTGGAATTATAATTCAGGTGGAATCTTCATGGGCACGATCAACTTGAGTGAGACTGTTGTGGTTGGAAATAATGGCACCACCCAGAGTGGTTCTTTCAGGCTGGCTTTTTATGATCCGTCAGGTCACTTTCTCTTTGAAGTTCCTGGAACCGTGGTCGGGGAACGCATTTCGGTCGACTGAATCCTGAAACCACGGCGCCAATCTCCGGTAGGGAGAACACTGCCCAAATCCAAGATCGAAAGGGAAAAAGCGGCCCAATTTATAAAAATTGAGCCGCTTTCTGTCAGGCCGTGGTGAAGGTCGTGGCCTTTATCTTATCTTCGATCGCACGTGCAAATTCGTTGGTTTTGGCATTCCCGCCGAGATCTTTTGTAATGTGCTGCCCATCCTCAAAAACCGCAAACAGCGCTGTTTCAAAGCGTTCAGCGGCGTCACGTTCGCCGATGTAACGCAGCATCTGGATGGCCGAGAGCATCAAAGCGGTCGGGTTGGCGATGCCCTGACCGGCGATGTCCGGCGCCGAGCCGTGGACGGCCTCAAAGACCGCGCCGAGCTCGCCGATATTAGCACCCGGAGCAAGTCCTAATCCACCGATCAACCCCGCGCAGAGGTCGGAAACGATGTCGCCGAAGAGATTTTCCATCACGAGCACGTCAAACTGCTCGGGACGCATAACTAGCTGCATACAGCAGTTGTCGATGATCTTATCGTCAGCCTCGATCTCAGGATAATCTTTTGCGACCGCATAGAAACATTCGAGGAAAAGGCCGTCCGAAAGCTTCATAATGTTGGCTTTGTGGACCGCCGTCACTTTTTTGCGGCCATTGTCGCGGGCGTATTGGAAGGCATATTTAGCGATCCGCGTCGAGGCCTTTTCGGTGATTATCCTGAGGCTTTCAACTACACCGGGAATAACGAAGTGTTCGATACCTGAATACAAACCCTCCGTGTTTTCACGAACGATGACCAGATCAAGTCCGGGGTAGCGGCATTCGACGTTCGGCAATGCCTTTACCGGCCTAACATTTGCGTAGAGGTCAAGAGCGCGGCGCAAACCCACGTTTACTGACGTAAAGCCTTTGCCGACCGGCGTCATAATGGGGCCTTTTAGCGACACCTTGTTCCGACGCATAGCTTCGATCGATGCTTCGGGCAGCGTGTCGCCATATTTTTCGAGCGCCTGAGCACCCAATATCTGCGTTTCCCATTCAATATCGATGCCCGTCGCCTCGATCACGCGAACCGTCGCCGCGACGATCTCAGGCCCGATACCGTCGCCTGGGATCAATGTAATAGTGTGTTTCATAACACCATTGTAATAAATCTCTGTGGATATTCTGAAATTGCAGCTACTGGTCGTTAGGCTTGTAAGCCAAAAAGAGAGTTTGAATTTCTTCGGCCGACAGCGCCCGGTTGTAGATCTCTATCTCATCCACAGCTCCTTTCAGCCTACGGGTTTCGCCACGCTCCCCGGGAATGCGTCCGCTATAAAACTGCGTATTAGCCGGGGTGTTAATCTTGAGACTTGCCGTTTTTATGAGGACTCCATCCACATACAGGGAGCTGGAATTTGAATTGGTGGTAGCAACAACACAATACCACCGTCCGGATTCTATAGGTCCGCTATCAATACTCTTGCCCCAGTTCGAGAAGAACAGAGA
>JAYVER010000171.1:0-12486 GCA_043748725.1 Chloracidobacterium sp. | reverse complement strand
GCCAATCGATCACAGCCATCTGAGGTTCAATGAATCGCGTCTATGATATATTGATATTGTCGTAGATCGAGTGCCTTTATGAATAAATATTTTGCAATTATTTCGGTTGTGTTGATCGCTATTGCCACTGCTATTGGCGGTTTGTTCGGCAGGCTGCCATCGCGAACATCCGCAGAGTCCGGGGTTACCAGCGAACGCATAACTGCCGATTACAAGGAAGCTCTCGATGTCATCGATGCCAGCTATGTCGGCAAGGTCGATCACGAAAAGATAACTGACAGCTCGATGCAGGCGATGCTCTGGACGCTCGACCCGCATTCTTCGTTTTTTACTCGCGCCGAACTTCGCAAGCTGGACGAAGAGCAATCTTCGCAGTTTTACGGGATTGGCGTCTCTATTCTTCAGCATAAAAATGGTGTTTATGTTCAGTCGGTGGTTCCAAACACACCGGCCGATAAAGCCGGTCTTCGCTATGGCGACCGGTTTTTGACCGTCGAAGGCAAGGACGCAAAAGACTGGACGAGCGCCGAGGTTTCAAAAAATGTTCGCGGCGAGCGTGGTACAAACGTGAGGGTTCAGATCGAACGTGTTGGCACACAAAACCCGTTCGATTTTGAGATCGTCCGCGGCGGCGTCCCACTGCCGTCGATCCGCAACTATTTCATGCTGCCAAATGCGATCGGTTATGTCGGATTGACCGGCGGCTTTCAGCAGACGACCGCCGAAGAACTGTCGATCGCGATCGCCGACCTCAAAAAACACGGCATGAAAAGCCTGATCCTCGATCTCCGAGGCAATCCCGGCGGTATTCTGGAACAAGCCATCGCTGTTGTCAGTAAATTTGTACCCGGCGGTCAAACGGTTGTTTCCGTCAAAGGCTCAAAGACCGGCCCGGCCCGCGAGCTTCGCGCAACGGGCGGCGGCGTTGAGGACTTTCCGCTGGTGGTAATGATAAACAGCGGCTCGGCGTCGGCGTCTGAGATCGTGGCCGGTGCTATACAGGATTATGACCGCGGTCTGATAGTGGGCAGCGACAGTTTTGGCAAAGGTCTGGTACAGCGTGTTTTTCGTCTCCCTTATGGGACCGGCCTGACGCTCACGACGGCCCGTTACTACACTCCCTTTGGACGCTCGTTACAGCGTGATTATTCCAGCGGCTCGATCTACGATTACTACACGCACGGCGAAGACCAGCCGGATGCATCACCGCTTGACGTCAAACCCAAACCGGCGGGCAGCCCCGTAACAGCCGCTAACGGACGTGTTCTTTTTGGCGGCCGCGGCATCGAGCCGGATGTTGTTATTACCGCCGCCACGCCGTCGGCGGCACGCGGTCGGATCAGCGAGGCCTCATTCTTTTTCATTCGCCAACTCGTCGCCGGCAAGATCGCGGGACTCGAAAACTTCAAAGTCGAAAAGCAGAATTTTCGACAGACTTTGCAGTCAAATGAATTCGGCATCAGCGACCGTGTTTTTGAAGCATTTCGTTCTTTCGCGACCGCCGATAAGGAAAACGGCCTAACCGCCGAAATCGTCGCCAGCCAGAGCGAATATGCGAAAACACGGCTCCGCGAAGAGCTAGCGACAGCTAACTATTCAACCGAAGCCGGCGTTCAGGTACTGCTCGAATCGGACCCGCAGATATTAAAAGCAATAGAATCAATGGCACAGGCTACAAAGCTCGTCGATATGGCGGCGGTTTTCGCGGGTAGCAGATAATAGTGGATTTGCATAGCGTGAGTTAGAGGTAGAAAAGTTTTGTTCAAACTCAAAACGTCTAACTCACGCTTGCCTTGCCTAGAATGTAAAACGGCTCGCCGTTTCGGTAGAACAGCCAGAATCGATCACAATGCCGTTCGGGTTGAAGAATTCAAACGTGGAGTCGCTTGTGTATGAATTAGAATCACGACCGAGTCTTATATACTCTTTGATCTTGGCATTTCCAGCAAAATCTCCGTTCTGCTCATAGACATAAAACGCAAGGGCGACGGTGTATCGCCGGCCCGAAGTTCGTCTCCAAATGCCATGACCGCTCGATGGAAAGGAAGGGTTGGTTTCGGACATCGTTCCGCCTTGTATAAACGTCCTCAATGCTTGAAATCCACCAACTGGTAAACCCGTTTTACAATCACGAAACGTGACTACTGTTTGCCAAACGCCTGCCAAATCGTTGTCTTGCTCGTCCTGGGGCGAGGCGATTGATTGATTATCGGCGTTGTCCTGACCGAAAGCTATTGTCGGCACGATTGCCAGAGTGAGCATCATCGCCAATACGATGACAAAAGTTTGTTTTGTGTATTTTGTGTTCATTTTCGTCTCCTTTTTTCTTTTGATTTATTAAAAGGCTTTTTTAGCCTCCACTAGTTACCGCGACAGACGAAACAAATTCGTCTAAAAAACTTTTATAAAAATTATTTCCCGAATTTTTAGGGCTATAATACTTGGCAGTGAAACGGCCCGAATCGAAAACATCAGAAATCACACAAATGCTGCGTGAATGGAGCGACGGCAAGCAAGATGCGCTCGACAAACTGATGCCGCTTGTCTATGACGAACTGCACCGACAAGCCGCGCGTTATTTGCGAAAAGAGCGGCAGGGCCATACGCTGCAAACCACCGCGCTGATTCACGAGGCGTATCTGAAATTGATTGATCAACGAAATGTAAATTGGGAAAGCCGGACGCATTTCTTTGCTATTGCGGCACAAGCGATGCGGCGAATTTTGGTTGATTACGCGAAAGCAGCCCACCGAAAAAAACGTGGCGGTGATGATATAAAAGTTCCTTTGGAAGAAGCAATGCTGGTCGCCACAAAAGAAAAAGGCGTCGATTTGATTGCGTTGGATGAAGCGTTGAACAAACTTGCCAGACGTGACGAGCAACAGGCCCGCGTTGTCGAACTCAGATATTTTAGCGGTTTGAGTTTGGAGGAGACTGCCGAGGCACTACACGTTTCACGCGCCACCGTCGCCGGCGATTGGAGCATGGCAAAAGTCTGGCTGTATCGTGAACTTCGCAAATAGAACTCATGATTACCGACCAATGGCAAAAAGCGAAAGAATTATTCGTCGCGGCGCTTGAATACCCGCCGGATGAACGTCTGCGCTTCGTCGATGAAAACTGCAACGGCGATGAGGCCGTTCGCCGCGAAGTCGAATCGCTGCTTGCAAACTCCGATGATGCCTCCGTTTTTTTGGAGCAGCCAGCCATTGGCGAAGTTGCGGAGGCGATTTTCGAAAACAAGGAAAAACTGCAAGTCAGCAAAAACTTCGGTCATTACAAAATCATCAAAACCCTCGGTACGGGCGGAATGGGCGAAGTTTATCTCGCAAACGATACAAAACTTGACCGCCGTGTAGCGATAAAAATTCTCAAGTGGGAATTTAGCCGCGACGAAACAAATCTCGGGCGGTTTGTCCAGGAGGCAAAAGCCGCGTCAGGCTTGAATCATCCGAACATTCTGGTAATTCACGAGATCGGCGAGAGCCGCGACGCGCGTTACATCGTCAGCGAGTTTATCGACGGCAAAACCTTGCGCGAAATCATCAGGGAATCGCCAATGAATTTATCGGAGGCTTTGGACATTGCAATTCAAACCGCGGGCGCGCTAACCGCCGCACACGGAGCCCACATCGTCCACCGCGACATCAAACCGGAAAACATAATGGTCAGACCTGACGGTTATGTAAAAATTCTGGACTTCGGTTTGGCAAAACTCATTGAGCAGAAAAACAGATCGCTAATCGGTTTGGAAGACGAAACCGCCAAACAAAACAACACGGCGAAAGGCGTCATTTTGGGAACTATCGCGTATATGTCGCCCGAGCAGGCACGAGCCGAACAGGTTGACGAACGTACTGATATTTTCAGTTTCGGCATTTTGATGTATGAAATGATTGCGGGACGCGTGCCGTTTACGGGCGATTCGATGCCCGAAGCCTTCGCCAATCTGATAAATAAGGAGCCGCCGCCACTTTCACGTTTTGAGTCTGATGTTCCGAGTGAATTGCAGCGAATCGTTGCCAAGATGCTCCGCAAAAACAAGGACGAGCGTTATCAAACGATGAAAGGCTTGCTCGCCGATCTGCGGGAATTGAAAGAGAATCTGGCGTTTGAAGAAAAGCTGAATAGATCAACCAGCCCGAACGACGAAAAAGAAACAAGACATCTCGTCGCTCACACCGAAGATTTTGAGAAAAAGCCAACCGCCGCGGGCGAAAACTTTACAGTTCAAATCAAACGGCGCAAGGCGATTTCGATAGCGGCTTTGATCGTTCTTTTAATCTGTGCCGCCGGAATTTCTTATTATTATTTGAATGAGAAGAAAATTCCGCTCGGTAAAGACGAAAAAACTTCGATTGCCGTCTTGCCTTTCACAAACGCTGCGCAAGACCCGAATGCAGAGTATTTATCCGACGGTATCGGCGAGAGTTTGATCAACCGCTTGTCGCAACTTTCAGGCTTGAAGGTGATGTCAGGCAGTTCCGTTTTTCGTTACAAAGGCAAAGAACAGGACGCGCAAAGAGTCGGCAACGAATTGAACGTGCAAGCCGTGTTGACCGGAAGCGTCAAACAAATCGGCGACCAACTTATTATCAACGTCTCGCTGGACGATACGCAGGACAATCATCATATTTGGGGCGAGCAGTATGTTCGCAAATTCGCGGATGTTTTGGCGGTTCAGAGCGAAATCGCGCAGGAAGTTGCGACCAATTTGCGTTTGAAGTTGACGGGCACGGATGAGCGCCAATTTGCCAAACGCTACACGGATAACGTCGAAGCTTATCAGCTTTATCTTAAAGGTCTGTACGTTTTTAACAAGCACACGCAGGAAGATTTGCAAAAGAGCATCGAATACTACAATCAGGCACTGAAAAAGACCAGAACTATGCGCTGGCTTACCAAGGGCTGTCCGGCTCTTACGGCGTGTTAGGCAACAACTATCTGCCGCCGAACGAGGCTTTTCCCAAAGCCAGGGCTTACGCCGCAAAAGCGTTGGCGATTGACGACACGCTAGCCGAAGCGCACGTCGCAATGGGCGCGGTCAGACTATATTACGATTGGGACTGGGCTGAAGCCGAAAAAGAATTCAAACGCGCTCAAACTCTCAATCCCAATTTCGCAGTGGCGCATCACTTATACGGTGACTATTTTGAGATAATGGGACGGTTCGACGAAGCGAAGGCGGAGAGGAAACGCGCTCTGGAACTCGACCCACTTTCGCCTTTGTACAACTGGGTTGCCGGCGCTACCTTTTACCTTGCGGGTCAAGACGACGAAGCGATAGAGCAACTGGAGAAGACGATTAACTTAGAACCGCATTACCCCCCTACCTACTTTTGTCTTGGGCAAGCCTACGAGCAAAAGAAAATGTACGCGCAAGCGATTGAAACATTTCAAAAAGGAATGATTCAAGCGGAACGCAACCCGCAACTCATCGCTGCGCTCGGACACGCCTACGCGCTGGCGGGCGAACGCGATAAGGCAAACAAGGCTCTTGCCGAGTTGAGCGAAGTGTCAAAGCAGCATTACGTCAGTCCATATTTGTTCGCCGTCGTCTATGCCGGTCTGGGTGATAAAGACCAGACCTTCGCGTGGTTGGACAAGGCATTTCAAGACCGGTCTGCTCTTCTGATCTGGCTGAAAGTCGAACCACAGTTTGATTCTTTGCGCGACGACCCACGTTTCACCGACCTGATGCGGCGTATCGGATTTCCACAGTAAAAAGTATGCTTGATTTACCGGAGTAGATTACAGAATAACTCTTATGGAAAAAGATTTTTGCAAATCCTAAAGCGTGTTGGCAAACTCAAGCTGGCTGCGGCGTAACAATTCATTTAAGCCGAAGCTGATTTACGGCTCGGCGTAATTCAGGCGTTAGGCGTAGCAACACAAATTAGGACATTACCCATAAATAACACCCGCTTTCTTATTTGCGAGTCCGTGAAGTAAAATATAGTTTTATTTCACGGACTCTTTTTTATGTACAAACAGATCGGTATTCTGACGGGCGGCGGTGACGCACCGGGGTTAAATGCGGCTATACGGGCCGTGGTGAGAACGGCAGTTGGCGAATTTGGAATGAGCTGCGTCGGCATCGAAGACAGCTTCGAAGGCATCCTTGGCGAGACGCACACAGTTAAATTGACGACAAAAAGCGTCAGCGGCATTTTGCCACGTGGTGGCACGATGTTGGGGACGCGAAATCGCGGCAGTTTCGTGCGAATGGTGGATGGGAAAGCGACGTTTTCCGCAATGCCGATAGGCGAGGCACTCGCAAATCTTGATATTCTCGGCATTGAGGCGTTGATAGCGATAGGCGGCGAAGGCACATTGGGTATCGCCGAGCAGTTTCACAAACGCGGATTTCCGGTGATCGGCGTTCCGAAAACGATCGACAACGATCTGGCCGCGACCGAATTGACATTCGGATTTATGACGGCGATCGATATCGCGACCGAGGCTCTCGACCGGCTTCATACGACGGCCGCTTCGCATGACCGGGTGATGATCCTTGAGGTGATGGGGCGTAATACGGGGTGGATCGCCCTTCACGCCGGACTCGCCGGGAGTGCCGATGTCATACTTATACCGGAAATACCGTTTTCATTTGACTCCATAGTCCGAAAGGTTAGGGCTCGCGAGCATAGCGGTTCGCGATTTACGAATATCGTTGTCGCCGAAGGCGCGATGGAGTTAGGAAAAACCGAAATTTATCAGGATAAGGACGAGATGAGGCTCGGCGGTGTCGGCGAACACATTCGGCGGCATGTCCAGGCCTTGACTGGAAAGGAAGCCCGATGCGTTGTACTTGGTCATCTACAACGCGGCGGCAGCCCTAATGCGTTTGACAGGATGCTGGGTACCAATTTCGGAGCGTGCGCCGTTAGAGCATTGGCAAGTGGCGAAACGGGAAAAATGGTCGCACTTCAAGCGGGAACTATCGTTACGGTTCCGCTATCGGAGGCGTGCGCAAACATCAAGACGGTTCCGATCGACGGCCAGCTTGTACGTACGGCCCGCGACATTGGCATCTCGTTTGCGGCTCAGAAAGAATCAAAGATGAGCGACGACTCGATGTACGAGGTGAGGACAAGTGGCTGGTGACGCTTCAGGGATGATCTTATGGAACATATAAAGAAAAAACTTAAGGCGGAACTGGAAGCCCTCGAACATGAGCTGCATTTTGACTTGCCAAAACACATCCAGCATGCCCGCGAATTTGGCGATCTAAAAGAAAACGCCGAGTATAAGGCTGCCAAGGAGCGCCAATCGATGGTGCAGGCCCGAATCAGCCAATTACAGCAAAGGTTGATGGAAGTCGATTCGATAGACCTTTCAAAGATCCCAACGGACAGAGCTGCATATGGTTCGAACGTAGTTTTATATGACGTAGAAAAAGACGAGAAGATCAAATATCGACTCGTAACTTCAGAGGAAAGCGACCCCGACAATGGCCTCATCTCAACGGTCTCGCCTATCGGACAGGCGTTAATGGGAAAAGAAGAGGGTGACGAAATTAAGGTGAAAACGCCGAACGGGTGGCGAAATTTTGAGATTAGCCGGCTGACGACGATACATGATAAGGAGTAGCAGTCAGCAGTCAGCAGTCAGCACTCAGCAGTCAGGAAGATCTGAATGCTCATGCTGAGTGCTGAATGCTGAATGCTGAATGCTGAATGCTCGGTTTAGGTGCAAGTATTGGACAAGGAGCAATGCGGATCATCAATTCGATGGTACGCGGTTTGGCGTCGCTAGGCATAGCACCTAACATCCTGACAACGACCGGCGTTGTGATCAACATCGGCTGCGCGGTGCTTTTTGGCTTTGGCGAATTTTTCTGGGCCGGTGTCGTCCTCATAATCGCAAATTTATTCGACATGCTCGACGGCAACGTTGCACGCCTGACCGGGAACGTAACCAAATACGGCAGTTTCCTCGATTCGTCCCTCGATCGGCTCTCGGATATGGTAGCTTTTCTCGGTATCATTATTTTTTATGCCCGCAGTTTGCCGCAGCACTCGGTACCCAATGTAATTCTCGCCGGTATTGGAATGATCTCTTCCGTTATGGTTAGCTATACGACGGCGAGATCCGAGGCACTCGGGGTCAAAGCAAACGTTGGATTTCTCCAGCGGCCAGAGCGTATCGTCTTACTAATAATCGGTGCTCTTTCAACGTGGGATTGGAACTCGGATTTTTTTCTATTTAACCGGATGCCGCAGGTTTTGTGGGTGCTGGCGGTCGGATCGCTGTGGACGATGATCCAGCGTATGAGATTCATTAGGAGTGAGTTTCGCCGGATCGAAGGAGTTAATTCGCCAAATGACGGAATGGTTTAGCGTACTTTTGGTCCCGATGGATCTTAGCAAGATTTTGCTCGGCGGCGGACTATTTATCGCGTCATTTTTCATCAGCTTTGTATCCATCGCGATCGTAATGATTAAGATCCCGGCCAATTATTTCAGTTCGCATTACGAACGCGATTTTCTGCCCAATAGCCCGTGGCTCGTTCGTTGGGGAGCGGTGATCGCGAAGAACATTGCCGGACTCTTTTTGATACTGTTCGGAATTATCCTGTCGCTGCCCGGCATTCCGGGACAAGGAATACTAACCATCCTGCTCGGCCTAATAATGATCGATATTCCTGGCAAACGGCCGCTCGAAGCGGCGATCATTAGACGGCCAATAGTGTTCTCGGCAGTTAATAAACTTCGTCAAAAATACGGCAAACCGGCGCTGATCATGGATTGAAGATGGGAATAATAGATACACTTTTGCGTAGGAAAAAACCGAACCCGCACGCTCGGCGGAGTTTGTTGCTTGCGAGTGGCCGCATAACCGATGGCGTGATCCTCGACAGCGAAGTAAATCTTGCGGGCGAGGAGATCGTTTTCTATACATATACGCTAAACGGCGTCGATTTTGAATCGTCGGATATTTTGACCGTTGAACAGCGAAACGAGCCCGTAAAATATGCTCCCGGAGCAAAAGTCGGTGTCCGTTATGACCAGCGAAATCAGGGAAATTCGATAGTGGAATAGCAATCGGCATTCAGCAATCAGCAGTCAGTATTCGAGGCTTTACTGGAAAAGATGAAGGATTTCAGGAGTTTAAATGTTTGGCATAAGGCTCACGAACTTACGCTCGCGATCTACAAAGCGACAAAACAATTTCCGAAAGAAGAATTGTATGGCCTCACGAGCCAAATAAGACGAGCGTCATCCTCAATTCCGGCAAATATTGCCGAGGGTTGTGGTAAGAATTCTAACGCGGATTTCTCCAGATTCCTTCAAATCGCCTTTGGCTCGGCAAGTGAAGTTGAATATCATTTGTTGCTCGCGAGGGATTTGGAAATGCTGGACGGAGAGGCATACAGCCATTTGGAATCCAAGCTTCTTGAAGTTAAACGAATGTTGGCATCTCTAATTGGCAAGGTCAGAAGTGAACGCTAACTGAATGCCGATTGCTGACTGCTGATTGCTCTACAAATATGTTTAAGAAGATTTTAATCGCAAACCGAGGTGAGATCGCTTGTCGCGTGATACGTGCCTGCCGTGATATGAAAATCGGCACGGTCGCGGTCTATTCCGATGCGGATAAAGATGCTTTGCACGTCCGTATGGCCGATGAGGCTTATAATATAGGGCCGCCGCCGTCGAATGAGAGCTACCTGCGATCGGAAAAGATCATTGAAGTCGCGAAACACGCCGGAGCCGAGGCGATCCATCCGGGCTACGGATTTTTGTCAGAGAATGCGGGGTTTGTTCGTGAAGTAACTAAAGCACTAATTACATTTATCGGTCCGCCACCCGAGGTGATGGAAGGGATGGGGGGCAAAATGTCGGCCCGCAAGATCGCGATCGAGGCTGGTGTGCCGGTCGTCCCCGGCACTACCGAGCCGCTACGGTCACTTGAAGACGCCCGGGAAACTGCCGCGAGATTTGGTTATCCGGTCATGCTCAAGGCCTCGGCCGGCGGCGGCGGAAAGGGGATGCGGCTCGTGGCGGATGAAACCGAGTTAAAATCGGCACTTGAGGCGTCTCAGTCTGAAGCATTGGCGAGTTTCGGTGATGATGCCGTTTATGTCGAAAAAGCGATTGTCCGGCCGCGTCATATCGAAATACAAATTTTTTCCGACAAGCATGGTAATCATGTCCATCTCAGCGAACGCGAATGCTCGATCCAACGTCGCCACCAAAAGGTGATCGAAGAAGCTCCGTCGCCGATAAATTCGGCCGAGCTGCGTGCGGAAATGGGTGCTTGTGCCGTCAAGGTCGCGAGGGCGGTCAACTACGTCGGTGCAGGGACGGTCGAATTTTTGGTTTCCGATCTCGACAGATCATTTTATTTTCTCGAAATGAATACGCGGCTCCAAGTCGAGCATCCCGTGACCGAACTGGTTACCGGCATTGATCTTGTCCGCGAACAAATCAACGTTGCGTGGGGCGAAAAACTGTCATTCACACAGGACGATATTACACTTCGCGGCCACGCAATCGAGTGCCGTGTCTATGCCGAAGATCCTGAAAATAATTTCCTGCCTTCGCCCGGAACGATTACGCGGCTGCGGCTGCCGCACGGCCCTGGTGTCCGCGATGACGGCGGTGTTTATGATGGAGCGGAAGTTTCGATCTATTACGACCCCATGATCTCGAAACTCGCAGTTCACGGTCGCAACCGCGCTGAGGCGATCGACCGCATGCGTCGGGCGTTGATGGAATATGAGGTCGGCGGCATCAAGACGACGCTGCCGTTTTTCCGCGAGATCATGGAGGATGAGGAATTCATCGCCGGAAATCTTGACACTGGTTTTATCGCCAATTTCAACGAACGCAATAAACCCGCGGAGATCGACCAGGCGACCCGAGACATTGCTGTGATCGCCGCGACTTTGGCCTATTCCCAACGGAAACAAATAATCTCATCAGCGGATAATGGCGCACGATCAACGCCTAGCCAATGGGTTTTGTCGGGTCGTGCTGCGGCAAAGAAAGGCCGCATTTGATATAATTTCGTTGAAAAGCTTATGGAAGAATTATTAAAACAACTTTTGGGTAAAAAGATCGACGTAACATGCGGCACCAACGCTGCCTTTCGCGGAGACGTGATCGATGTTAAGACCGGGGTCCTCTATCTGAGAGACGAAGATGAAAAGGTTGCGTATGTTGCCATCGATAAGATCGCGGTTGTTTACGAATGCACCGATCAACACGTCCGACCGGGCTTTATAGTTTAGTCGAGGAAAATTACGATCACAAAAATGGCCCGGCGTTCTCATTTGAACTCCGGGCCATTGTATTTCAATACCTTGTTATTTAATGGATATCGGTGGTGATCGGCGTGATCTTGGGTGCCGTAACTGTTTCGGGCTTTAACCGACGAAAACCGACGATGCGGTCTGACCAGTAACCTTTGAACGGCGAGTAGGTGATGCCCTTGCTGGACGAAGCGTGATAAAAACCATTTTCGTCGGCGACGATCCCCATGTGGCCGAGGCCGTTCAGGAAAACGAGCGTTCCGAATTTGAAACGATCATCGCCCTGGACTGGCTCCGACTGTGCCCAAAGACTGCGGACACTCGCACGCGTGAAAGTTATGCCTGCCTCTTGAAACGCGCTCCAGACAAATCCTGAACAATCATAAGTGTTCGGGCCCGTCGAGCCGTAACGATAACGGATGCCGTATCGCGACTTGATCGCCTGATCGAGCCGGACGCTCGTCGACATACCGTATGTGGTTTTGCCGGCCGCCATTCCGCTCGGAGCATTGGCCGCGACAGACGATACGGTTCGCTTAACAAGCGGCTCCGTATTGCTTTCAGGGTTAACGACAATGATCTTATTTGTGAGTGCGGGGTGGGCGACGGGTAAAGACTGGGTTTTTTCGGTCTGCGGCCTAACTGTTGCGGGCGGCAAATTTGTCGGCTGGCTGCCGGTGGATTTAATCACCCTATCGCGGCCCTGTGCCGATGTGGAACTCGTAAAACATACGGCAGCAAACGTAACGCATACCGAAAAGAAGAGAATCTTTGTAAAATCTTTCAAATTAAAACTCCAACTATTATATTTTTTTGTAGGGAAACCTGAGGAGACGGTGAATTGCTCACCTATTAATAAAATATCTCCAACACAAGCCGAATTCCTGAAAAATCAGAAATTCTGATTAAGCAAACGATTCAAATTGTGACCCTAGATTAGATAGTGAAAGCTAACTATATGTTATTATGCCCCATAAGAAAATCAAATGCAAACATAACGGAAGCGTTTATAGACAGGGAAGCGGTCAGCGTGCTGTGAATGATGGCAAAGGGCAGTAAATAAGATGGTTTTAGTGTGAACGGAGCCCTTCTATCCCGTGATAGAAGGCTCCGCCGCCCTACCTCTCCGCCTAGCGTCATCCCAAGTTGTCCTGTTGAATAAGACAAGACACTCTCAATCGTATGCCGCTTCCACCAAAAAAAGAAAAAGACCCGAAAATAAATTC
>JAYVER010000170.1:0-4880 GCA_043748725.1 Chloracidobacterium sp. | reverse complement strand
CTGTTCGCGATATGCGTCTTTCAGATCGCGATAGCTGATATGTCCGAGCGTCGGCAGTTTCGTGCCCGGCCCTATCGAACCCGCGACAAATCGCGGCTTGTCCGGCGTCGAATAATCGCGTGCGATCTCGACGGCAAGCTGCGCGGCTTTGAGATTGACGTCGTATGTTTTGTCGGCAATACCAAATTCAACCAGCACAACCTCGCTGCCGCCAAAGCTATTGGTTTCGATCACGTCGCAGCCGACATCCAAAAACGACGTGTGAACCGCCTCGATCGCATCGGGGCGTGTATAAAGCAGATTCTCGGAACAATTCTCGAAATTCGGCCCGCCCCAATCGTCAAGCGACAGATTCAACGCCTGGAGATAAGTCCCCATCGCACCGTCAAAGACGATGATCTTTTCTTTTAATAGATCGAGAAACGCAGTCATAAATCAAAAAACTCTGTGCCAGATCAGCACAGAGTTTCCGTAAAACCTTAGAGTAAAACTCTTGCTGTTTAGCAGTTTATTTTACGTGGCCGCAAGTCGCAATAACTCACCACTCCCAATAGTTTACATTTTAGAGAGTTGAGAGTCGCTAGTCAAATACCGATCTCACGACTCCCATTTCTCAAACGCCTTCTATTTGGTGATCGCCGCCTTGAACTGGGCTTCAAACTGAGCGATCGCAGCCATAGCTCCCGGCTGATCTTTAAATTTGACCTTGAGCATATCAAAGGCCTCCTGCCCACGCGGGTCGGCAATATTTATGATCGCTTGGATACTGTTTATGATGTTTCTTTGGTTATTCGAAGCAAGCGCCTTCTTAAACTGATCGAAGATCAGCGGATAAGCACGAGGATCGCCCTTTCCGGCGGCTCCGACAACTGCAAGTGCCGACGTTCGGACGTTTAATGGCAGGCTTTTATCGGTCGCCATTTTGAAGCCGACATCAAAACTGCGCTTATCACCCAAAGTGGCCAGACCGTTTAGCCCGGCGTCCTGAATGCGTCCTTTCCATGACGGAGTTGCCGTCAATTTCATAAGCGCATCAAATGCCCGTGCATCCTTGGTTTCGGCCAGAGCGGCCGCGGCGTCGTCGATAACGCCATAACTTTGATCGGTCAAAGCCGCGATGTAGCGGTCGGCATATTTAGGGTCTTTTGTTTCACCGAGGAGCTTTATTGCGTCGATACGGATCAAACTTTGCGAATCTTTGGTCAGCCCGATCATTGCCTGTTCAACCTGGGCGTCGAGTTTTGCCGCCGGACGCTTTTGTCCGCGAGCCGGATCGGGCGAGTAGATGTTAGCGATCACCGAAACCGCCGCTCTGCGAATTCGCCAAAACGGATCTTTTTCAGCCGAGACGATCAGAGCCGGAACGATACGCGTTTTGTCAGCTTCATTGACAGCTTTTTTCTCAAGCTCCTCCATTGCCCAGCGGCGTCCGAGCACATCTTTGTCCTGTCGCATCTGAAAGAGCAGATCGTCAACCGATTTTTCGAACGTCATTTCCTTGAGCAGTGAGCTTTCGTAATCGAAATTGACAATCTTCGGCTTTGCCGCCGAGTTGAATGTAAAAACATTCTCCGCCTGCGGTTTTAGCCAAACACGTTCGATACGATTGTCGATCTCGACCTCTACCCAGCTCTGGAAAAACTCCGTTTGCGGAAATTCATTATTGACGTCAATCTTTTGCGTCTGCTTGACGTTGAGCGTCAATTGCTTTTTCGCGTCATCATAATTCTGCGTGACCTCAAAGATCGGATGTCCCATTTTATAAAGCCACTCGTCGAAGAACCAATCCATCGATTGCCCGGAAGTTTCTTCGAACGCTATTCGCAGTTCTTCTGTGGAAACAGGTTGATGAGCGTTGGTCGTCAGGTAATTATTCAATGATTTGAAGAACAGTTTGTCGCCGATCTGCTTGCGGAGCATGTGGAGCACCGAACCGCCGCCGGGATAGGCGTAGCTGTCAAACATCGCGTCCTTATTAGCGTAATATTTGGTCACGATCGGGCGACGGTTACCTGAATTCCACGTAGCAAGCGTATCGTTATGATTTTTCCGAATATCCGAGTATAGAAATTCTTCGCGGCCCTTAAATTTCTCATCCCAGAGACCTTGAAAATAGGTCGCAAAACTCTCGTTCAACCAGATTTGGCCCCAGTCGCGGCAGGTAACGTAATCGCCAAACCACTGATGAGCAAGCTCGTGCGATTGCAGCGATTCGCTGTCGGTGTCGAGTAATTCGCGGCTGTCGTGTATCATCTCTTCGATCTGCGTTGTCGCCGAAATATTCTCCATTCCACCGCCAAAATCTTCGACAAATGCCTGAGAATACTTAGGATACGGGTATTTAACACCGGTCGCTTCGGAAAAGAATTTGATCGTAGCGGGCAGATTTTTCACCGTCGCCGCTACCTCTTTGGTCTCGTTCGTGTAACCGAAATTCAACACCGGCGTTCCATCAAAATCCTGTACGACGGGTGTTGTTTCAGCGACGACGATGGATGTCAGATAGTTGGAATATGGCTGATCCATTTTCCAGTCAAATGTGCGCGTTCCGTCCGCGTTGTCTTTCGTTTCAACCAATTTGCCGTTTGAGACGACGTAGAAAGGCTTCGCGACCGTCGCGCGGATCTCAGTTGTGCGAAAATCGTTCGGCGAATCATACGACGGGAACCAGTAGCGGTTAAATTCGGACTCGCCCTGCGACCATATCTGACGCGGCTTATTAGGGTCGTCCGCGCTCGGCTTAATAAACCGCAATCCGCGGCCAAAACCACCGATTGCGGTATCGCCATCGGCTTTGTTCACGTAATTAGTGCGATAGTCTATTTTGACATTGATCGTTTCGCCGCCGGCATACATCCGGTCGAGCGCGATTTCGAGGTTGTCGTTATCGGCCTTTTCGTTATAAGTGAATTTGAGCGGACCGCCGCCAACCAGCGAAACCGATTCGATCGTCAGCGCCGCAGCATCCAGGTTAAATTTATCCGCGTCTCCAAACGGCGAGAGCGTGATGACTTCGCTGCCGATCGCCTGCTCTTTGTCCCAGTCAAATTTAAGGTCGAGAGCAATACGCTTGACGTCGATCGTGCGGCTGCGCACCCAGTTTACGGGCGGAAGCTTTTTTATAACTTCATTTTGCTGCTGCAAAAACAGGTTTTCCGCCAACGGATGTGCGCTAACAAGTGTCGACACGCCAAAAAGCGCGATCATCGCAACCGCAAAAATGCGGTGCAAAAGGTTTTTACTAATCATATTCTCCTCAATAATTACCAATACCAATAGATGTATTAACAGCAATTTTTACTGCCATTTATTACGGCGATCCCCGCCGCATTGTTTCACAAATAAGTAAACCGCCGTTACACGTAAGTGTCCGGCGGTTTTGAACAAACGAGTGACTCTTGTAAATTTTATTTACCAGTAATATATTTGAACGCCATCGACGCTATGTCGTCCACGGCGCTGCCGTCGTGATCTTTGTCTAGGTAGCTCGAGGCCATGCCGAGAACGCCGGATGACTGAGATTGGCCGCCCATCATTCCGCCAAGCAGCCCGCCGAGGCCGGAGGCTCCGACGCCTTGCTCCTGTTTCTGCCGTCCGAGATAACCCATAACGATCGGGGCCAAAAACATCATGATCTGCGCGACCTGTCCCATTCCGAGACCGGATTTATTACTGACTTCCTGTGCAGCCTGACCCTGGCTGTCGCCGAGTATGTGGCCGAGAATGCCGCCGGCGTCGGCCTGCGGCTGAGGAGCAGCCTGACCGCCGCCGCCAAAGATCATCCCGGCAAGGCCGCCGATGTTATCGAGTATGCTGCCGTTATGGTGCTGTTCGAGCGTGTTATTGAGGCTCTCGGCACCTTCGGGCGTCACTGCGTGGTTTGCCAAACCGTTAATGAGCATCGGCAGCGCCGCCGCGATCGCCGAATTTACCGCCGATGGGTCGGCACCGACATTCTGGCTGATCTGATCAACCGCCTGAGTTCCCTGTTCCTGACCAAGCAGATCCTGTAATGAAAACATTTTCAACCCTCCTGTACCTGATTTAATTATGCCCTTACTTACGCGCGGGCTTCCGCATTAGTTGCTGTGTCGATATAGTAACAAACTGAGACCGATCTTACCAAGAGATGAAACCGCTCCGAGCAAGAAAAAAATTCACAGCCAGAAACTCAATATTCGCGGTTATAGCGGGTATATTTATACTTGTTTGCCTTGGATTGCTGTTATGGTTTGGGCAGTCAACGCCGGATCGAGAACCTTACAAATATGTCACGACTTTCGCGGGAACGAATGGCGAATTTGGCGAGCCTTTCGGAATTGCCGTCAAAAGCAGCGAGATTTATGTTTCCGACGGCCAAAACGGCAAAATTTGGCTTATCGCTTCGGGCAAACCGACAATTTTTGCGGGCTGGCTCGCTACGCCGTCCGGGATCGCATTCGACAAATCTGGTAATCTGATCGTCGCCGATTCGAGTTCGCACACGATCAAATTGCTCAATTCGAAAGGCGAAATATCAACAATTGCGGGCGTCGATGGCCGCTCCGGCTTGGCCAACGGTGATGCTGGCACCGCCTTATTCAATGCTCCAATCGGCGTGGCCGTCGGCAGCGACGACAAGATCTATGTGGCGGACACATATAACGACCTCATTCGAGTGATCGAGAACGGTAAAGTTTCGACTCTGGCCGGGAGCGTTCGCGGGATTGCGAATGGAAACGGAGGGAACGCAAAATTTGACACGCCGACGGGCCTCGCAATATGGCACGATAAACTGCTCGTGGCGGACACGGGCAATAGTCGAATTCGAGTGATCGAATCCAACGGCGATGTCGCAACACTTGCGGGCAGCGGCGAAGTCGGTCTGACGGACGGACTGC
>JAYVER010000169.1:0-4927 GCA_043748725.1 Chloracidobacterium sp. | reverse complement strand
GGTTTTGCAAGTGCGTTGTCGATGCTTGAGCCGATAAACGCACGGGCCTCCTCGGCAAAAAAAGCTCCGCGCAGGGTTTCCTCGATGCGTTTTGGCAGGCTTTCGTTAACCAGATCGTCAACCTCCGCGAGCAGGTTTTCGCGCGAGACAAAGAATTTTTTGAAGAACGACAGGTTCTCGTAAAAGTCGTGAACCTCGTGCTTGATGAGAGCAGAGATCTGGTCGCGCGTCTTTTCGGCGGCAGCAAGCTCGGCCAGTTGGCGGATGGCCGGTTCGATCTGCTCGTTGGCCTTTTCTTTTAACAAAGCAACCGCGTCGTCGGTGAACATTTTCCCCAGCGGCGTTTCGGAATTTATAAGCTCGTCGAGACGGCGGCCTATAAAATCGCGGATGTTGGTCTCGAATGTTTTGGCCTGAACGGCCGTACGGATGCGTTCATCCAGAAAGGCGACTATTTTGACGAAAGTCTCGTCGTCGATCACTTCGGAAACGCGTTTTCCCAGAACGTCATCGACACGACGCGTGACAAAACCGCGAATGGCGTCGCGCGACTCGTTGCTTTGGAGAACGCTCCTAATATGTTCTGAGAGCTTGAGCTGCAACGCCGAGATAGCATCGAGCACCGGTTCGCGTACATTTTTGGGCAGGGCCTCGATCAGCGACGGGTAATTCTGCGAAAGCAGTTCGTCGGTGTACGAATCAACTACATTTTGAATTTTGTTACGTAGGAAATCTTTGCCGATGAGTTGGTCGTGTATAGTTTCGGTCGAGACAAGCTCCTCGCCGACGGCCTTGCCGATCGCATTTGCGAGGCGTTCGCGGTGCCGAGGGATCATTCCCTGCGGAAAGATCGTAATGCGCATTATTTTGAAAGGCTGACGCGGCCGAAAGAGCATCCGCACGGCCAGCCACGCTCCGGCATAACCATGAAATGTCGCAAACGCGATCAAGAGGCCGATCTGAACGTAGAGATGTTTAAAGATCGGTTCGATTGTGTTGATTAGATCTTGCAAGGTAGTAGTGGACAGGAAATGGAACACGGATAGACACGGAGAAAAACGGATTTACACGGATATGAAATGGTAAAAATAAGGATGAAAGGTTTTATAATATCCCTGAAAATCGGTGCTAAATCTGTGTCTATCCGTGTTCCATTCATCTAAAAAACCTGAAACCCTTTTGATTTAAGACAAAAATTCACAAATTCCTCGAGCCAATCGTGACTGACGCTGTAATTTTTCCATTGCTCGTCGCCATCGCGGTGGAGCGTTTTATCGTCCGGCTCTTCCGTGATCGAGAGATCGGCGAACATTCGTTTATCAGGGGCGAGCTTTGGCAGAATGTTGTCGCGTATCCGCTCACCGAGCAAATGAGCGTCTTCGATCGATACTTTTACGCCAGTACCGGCGTATGTCATCTGCCGCACCGCGCCTTCGCCCACGATGTCGAGACTCTTGATTATCTCAAGAGCCGCCTTCCACTGCCACATGCTGGCCTGCATCTCAAAGTTCTCAGCACCCATGTCGATCAATGTGAAACTCATAATTTACCCTAACGAAATGCTAAACGCGATGATGCCAAATAGTCAACGATTGTTTTGGTAAAGTCGCGCGGCATTTAATGCGATTTCCTGTTTTCTTTGCGTACTTTGCGTCTTTGCGTAAAAAATGTCACGCGAAGCCGCAAAGTTCGCAAAGGAAGAGCCAAGCGTCTATAATTCATCTTCTGTAAGTGAGTTAGGCATGAAACGCGAAATACCGATCCGCATTCGAATTCACAAGCCGCTGGCTGGCGTCAAGATGCAGGTACAGCGTGGCAAGGATGAACTGCTGCCGTCAACGGAAGTTTTGGCGGATTCGATAGCCTTCGATTTCGATATTACGGTCGATCTTGCGTCAGTGGTACCGAATTTTCTCGGAAAATACACACAGGGGCCGAAAGACGCAAGATTCATATATGTGAATTCCGGCACGTATGCCGGACAGGAAGATACTTGTTGGGCCAGGCGGGCGAAGATTTCATTGATGAGCGTCACAAGGCAGCAGGTGGAGGAATTGCTCGCTTTGCAAGGCAAAGTACTGGAAACTTCCTTCAACGGAACCGGCGGCAGGGACGGCGGGCCGACCTGCGCAACCGTAAAAGGAATAGAGTGGAAGGTCGTGAAAAAGTGAACGGCACGGCGTACTTTTCGAGACTCGGGTTGGACAACTCTGACATCGCCGCCAATGAGGCGACGTTGCGACTGCTGCAAAAGCGGCATTTATTGACCGTTCCGTTTGAAAACCTTGATATTCATTGGAAACGGCCGATCGTTTTGGAGGTGGATCGGTTTTACGAGAAGATCGTTATCGATAAACGTGGCGGATTTTGCTATGAGTTGAACGGCCTTTTCAACGGACTTCTTCGTTCCCTCGGATTCCAGACCAGGTTGATCTCGGCATGCGTTGGCGATGGCAATGGTAATTTCAGCCCTGAATATGACCATGCGGCCATAATTGTGACGATCGGCGAAAAGGAATATCTTGCGGATGTCGGTTTCGGAGCGTTTACGGCAGAGCCGCTCCAGTTTGTGGCGGACATTGAGCAGCATGACGCGACCGGCGTTTATGTCATTCGACATCATGATGACGCATATTTTGGGGCAGCGAAGAAAGACGGCTATGACTGGAAAACGGAATACATCTTCAAACCCATTGCCCGCGATCTAATGGAATTTGGACCGCGATGCGATTTTCAGCAATATTCACCCGAGTCGCATTTTCTTAAGGGCAAGATATGCTCTCTGTTAACCGAAACAGGCAGAAAAACGTTGACCGACAAAAGCTACATCGTGACGATGGACGGCGAGAGATCGGAAACAACCATCGGATCGGAAACGGAGTTTGATCTGATTTTGGGCCAGGAGTTTGGCATCAGCAAAAACGACCGCGCAAATCTGAAAGAAAATGGACAAAACGTATTACGTTATATAAAATGTAATACATGACTTACGAATCGAAAATAACAAGCAAAGGCACGATCACAATCGCCGCTCCGATTAGAAAGGCGCTCGGGCTAAAGCCCGGACAGACCGTCAGGCTGGAACTGGACGAAAAGAACAACCGGATTCTGATGGACACCGGCACGACCATCGAGCAGTTTGAAAAGTTCAGGGACAAGATATTGAGTAAGTACCCGAAGCGAAAGCCTCTGACCGGAAAAGCACTGAAGGAGGCGATGGCTAAAGCATGGGTCGCCGGATATGAGCAGTGAATAGCCTGGATACCAACATAGTCCTTCGCTTTTTTCTTAACGATATTCCCGAGCAGACAATAATGGCAAGAAGGCTTATCGCCGCTTCTCCGGTTTATGTTTCGGACGTCGTTGTGACCGAAACCATATACGTTCTGGAACAAAAGCTAATATATGACCGAAGTTTTATTTGCGGAGTGCTGCGAATGTTCCTCGGCCTTCAGAGCGTTTTCTACAATGACCTTGTCTTGCCGAGTGTCATGAAAATGTTCGAGGAAAGGCCGTCGCTATCGTTCGTCGATTGCTACGCCGCAATGGAAGCAAAAGTGTTTGGCACAAAGCTCTACACATTTGATAAGAAACTGATAAATCAGGGCGGCTCTCACGTGCTGTCGCCCAAATAGAAAATTGTGACTCAATCAATCTCATATGCCGACGCGGGCGTTTCGATCGATAACGCGAACCTAGCAGTCGCTAAGATACGCGAAATGGCGCGGAGCACATTTAACGAGCGGACGCTGACCGAGATCGGCAGCTTTGGCGGGATGTTTAGCGGGGCGTTTCCGGGCATGGCGGAGCCGATCCTCGTCGCATCGGCGGACGGCGTGGGGACAAAGCTCAAGCTGGCGTTTGAGACAGGCATTCACAATACGGTCGGAGCCGATCTCGTAAATCATTGCGTCAACGATATCCTTGTTCAGGGTGCTCGTCCTTTATTTTTCCTCGATTATTTCGCGACCGGAAAGCTCGAACCAGACGTAACTGCCTCGGTCGTCGAAGGCATGGCCCGTGCCTGTCGCGAAAACGGCTGCGTCCTGCTCGGCGGCGAAACCGCCGAAATGCCCGACTTTTACCCGCCCGGCGAATACGACCTGGCCGGATTTATTGTCGGCGTAGTCGATAAATCTCGGGTGATCGACGGTAAGAATATTGTTCCGGGCGACGTCGTCCTCGGCATTCCGTCAAATGGGTTGCAGACGAACGGCTACTCGCTCGCCCGCAAACTTTTCTTCGAAGTCGGCGGCTACAAACCGGACGATTTCGTCGATGAGCTCGGTACAACCGTTGGCGACGCGCTGCTCGCAACGCACCAAAGCTTCCTCCGCCCGCTCGAAGGCCTGCTCGACACCGGCGTCATCAAAGGCCTCGCCCACATCACCGGCGGCGGCTTTCTCGAAAACATCCCCCGCATTTTGCCAGAAGGGGTTGCTGTCGAAATAAACCGCGGCTCCTGGCCCGAGCTGCCAATCTTCGGCATGATGCAGCGGCTCGGCAACGTCTCCGATCACGAGATGTTCCGCACATTCAATATGGGGATTGGGATGGTTGTAGTTTGTGCGGAAAACAACAAAAGCGAAGTCGCCTATTGCGTGGAAAATTGTCGTGAGATAGGACAGGTTACATCAGGAAGCTGTAACGTAAAGGTTCTTTAGTAAGCCGATATACTAACGATTGAGATGACGTGGGGCGAAACCGCCACCACGCAAGTTTAGGGAAACAAGACCCGTTGATAACAAAGTCGCTGTTTCGCCCTCACGTCCATTGAATTGTTGGACAGCGCGTTATTGTCAAAAGGCTTGTTCACCTTCAGACTATCTTATAGAGTTCTTTGAAAAACCCCTACAAATGTGTCGGTTGTTGTCGATTGTAGGGTAAGAGGATTATATAATGGAGGAATGAAAAGCGAACAATTGAC
>JAYVER010000168.1:0-4935 GCA_043748725.1 Chloracidobacterium sp. | reverse complement strand
GATCTCGACGGCCATTTCGGCAAGCTGAAATTGAACAGCCTGAAAATTATTGATCGCCTGGCCAAACTGCTCGCGTTCCTGTGTGTATTTCAAAGCGCATTCATATGCGCCTTGTGCAATGCCGAGCATCTGGGCCCCGATGCCAATGCGTCCCTCGTTGAGCGTTTCGATCGAGACTTTGTACCCTTTACCGACCTCTCCGAGGATGTTTTCTTTTGGCACTTTGCAGTGGTCGAGGATCAGTTCGGTGGTGGACGATGCGCGAATGCCGAGTTTGTCCTCCTTTTTGCCAACCGAAAATCCCGGAAAACCCTTTTCGACAATAAACGCTGTGATGCCTTTGTAACCTGCTTCGGGGTCAACTGTCGCAAAGAGCACAAAAATTTCGGCCTCGTTGCCGTTGGTGATCCATAGTTTTTGTCCGGTCAATTCGTAATGGTCACCTTTATCGACGGCGCGTGTTTTCAGCGCGAAGGCGTCCGAACCCGACGCTGCCTCGGACAACGCGTAGGCACCCACACGCCCGCTTGCGAGCTGTGGCAAATATTTCTTTTTCTGTTCGTCGTCTGCCCAGCGCATGAATGCATTGGTCACGAGCGTGTTGTGGACATCTACGAAAACCGAAACGGACGCATCGACGCGGGCGAGCTCTTCGATAGCGAGAATTGCATTGAAGATCGTGGAACCGGCACCGCCATATTCCTCGGGCGATTCGATCGACATCAGGCCGAGTTCGAAGCATTGCTTGATCAGATCGTCATCCAATTTCGATGCGTGTTCCATCGCCTCGACACGCGGGCGAACTTCGCCCTCGGCAAATTCGCGGATCGATGAGCGGAATAATTCTTCTTCTTCTGATAAAACTGTCAGACCGGCGTTTGAAAAGGCGGTTCCTGTAGCTGTAGTCATATATACTTTCCTTAAGCGATATCGTTATTTTAAGTTTCGATAAAATAACATTTTAGTCAATAGGCAGGCGTAAAGGCAAAGCATTGAACACTGCGACGGAACCCAGACAAGTATCTTCAAAAAACGTAAACCGGTTGAAACTTGCCGGTGTATTCCTGACGCTCTTCGGCATTGGGCTCTTCGTGTATTTTGTTTACGCGGTCGGTTTTTATGAAATATTCGACGGTGTGAAACGATTTGGCTTCGTTGGTTTTGGCGTGATCGTCATTATCTATTTCGTTCGAATTTGTGCCCGCGCCTATGCCTGGAAGCTGTCGGTTAACGAACCCTATGCGCTCGGCATTAAAGACACAATTCCGGCCGTCGTGATCGGCGAGGCAATGAGCAGCACGATACCGCTGGGCATTCTGGTCAGCGGCGCGTCTAAGGCGGTGGCCGTGCGCAAGCATATACCGCTTGTCGCGGGGCTTTCGTCGGTGGCGACCGAAAATCTCTTTTACAGTTTTACAACCGGCATTTTATTGATCCTCGGTGCCGCGCTTCTGCTTCGCGGTTTTGCTGTTGGTGAGGGTCTGGCGGTGACTATCAATGTCCTCATTGCTTCTCTCGGTGCATTGATCGTTTTGGGTTTAATAATGGTCATGCGCCAATGGCATTTTGCCAGTGAGACGTGCGAGTGGCTGTATAAGAAAGGGTTTTTGCGTAAGCTGCTGGAAAACGGACGCCTTGACGTCCGGTTATTCGAGAATCTTATTTACGGCTTCTACAGGCAGTATCCGCAACGGTTTTTGCCCATAGGCGCGGCCGAAACGGTTTATCATTTACTGGGCATTGCCGAGGTTTGGTTTATTCTCAGCCGTCTGAGCGACGCCTATCCCAGCCTGCTCAATTCATTTCTACTCGAATCGGTCAGCCGCCTCATAACTATAATTTTTAAACTGGTGCCATTTGTTATCGGCGTGGACGAAGCAGGTGCTCAATTCGTCGGCCATACCGTCGCCCTGGCCGCCGGTATGGGGGTGACACTCGCGATCATCCGCAAAGGCCGTATACTTTTCTGGACGGCAATCGGGATAATCCTGATCATCAAACGCGGCCTTTCTATCAGCGAGATAACGAAGAGGGCTGACGATTAAATTGGCCAGAAAATAGGCACCAAAATGATCGATATGACAAAAAGAAAAAGGCGATCCGAAGACCGCCTTTTCCGTCAACCGAATATTTAGGACATCATTCGAGACCCACGAAATCCACATTAGCAATGTTGTCAGTGACCTGCAATACACGTGGTACAAAGCGGAAGAGCCGCGATGAAACCTGGACCACAAAAACCTGGCCTTTGGCAACATCGTCAAAACTGTAATATCCGAACGAACTGGTTGTTACAGTTCGGGTTACGCCGTTTTGATCGGCTAATGTCACTGTTGCGTTTCGCAGTCCCCGACCGTCAGGAGAAACGACTCGTCCTGAGACCGTGACCCCTATTGCGGCTGACGGATCAAGGATCGTTACAACTCCGTTTTGATCGTACGTCGTACCAAGCCCTATGCCATACGGGTCGGAGGTGACTTTGGCAATCACTCCGTCGTCGAAGATAATTGGCGTTGTTCCGAACGCGGCACCCGGCAAGATGTGAAACTTAATGCTGGTTATACGTTTTGTACCAGCAGATATAGCACCCTGGCCGCCGCCGTTGAAGTTTTCGAATATGCCAAGATGCCCATTTGCAGCTTGGGTTGAGTTGACCGTCATGGTTGTTCCATCTGGAACACCTCCACCCAACGTGACATACGGATTGTCGCCACTGTTATTGCTGATCGCTAACACAGAAGGATCGAAATGGAGACTGTACTGTGTTGCCACTTCATCGCCTTGAGCATCAGAATCAATGAATACTGTGACATCCGTGCCGGGATTGCCACTGGCTGAAACAAGTCGAGTGATTCGTGCCGCAGCGGAGGAATCGCTATCAGGCACCGGCTGCTCGTCCGGTCTCGAAGTAGCGGTACAGGTAACGGTAATCGGGTTGGTCGGCCCGCCCGCCACTCTTAACGGGTCGAGGCCTGCAATATATCGGTCAAGCTGCGTCCTGTCCGACGAAGTTATCCGTCCATCCCCTAATGTCGGCAGCGGGCCGTCATCGTAGCGTTGGAATTCGTTCGGAGTGGTCTGCGGGCAATCCAGGCCGTTGGCAAACCGGTCGAACTGAGCACTGTCACGTACATCCACAAATCCGTCTCCAATTCCCGGAATTCCTACGGTGAAGCGATTAATATCACCCTCCGAATTCGGATTTGGACCAGGTGTCGGCGTGGGCGTTGGACTCACGGTTGGCGTAGGTGTTGGTGTTACGGTTGGTGTCGGCGTCGGAGTTGGTGTTGTCGCCGGTCCATTTAGAGAAAGGGTAGCGGCAGTTATCGTTCCGGTGTCGCCTTGAGCACAATCATTGAATTTAAGGATCCAGGTACCGTTCGGCATAGTAAGATTGGCAAAAACCGGGTCTAGCGACGTGTTAGCGCCAGTAACATCCGAGGATCTATAATCGCCCGGAGGTATCGGGGTCGTTGGACCTACCGCCGCTGCCGCCGCCGAAAAATTATTGACTGCCATATCAAAGAAATTATAGGTTCCGTTAAGATCGGAACTGTCACCGAAGTTAGGATCGATATTGTTTCCTATAAACGTGAAAATAAACGCCGATGTGCTCATATCCGGTGCTATAAGACGAACATCAAGGTCTCCGACAAATGTATGGGTTCCGGTAAAACTGACCCGAACATTGGAAATCGGAGTCGTAATACCGGTAACCGCAAAATTTATTTGGCGCCCGGGACCAGTGCAGTCATTGTCCGGAATAGCTCCGACGTTTGTACCTACAAATATGGTCTCCGGCCGAGCCGTCTGCACCCGCGAAGCATTCGCGTGAACCAGTGAAAATCCTGTAAATGCTGCAAATGCAAACATTGTCATCGTCATTAAAATTAAACCTGTCTTGAATCTGGCCCCCAAATGAATTTTGGTTGCGGTGTGGTTTTTGGACATCTATCAATTCCCCCTTGAAAAATTAGTAAATTAAAAAGCTGCAATCTGTATATCGACAAAACGGCGGTATTGGATGCAAAAAATTTCGAATGCCGCACAATTTATTTTTTTCGTTTGCTGCCAATGCTAATGACTTTCTCTTACCGAACCGAAGAAAAGATCACTTGTTCGACAGCTTTCTCGGAACTATGAGTGCCGATTTATCCGTTATTGGCTGAACAACCATCCATCTAATCACCGACAACCAGGATTGCAAGGTTAGTCATTAGTAAAAGATAATTTTGCGATCACAACCTAATTGTTAACGAGAAATTCCATATCGTATGTACGACTGTGTACATACAAATCGGAAAATACGCGATATCAGTATTGGTAACAGAAAAGTTGGTGGTTGAAAATTAAATTTGGGTGGATGAATCCAAAATCAAATTTCTTGCGAATTTCGTTTCTGTAGAAATCATTTCAGCAGTGTGCCCTGAAACATTCAGCTAATTACACTCGGTAGGCGAGTCTTAATTGTAAGGGTATATAAGTTGAGAAGGATAGATCGCCATTTGCGCTAACCAAAGCAGCTGTAGCGGTAACGCAATGTTTTTACAGCTTGTCTGTTTAACCACGACCGGCTAATTTTTACTAAATCGACAAGGGGGAAATCAAAATGAAAAGTTATTTCTTTAAAAAAATAGGCAGCGGCATTGCCGTAGCCGGATTGATTATTTCGGCATTTATTGTTCCGGCTCTGGCATCGAGCCACGGCGAAGCTCCGCTTATCAGCATGGATAGGTTTGCGGACAATACTGACACTTACGCATTTCGTAGTGTTGAGGCTGGCCGCTCAGGGTTTGTGACCCTGATCGCTAATTACATACCGCTGCAGGATCCATCGGCTGGTTGCCTTGGTTCGGTGGGAGTAAGTATGGAAAACGTGTGAGCAGGGGGCCTTCGGGGTTCATGCTAACGCCATCGCCGAGCGTATTATTCGGC
>JAYVER010000167.1:0-4944 GCA_043748725.1 Chloracidobacterium sp. | reverse complement strand
CGCCAGTGGCCGCGCGAGCGAATCGAGAATGCCACGCGCGCCGAGGCACTTGATCATCCGAACTGGAAGATGGGCGAAAAAATCACCATCGATTCGGCGACACTAATGAATAAGGGGCTCGAAGTTATTGAAGCTAAATGGCTTTTCGGCTTTGAAGCCGATCAGATATCGGTTGTCGTGCATCCGCAATCGGTTGTACATTCGATGATCGAGATGGTTGATGGTTCGATCATCGCGCAAATGGGCGTGACCGATATGCGACACGCAATTCAATACGCTCTGACTTACCCGGATCGCAAAGAAAATTGCACGCCGCCGCTCGATCTTTCGCAGCTCAGTCAACTAAATTTTGAAGAGCCTGACATGACACGCTTTCCGTGTCTCGATCTGGCATATAGTGCTTTAAAGGCGGGCGGCACAATGCCGACCGTTCTTAATGCTGCAAACGAAACGGCCGTGCAGGCGTTTCTGGACGGCCAGATCAAGTTGTCAGAGATCGCTGGCATTAACGTGTCGGTGCTGTCCGAATATGAACCTCAGCCAGCCGACTCACTCGAAGCTGTGCTGAATGCTGATGCATGGGCACGGACACGCGCTATAATGAAATTGACAAAAACCGCTTCGGCGAATTGACAGGATACGCAAATGCAATCGGTAATCGAAACAAATTATTCGGCACAGCCCGTTCCGACCGGAAAAACCAATGGCGCTCCAAAAGCATTTCGTTGGACGGTTAATCATTATTATAAAATGGGCGATCTGGGCTTTTTTTACGGTAAAAGAGTTCAACTGATCAGAGGAGAGATCATCGAAATGGCACCAATGGGAACACCGCATGCTACTTCAATAGGACTGGTTTCCAGGATTCTTGACACGGTTTTCGACAAACGATTTCACGTCCGTGTACAGTTGCCAATGAATTTCAGCAAGTTCGATGAACCGGAACCCGACATTTCAGTAGTTACGGGTGCCGTTCGCGATTATGCCGACGCTCATCCAAAAACGGCCGTGCTCGTTGTCGAGGTTGCCGAAACATCTCTCCGGCTCGACCGTACAACAAAAGCCGCGTTGTACGCCGAACATTTGATCGAAGATTATTGGATAGTGAACCTCAAAGAACGCTGCGTCGAGATTTATCGTCGGCCAGAAGTAAATTCCGGCGGGAGTTTTAGTTATGCCGAAAAAATCGTTTACGGCGAAAACGAATCGGTCGCACCGCTTGCGAAGCCGAAATCGAAGATCAAGATCGCCGATATTTTGCCATAGTGTTCCGTTGCTCTTTTTAATTACAACTTTGTAGTAAGCCGCAGTCTCTAAATGTAAGTTTTTGATAGGAATTTATTAATGCCTGATATCGTAATCGCAATTTTAGCAATACTTTTTGTTCTCGGCGTGGCCATCAATATCCATGAATTTGGCCATTTTATGGTTGCCAAATTTTTTGGAATGCGTGTCGAGGCATACTCGTTTTTCGGTCTCGGGCCTCGCGTCTTTGGCGTTAAGATCGGCCATACAGATTATCGCGTGTCCGCGATTCCGCTCGGGGCCTACGTCAAACTCTACGGCGACGAAGCCACCGGTCCGCTTGAGGGTAAAGATCAAACTACCGAACTGGTTCCGGAATCGGAGCTTTACGAGTTGCGACCGCGTTGGCAGAAATTCCTTGTAATGCTGGGCGGGCCGTTCATGAATATTATGCTCGCTCTTGCGATCCCTTTTACGATGGCTCTGATCTATGGAGCACCGGCCAATCCGGCACCGATCGTTGGATTTGTAAAAACGGGTGGTGCGGCCGACAACGCCGGAATAAAGGCCGGTGACCGGATCGTTAATTTTGATGGGGCTGAAAATCCGTCCTGGGATCGCATACAGGATGACGCTTTGCTAGTTCCCGAAAAAGAGGTGCCCGTTACGGTCGAACGCAATGGCCAGCGAACGCCGCTCAAGATCACAGTCACAAAGGTCACTGAAAATGGCCAATCCGGCGGATTTCTTGACATGGCGGCCGACGCGGGCACTGAGCCGGTCGTCGTCGGCAGCATCGATGCGACGATGCCCGCCGCCGAGTCCGGTCTTCAAAAAGGCGATTGGGTCACGTCGGTCAACGACAAAGCCATTCGCAACAGTCAGGAAATGAAGATACTGGTCGGTGAATCTAAGGATCAGCCTATAAAGCTCGTTGTCAACCGCAACGGCCAACGCAGCGACATCACGACCCATGCCGTTCAAAAAGACGGCGAGTGGCGGATCGGCATCGCGTTTGACCCGACGCTGATGAGCACGCGCGAACCGGTCGGCGTTGTCGGAGCATCTAGTGAAGCGGTAACGCAAAATCTGAGGATTCTGCGGCTGACCGGCAAAGCACTCGGTCAGGTCGGCACCGGCGAACGGTCGGCCCGCGATACCGTTTCCGGGCCTATCGGCATCGGCCAGATCATCATTACCACCGTTTTTGCCAGTGGCTTTCTTGGTCTGCTTTCGGTTTTGATGGCGATCAGCCTGAGCCTCGGCGTGATGAATTTGCTGCCGATACCGATGCTCGACGGGGGGCAGATACTTGTCCTGGGTATCGAAAAGGTGCTGTCATGGTTCGGACGAACGCTTTCGATGGTCGCCAGGGAACGCATTCAGCTAACGGGTCTCGCAATTGTGCTGCTATTGATGGTGACGGTGATATTTTTTGACGTTTCGCGGCTGGTCAGTAAATAGTCGTTCGGAGTTCGAGGTTCGGAGTTCCAGCTTTAGCTGGCCTTCGGCGTGTCATAGATGCCAGCTAAAGCTGGAACTCCAAACTCTGGAACTCCAGACTTTCTTATGAAACGAGTTACAAAAGCGGTCATGGTTCGCGACATTCAGATCGGCGGAGGTGCGCCGGTCGTGGTTCAGTCGATGACTAAAACCGATACCACCGACGTTGACGGGACTATCCGCCAGATCGAGGAAATGGTTACGGCCGGTTGCGAGATCGTCCGCATCGCCGTGCCGGATGACGATGCCGCCGCCGCGATGATCGAGATCCGCAAGCGGACAGATGTCCCGATCGTCGCCGACATACATTTTCACTACAAGCTCGCTCTAAAGGCACTCGACGCCGGCATCGACAAGCTCCGCATCAATCCCGGCAATATTGGCTCGTTAGATCGCGTGCGCGAGGTCGTCCGTGCCGCCGAGGCTCGAAAAGTGCCGATCCGCATCGGCGTCAACGGCGGCTCGCTAGAAAAAGACCTGCTCAAAAAATACGGCACTGCGACGCCGGAGGCGATGGTCGAATCAGGTATGCGGCATATCCGCATTCTCGAAGACCTCGGCTTTTCTAACATCATCATTTCGCTCAAGGCGTCCGATGTTAATCGCATGGTCGCGGCATATCGCCTGATGGCCGCAAAGGTTGATTATCCTCTGCATCTCGGCGTCACCGAAGCGGGAACACCGTTTGGCGGTACTATCAAATCCGCGATCGGTCTTGGCTTGCTGCTGCATGATGGCATTGGCGACACGATCCGCGTCAGCCTCGCCGCCGAGCCGCACGAGGAGGTCCGCGTCGCTTGGGAGATACTTAAATCTCTCGAGCTGCGGAAAAGGGGCGTAACTGTCGTCGCCTGCCCAACCTGCGGACGGCTCGATATTGATAATTTTGTCGAGATAGTCACCGAAGTCGAACGCCGTCTGGCCCACGTCGAAGAGCCTTTGCATCTTTCGATCATGGGCTGCGCCGTCAACGGTCCGGGCGAGGCCCACGATTCGCAGCTTGGTATCACGTTCGGCCGCAATGTCGGGATGATCTTCAAAGACGGCGTCCCAATGCGCCGCGTCGCCGGTGCAGACATCGTCGAAGAATTTGTCAAAGAAGTCGAACTGCTTCGCAAAGAAGGCTCGTCAGCAAAATCGCTCGTCGAGGACAACAAACTAGTCCAGATTACCTAGCAGAAATTTACCCACGAAATACACGAAACATACGAAAAAAGAGGAAGATAAAACCGTCTTTTTTTCGTGTTTTTAGTGTGTTTCGTGGGTAAATATTCTTATGGAAATAAAATAGTAAAAGGATAAACCGGCAGGTTGCGCAGCACGCCAAATGCGAGCAGCACGATCATAAATGTCCATAAAAATTTTGGATTTGTCGGCCACATCGGCAAGCCTTTTCCGCGAGCCGCGAGCAGCAGCAGCGACACAAAAACATAACCAAAGATGACCGCCCACACCGGAATCAGCGCGTTGAAATCAAGCGCCATCAGCACATCGCCGTGAAATAACGCGTGAAAACCGCGGGTCAACCCGCATCCCGGACACGCAAAACCAGTCAATGCAAACAGCGGGCACACCGGAAAAAAATGAGTCGTCGAAGGGTCAAAATATCCAACTACTCCTAAACCGCCGAGGATCACGCCCGCTCCTGCAAAAGAAAGCAAGCGCTCTGAAACGGTACGCGAAAACATCGGATGCTCGCCGTTTGGGATAAGCGTTTCAGTACCACTCATTACGGTAGAATTCGAATAACTCTGGTCAAGTTTGATATTGCTTGTCTAAGCTCACGCTCCGGCAATTCTGCCGAAACGCGATAGTTGGAAACAGCCGTCAGTGCCTCGATCGTTTGGTCGCCAATATCAGCCGGAGCCCCTTTTATGTATTTTGGCAGTTCGTCGATAGCCTTTTGCAGTTCAGCGCGATCAGTTCGTTCGCCAGCCATCGTCCAAAACGATACTCGTCGCAAAGCCATGCCGATCTTAAAACGCCAAAGATCACCGTCTTTCAGCTTCTCATTGAGCGAGGCCTCAACTTCCCGGATACCTTTCCAGCGGGTCTCGAGATCAACTCCCTTCTCATCCAGCGAAAGAAGCTTCGCCTTCTCGTCGCCGAATCGAGTCGAAAGGATTTGGGCTACAGGGTCGAGAGAGATATTATCGAATTGCCTTGTGGATTCAAGAGATGTACCAAATCTGAACC
>JAYVER010000166.1:0-4959 GCA_043748725.1 Chloracidobacterium sp. | reverse complement strand
CAATTGTTCGCTTTTCATTCCTCCATTATATAATCCTCTTACCCTACAATCGACAACAACCGACACATTTGTAGGGGTTTTTCAAAGAACTCTAATAGTAGGTTCCGGGCAAGGTAAGATTATAAATTATTTGCCGATAACCGCATAAATCGCATTCAACTTTAGCGGAGAAGAACCGTCGAAGACGGTGAAATATTTTTAGCCCACATCGCAAGATGTGGGAACATCGTGGAGGGTTGGTTCAAGCCATCGAAGATGGCGGCATAACGGGTGCGACATTCTATGTCACCGTCTTCGACTGTTCGGTGATATGCCGTCACGATTACCCACAGTTGGCACTGTGGGCTACAAATATGGCGTCAGCGTTGCCGACTGGGAACGCAGATCGTTTAAGACCACCCTGTAAAGCCTGTAATACACTTTACAAGGTTAACAAGGTTTACAGCGTTACAGATGAACCACTGAAACAGCCCTTTATCCTGTTACATTTCGATTCCGACCGCTTTTAGTTTGCCGTTGATCTCTGCGAGTCGGCAGAGCGGCGTTTCGGTGTCGTGATAAAAGTGGCATATCCAGTTTTCGGCAAACGCCTGGGGCAAGATGCGTTTTTTGAATTCGAGGGTCTCGGTCGGATAAAGGTCGTAGCTCATTATCCACGGCAGCGGAAGATGGTGACGCGTTGGAATCATATCGTAAAAGCCGTAGAGCGTCTCGCCGCCTTGTGTCAATTTCACCGTCTGCATCGTCTCGGAATGGCCGCGAACCTGTTCGATGTGTAAACCGTCGACGACCTCGTATGCATCGGGCTTAAGATCAAGTTGTCCTGACTCAACCAGCGGCTGCCAATTTTCGGGTAGATAGCTCGCACAGTCGCGTTCGTGCGGGTTTTCGGCGTGATGGTATTCGGATTTTGAGACGAGGTATCTTGCCTTGGCGAACTGAGGAAGCAGGCTGGCGGCCCGCGTTCCGACAGTATTGCCTCCTGCGTGATCGAAATGCAGATGCGTGTTGACGACTATAGTGATGTCATCTGGGCGGCAGCCGGTGACCTCAAACAGCGAATCGGCGAACGGTTTTTTGCGAAAGATGCCGTGGATCGCCGTCTCTTTCTCAGTCCATTTTTCGCCGATGCCGGTTTCGATCAGAATTCGCTCCTTGTCCGTTTCGACGAAGAGGCAATTCATGTTGAGCGTAATGCGGTTTAGCTCGTCCACCGGGCAAACACGCTCCCAAAGAACGCGAGGGACGACTCCGAACATCGCCCCTCCGTCCAATCTGAATTCCGTATCGGGAATTATTTCGATGCGGTAATCACCTATTTGCATGGTTTGATTCCAGTAGGCAGTAAGCAGTAGGCATTAGGCAGAAAGCCGAGCCGCCGGATTCTCCTTCTTTACTGTCTACAGCCTACTGCCTACTTCTTCTTCGGTGCCGGCGGCCCTGGTTTTCCGGCTCCGGGTGGGCCGTCGAGATCGGCTCCCGGTGGTGGCGGTTGCATTTGCTGCATCTGCTGCTTTTGCTTCATTTGCTGCAATTGCTCGTCCGTAACCTGCGGCACGGTGAAATCAGTCGGAACCTGAACGTTATTTTTCGCCACGATATCCTCGATCAGCTTCTTTTCCTTTTCGTCTTCGAGTTTTGTGCGGACGTATTCCTTGACCGGAGCCTCACGAGCGGTTGGTTTGTCAGGATCCTTGACGCCGGTCGAAAAAAGAATATGGCGGGCATCATAGCTCTCGGCGGTTGCACCGCTCGCATCCTTTGAGGATTCCAATTTTCTTTCGAGCTTGATGATGTGATATCCAAAGTCAGTCTCAACAAGCTCAGGCGACACCTGACCGGGCTGTAGGGCAAGAGCGGCAGCCTCGAACGGGGCGACCATCCGGCCTTTCGGCACGTCTTTGTAAAGCCCGCCCTGCGGAACGCCGTCCTTCATATTGCCCGGATCCTGGGTAAATTCATTAGCAAGTGCCGCAAAATCCTCACCGGCCTTTGCCCGATTAAGTATCTCCTGGGCCTTGGCACGTTTTTGAGCCGGGTCTAGTTCGGGATGAGCGGCGATGTACTTAGCTATATCTTCGTCGGTTACCTTGGTCTGATCGGTCGCTTTTTCAGAATAAAGCCGTGCCAAAAACTGAGCCTGCTGCAGTTTGGCCTGAAGATTTGTTTTGTCGATAAACTCTTTTGACAAGGTGCCGTCATTCGCTTTTTGCTCGTACTCCCTGCGATAGATGCGGATCTTGGCGAAAATGTCGCGAGCCTGGGTTTTTTCGTCGTCGCTGATCTCGCGATCTTTCATGTCAGGACTACTGGCTTTCAGAACGGCGATCTTTGCACTGAGAAAGTCGTCAAATTCGGCCTGATGAGTTCGTGGATCGGAGGCGGCGCCCAGACCAATCTTTTCCCAAAATCCCGAACCGCTTTTTGGCTGCTCATCTTCGGCCCAATAAGCCTTGACCTGATCTTCCGTTATGAAACCGAATGCGGGCATCGAGCCCTTGTCTTTATTGATCTCGCGGTCGTAATTAACGGCGAGGATCTCGGCACGGATGTTATCGAGTTCCTGGCGGTTGGTCGGGTCGGCGGCGAGTCCCTGGCTTTTGGCCTCGCTCGCAAACGCAAGCAGCTGTTTCAGATTCTCGATCTGCTGCTTCTTCATTTCCGGGTCTTCCGCGAGTTTTTTCAAGATGGATGGATTTGTCTTAGCAACGTCCGAGAGCAGCATTTCGATCTCTGGACGCGAGATCGAGTTGAACGATTCGTTTGTCTGGCTGCCTGCCTTCTTTTTCCAAACTACGAGTCCGACGCCGATCGCCAATATTACGACGACCAAGATTAATCCTTTTGTTAAATTGCTCAATTTATGAGTCCTCACTTAAAGAAATTCTGTGATAATTGCCAAACGGATATATTATCAAACTCCGCAAATATCAACTAATGACAAGTGTTTATTGTTTGGTTTGAACAAGTTCCAACAAGACGCCGCCCGCCGATGACGGGTGCACGAAAGCAACAAGACAACCCTCGGCTCCGATACGCGGCTCCGAGTCAATTAAACGCACTCCCTGAGCTTTTAGTTTCGCTAGAGCAGCGTTGATGTCATCGACCTCGACTGCAATATGATGAATTCCGCCGCCGCCGCGTTTTTCGAGAAATTTGGAGATTGGCGAGTCTTCGCTCGTCGGTTCGAGCAGCTCGATTCGGCTTTCGCCTATGGGAAGCATCGCGACGCGAACCTTTTGATCCTCGACGATCTCTGTATGCACATTCTCAAGACCGAGAGCGTCCGACCAGAATTTAAGGGCTTCGTCGAGGCTTTTTGTCGCAATGCCGAGGTGGTTGATCTTCATAAATTTAAGTTTGGAGTTCCAGCTTTAGCTGGCCGATTATAAGGTTCTGCCAACTAAAGTTGGAACTCCGAACGCAAAATCTCTTCGACTGCCGAATACGGATCGATTTGCTTCTCAGCGATCTTTGCGGCTAGTTTATCGATCTTTTCGCTTGTGCCGTTTCGCTTCATCAGGTCGGAAAGCAGGCGTTCCTGAACAAGCTCCGTCAAACGCCAGCGAGCTATCGCCGTTTTTCGTACGAGACCGCTCGTTTCCCGACGTTGAAATTCATAATAGCTCGTAATTGCCACGACAAGATCTTCGATGCCTTTGCTCTCGGTGGCGATAGTCGGAACTATAGGCGGCATCCACATATCCGGGCGATGGGCGAGGCTCAACAGCGATTCAAGCTCTTTTCGCGTCCTCAAAACGCCCTCGCGGTCGGCTTTGTTGATGACAAAAACATCACCAATCTCCATGATCCCGGCCTTGATCGCCTGAATGTCGTCACCCATTCCGGGCACAAGCACGACCACCGAAACATCCGCCGTTTTAACGATCTCAACCTCGTCCTGGCCCACGCCGACCGTCTCGACGATGACTTTATCGAACCCAGCGGCATCTAGGATCGCGACCGCATCGACTGTCGACCTCGACAGCCCGCCGAGTTTGCCACGCGTCGCCATCGAGCGGATAAATACATTCTTATCCAGCCCCAATGTCGCCATCCTAATCCGATCGCCGAGAATCGCACCGCCCGAAAACGGGCTTGACGGATCGACACACACGATCCCGATCCGTTCGCCCTTGTCTTTGTAAAAGAGAGCAAGCTTATCGACCAGCGAAGACTTTCCCGCACCCGGCGAACCGGTAATGCCTATGACCATCGCCTTGCCGGTATGCGGAAAGACGGCTTTCATCAGCTCCGCCGCATCATCGCTGCCGCTCTCGATCTTGGTGATTGCACGAGCGATGGAACGCGGGTCGCCTGAAAGAAGTTTCTCTGTTAGTTCGCTGATCGACATTACAAAATCCCAAGCAGCCATTTTCTCATTCTTTGATATGAAAGAAAAAGGCGAACCTTATGTTTGGCTCGCCTATTTACTTCAAGTTTATCGTTAGCCATTACTTACGTGCGGGCTACTGACAAGAGTTACATCTGACCCTCGTCAGCCGACGGCCCGTAGATCGACGGGACGGGGATGTCGTTCAGCCGCAGATAAACCGAGAGCTGGCCGCGGTGATGGATGATGTGGTTCATCACAAACGAACGCATAACAGCGACCTTTGGCATTGTCATATAGACTTGCTCACCGTTTCGCATTGTCCAATCGGTCATAAATGTCTCGTCCGGCGTCTCGCCCAACACTCGCTTCGCCGTAGCAATACGCTCGTCGAAAAAAGCGAGCAATTCCTCGGTTGATTTAGGTTCGAAAGGCTTGAAATCGGCTGTTGCAAAATCCAGCACGTCCTGTTTCAACGTTTCTTTTGTCCAGCCGAACATCTCGGCACAGTGCGAGGCGAGGCGGCCGAACGTCATTGATTTTTCATGCGGTTTCCAATCGAATTTTTCTGCCGGGACGCGTTCGAGGCAGGTGCGGGTCACTCTCGCTTCGTTATCCAACTCATT
>JAYVER010000165.1:0-4964 GCA_043748725.1 Chloracidobacterium sp. | reverse complement strand
ACCGTTGTTTAAAGTAGTAAAAACCTTTACGCTTTTATCGTTTAATGTCAGTTTCCTTACATCTTTAGAAGGATTGATTTCTTTTCTAAAAACTTCATGAAGTTTGTCTAAACTATCTCGTTTTTCTAAAATAAAAAAGAAGGTGTTTTTTGGACAGGGTATGATAGCTGATTCATAAAATGATTTAGATATACCTTCAATAGCCTTGTCTGTTGTCTGATATTCTTTAAAATAACTATCAAACCCTTTTGAATAAATAAGCTGACCTGTTTGCTTATCAACAATTTTATAAAACGACTTGCCATAATTAAACAAATCAATTAAGTTCACCTTATTTCCTGACCAAATTCCATAACTAAAGATGCTATTCAGCCTTGCTTCTTCGGAAGTGGCGTTACCCATATGGTAGTAGTCAATACGCATGGTTTTATCCAAAAAAAACGTATTGAAATGTGTTTGCCCGAATAAAGAAGTCGAAGAATTAAGGGAGAACAAAAAAATGAAAAACATAAATTTCATAATAGTTTCTTTTTATAATGTTACTGGTGCTATTTCAAAATAGTAATTTGTCTAAAGGAACATATTACCTCTCTTTTCATTGTGTTGCTTGATTTTTTTCTCATCAAATGTTCCATCAACTCGTCGCGGCCGATCGTGTTGTCGCGCTGGCCGACAGAGAAGGCATTGCTCAATTCCTGACACCTGACCTATTCCTCCCCAAAATAGGCATATCTAAATAAGTGTCGAGGGAAGGCCGAACGTCCCCTCGACTATTTCCACAAAATTTCTCTCTTCGCGGATGATTATACGCTTGCTCTGTGCCGACTCGAAATTCTGACGCGCTTCCGGATCTGACTTCAAGCGTGCTCGGTAAATCTCATATGAGGCAAGACTATCGAATGCGATCAGACCCCATGCGATATCATTCGTGCCTTCATGCGGTAGAAAATACCCGACAAGGTGACCGCCGCATCGAGGAATGATGCGGCCCCAATTTTCGGCGTATTTCTTAAACGTGTCTCGCTGGAACGGATCGATTTGATAACGGATAATGCAGACAATCTTCATATTTATTCTCCCTTGGGCGGCCAGCGCCAATGCATCGCCACGGTAAACGGTCAGGGCCGCGCCGGTCCCGAGGATAACCCCAATCGCGTCGCGGCGGGTGATCGTTTCAGGTTGCATCGACCGAGGCATTCAGTATCTGAGAATCGAATATAACGGTAGCAATTCGGAAACATTTCATTTATGGTTTAACTATGGATGTTTCTACCGAACTCTTAGAAGTGGCAGTTTTGCTTGGCGAACCGGCACGCGTGTCGATGTTATGGAATTTGCTCGACGGACAGACCAGGCCCGCGGGCGAGTTGGCATTTTTGGCCAATGTCTCGCCACAATCCGCCAGCCTGCATCTGTCCAAGCTGGTAAATGCCGGTATGTTATCGGTCAAGAATCGCGGTCGGAATCGATATTACACAATAGCGAATCCTCAAGTAGCCCACGTTATTGAGTCGTTGGAGACCTTAATTCCATCTGCTGCCAAAAATAAGCCCCTACCGCGATCGCAAATGCCTGATTTTCGAATCGCGCGAACATGTTATGACCATTTGGCGGGCAAACTGGCCGTTGACATTCTGGGAGCAATGCAGGCCAATGGCCTTGTTTCCCCAGGCACGGATGATTTTGTGATTTCCGGGTCCGGTTTGGATTGGTTCGAGAAATTCGACATCGATATTGATAAGCTCAAACGCGAGCGCCGGGCATTTGCAAGGCAATGCCTCGACTGGAGCGAGCGTCAATACCACTTGGCCGGATCACTGGGGTCAGCGTTTTTGCAGCAATTGCTTTCGCGGAAATGGATTGTCCCACAATCAACAGGTCGAGCCATCAGGGTCACTCTGGACGGAAGAAAAAATCTGAACATTCTTCTTGGAATCCAGGCGTAAAAGTTTGATCAAAAATTCTTTTGCTTCACCCATTCGACGGCGACATCTTTGGGTGTGCGTTTATTGCCGTCAACCTCGTAATTCAGCCGCCGCATATCGTCGGTCAAGATGGCGTTTTTTAGCTTTTCAAACGTCTCATTTAGTGTTTCGCTTATGTCTTGGCGAGCGATGAAGACGGCCTGATACGGCGGGAAGTAATGCTTGTCGTCGGCGAGTTGAAAGAGGTCGAGTGTGGCGATGAGGCCGTCGGTCGAGTTGCCGGCGATGATGTCGAGTTCGCCGGATTGCAAGGCCCGATAGGTGAGGGAGAGATCCATTTCACGCGGCTGTTTGGCGAAATTAAATCCGTAAGCCTTTGAGAAGCCCGGATATCCATCGGCCCGCGACATAAAATCCTGCCCAAATCCGGCTTGCCAATTTTTCGCTATCGGAACCGCGTCCGAGATCGTTTTAAGATTATTTTTTCTTGCGACATCGCCGCGAACGAGGATCGCAAAATCATTCGAGAACCCGAGCGGCGGGCTGACCGCGAGGCCAAATTTATCGGCGTACTCGGCCTTGGTCTGGTCATAAACCGCCTGGGGATCGGTGATCGGAGTGTGTTTGAGTATCGCGGTGTAGGCCGTGCCGGTGTAATCGGGATAAACATCGATCTGCTTTGAAAGCAAGCCGTCGTGGGCAAGATTGCCGCCAAGCTCAAGTTTCCGCTCGACCGTAAGCCCACGCTTTTCGAGCATTTGAGCGAGGATCTCGGCCAGAATGACGGATTCGGTAAAATCCTTTGAGCCGACGACGATCTTACTTAACCCGACGTCACTTGTGAGATCTGTGCGCTGCGTTTTGAAATTGGGCAGAAATCCAATGGAGACAACAATAGCCAAAATCGCGACCGCGCCAAAACTAACAATTTTTCTACGACTGGACGACACAGCGCCGATCGCGTAGCTCTTTTCAAATTGCCCCAACGCAAAATCACACAGCAAAGCTAAGATCGCAGATGCCAGAGCGCCGGCGAGCAACAGATTATTATCGTTTTGCCGCAGCCCGCGAAAAATATACGTGCCCAAACCGCCCGCCCCAACCGCCGCCGCGACGGTCGCCACGCCGACCGATATGACAACGGCTACACGGATTCCAGTCAGTATCACCGGCATCGCGAGCGGCAGCTCGACCATTTTCAATATTTGCCCATTGGTCATGCCCATCGCGACCGCCGCTTCGCGCACTTTTGGGTCGATGCCGAGAATTCCGGTCACGGTATTGCGGATGACAGGCAGCAGGGCATAAAGAGCAAGAGCAATGATCGCTGTGCGGGCGCCGATGCCGCCGATAAATGGAATTGGAATAAGCAGGCCGAAAAGCGCGAGGCTCGGCACCGTCTGCATGATGTTTGCGAAGCCGAGAATCGGCGTCCGGAGCGATTGGACACGGGTCAGCAAAATGCCGAGCGGTACGCCAATCAGGATCGCCAATCCGGTAGAGATCAGGACAAGAAAGATGTGCTCGCGGGTTAGTGCGAGCAATTCTCTCCAGTTCTCACTTAAAAAAGTAAAAAATTCGAACATCAAAAAGTGCTTCAGGCGCTTCACCTGCTTCAACGCTTCACGCTGAAGCGCTGAAGCACTATAATTCGGCTAAGATTTTTTCTTAGGATAGGTCGGCAAAAATTGCGGCGTGACGCGTCCCTTTGTTTTCTGCTCGAAGGCATAAGCGTATTTGATCAGAGTTGGCTCGCTCCACGCGGTTCCAAAAAACGCCATTCCTGTCGCCTGGATCGAGGTTGGAACGGCCGCGCCGGCCGTGTTTGTCGATGCCGGAATATCGCGAAGGCCAAGAGGCACGGTGATATACGGATAACCTGCGGTGGCGGCGATCGCCCATGTCTCGCCACCCGTCGGCGTGACGAGTGCGTCGAGATTGTATTTTGCAAGGACGGCGTCAATGCCATCTTCGCGAGCGGCACTTTTTACCTTTGCCAGAGCGTCAATGTACGCCTTGTCAGTGAGATCGCCCTTTTTTTGTGAATCGACAAAAAGCTCCTGTCCGAATAGCGGCAGTTCCTTGTCTTTGTTGTCGTCGTTAAATTTGATCAGGTCCTCGAGCGTCTTGTACCTCCCGCCGCGTGTGGCAAGATACTTGTTCAGATCGGTCTTGAATTCATACTTCAGAACATCGGTTCGTTCGGTCGATATCTTGCTGTAGTCGGGCGTAAAAGTGACATCGATGAGCATCGCCCCGGCTTCGCGAAGTTTGTCAATAAATGGCTGATAGTAAGCCTTGGTCTGTTCCGCCGTCCGACCCTGGATAAATTGCATCACCAAGCCAAGACGGGCACCTTTCAAGCCATTCGGATCGAGAAATTTCGTGTAGTCTTTCGCGGCTCGTTTGTCAGCTTCGGCGGTGGCCACGTCAGCTTTGTCGCTGCCCGCCATTGCGCTGAGCATGATCGCCGCGTCCGTTACGGTTCTGGCCATCGGGCCGGCGGTGTCCTGCGTATGGGCGATGGGAATGATGCCGCTTCGGGATATTAGTCCCAATGTCGGCTTGATGCCGACGATGCCGTTCGTATTCGCGGGACATATTATCGAACCGTTAGTTTCGGTGCCGACGGCTGCGGCCGCGAGATTGGCCGAGACCGAGACGCCCGACCCGGAGCTTGAGCCGCAGGGATTTTGATCCAGAAAATAAGGGTTGTTTGTCTGCCCGCCGCGTCCCGACCAGCCGCTGATCGATTTATTTCCCCGGAAATTTGCCCATTCACTCAAGTTAGTTTTGCCGAGGATCACGGCCCCTGCACTTCGTAGTTTCTGCGCGACAAATGCATCCTGTTTCGGCGTCGGAGCGTCCACCAGACCCAGCGAACCCGCCGTCGTGTGCATCTTGTCAGCCGTGTCGATGTTGTCCTTTATCAATACCGGGATGCCGTGCAGCGGCGAACGTAACTTGCCTCTTTTACGTTCTTTGTCCATCTGGTCGGCTATCGCGAGCGCGTCCGGGTTTAGCTCGAGCACGGAACGG
>JAYVER010000164.1:0-12765 GCA_043748725.1 Chloracidobacterium sp. | reverse complement strand
TTTGCCGGGGTAGCCTTCTGATGCAAGTACGATGCAGGCTGAGCCTCCCGGCTGCCATTTGATCTCAAGGTCAGCGAGGTTTCCCGATAACATTGCTTCGCAAATATCGACGAGGTCGGTTTCGAGCCGAACAAGTATCGCCTGTGTTTCGGGGTCGCCGAACCGGACGTTGTATTCAAGCACTCTCGCACCGTCGGCGGTCACCATCAAACCAACAAACAGGACACCGCGAAACGGAAATCCTTCTTTCACGCAGCCATGTAAGGTCGGACGAATGACGGTTTCGGTGATTTCCTTAATCTGTTCGTCGGTCAGCAGCGAAGCGTCGGTGATGGCCCCCATGCCGCCGGTGTTCGGGCCGGTATCGCCGTCGCCGATGCGTTTGTGGTCGCGGGTTGGTGGCATCAGAGCAAAATCCTGGCCGTCGGCGAACGCCAGCAGCGAAACCTCTCGGCCAATGAGACATTCTTCGAGCACGATCTTATCTGCGGCGGCGGTGCCGACGAGGTCGGTCATTTCGTTGATAGCAGCTATCGCGTCGGCACGATTTTTGGCGACGACGACGCCTTTACCTGCCGCCAAACCGTCAGCTTTAACCACGACCGGCGTTGATTCATCGCCAAAATCACCACTTTCGAGTTCCAAAACGGCAAATCCGGGCGAGTGTGCTGTAACGTATTTAGCCGTCGGCACACCGTGTCGTGCCATAAAATCCTTGGCAAAAGATTTGCTCGATTCTAGCTGTGCGGCTTCGCGGTTCGGCCCGAGTATTCTCAGACCTCGACGCTTAAATTCATCTACAATCCCCAGAGCCAATGAAATCTCGCCGCCGACAAACGTCAAGCCAACCGCGTTCGATGCTGCAAAATCGGCAAGCGACTTTACGTCGTCAGGCATGATGTTCACACACTCGGCAATCTGAGCGATGCCGGCATTGCCGTTAGCACAAAACAGCCGCTCCACCTTTGGGGACTTGCGAAAGCTGCGGCAGATCGCGTGCTCGCGCCCGCCGGAGCCGATAACCAGGACATTCATAAAAAAGAGCTTATCTACAGGATCAGGCAAACTACTGCTTGACACTAAAATCCAATAGTTGTAACTTAAAGTTCATTCATCTAAACTTGACTGAATAGGTTTCGTGGTCAGCCCATCCATAGAATCTACTACAAAAACTCTCTTTTACCGAAGTGAGCGTGGACCTAAGCGGAGTGTTTGGTTATGTCCGATACCTACTTTAAAGAGATCAGTGAAATCACTGAGCTGCCGCCGGATGTCGGAGGGGAATTCGAGGATTTACCGATTCACTGTATCGACTGTACACACGAATTTATCTGGACCGCCGGCGAGCAAGCATTCTTTCGCGAGAAAAATCTCTTAAATCCGCCAAAACGCTGCAAAGATTGTAAAAAAGCAAAAAATCAGCGGCTCGAAGCTATCGAATTGGCTCACACGACAGGCCAGTCCCATAGGATAGAGGTTCGTGCCGACTGTGCCCGCTGCTCTCAGTCAACGACCGTGCCGTTTTACCCATCACAAGGCCGTCCCGTCTATTGCCGTCAGTGTTTTATCGAGATAAAGGCCGAAATGGCTAACGGCGCAATTGGCTAAGGCCGTGGCCGTCTAGCCGCCGACATGGACGTTGGGCCGCATTTCAGGATCCTCTTCGGCCTGCCGCAAAATCTCGCGGGTCACAGGAGCCGTGTCGCCCTCGCCGAATAGAATATATCTGGCCAGATAGATAAGTGGATTGCCCTCGCTCCAGCCAAAATATACGTGCGGTATCTTACCCGTATGGTCACGCAAATATAACAAAAAAGCCGCGATCGCATTAGGCACGGCCGGTGCCTGTGTGCGAAGTATCTTATAACCGTCCACATCGACGCCTCGAATAAAAAGCCTGCCTTTGAATTCGGATGCGTCACCGGTTTCCACCTCGTAAAAGAGTATCGGGTCGGATGACGGTATATGATTGTCAACTCTTTTTTCGTGCTCCTTAAACCGATACTCCGTCATATCTCCGGTCTCTTTACGATTGGTGACGATACGGATCGAGCCCTCGGCTCCCGCTTCATCCAGAAATGCCTGCGCCGCTTCGTCAAGCTCGATCTTGTCGATCCGTATCTCGGTCGAACGCATCGCCCGCGAGATAAATGATGCAGCGATGATCGCAAAAATAAACATTGATGCGATCTTAATGCCGTCCGGCCGCTCGATTACATTGGCTATCGTCGTGTACACAAACACCGCGGAAATAAACCAGAAAGCCACTGTCCATTTACTCTTTCGACGGCGCGCAGAAATGGTCACGGCTATCGCGGCGGATGTCATCAGCACCAAAACGCCGGTCGCATAGGCTCCGCCCTGAGCATCGACGTTGGCATCGAAAATCCATGTCACCAGAAAACATATGGACGTGAAAACCAAAACGAGCGGCCTTGTTGCCCGAGACCATTCCGGCGCCATTCCATATCGCGGCAAGTATCGCGGAACAATGTTTAGCAGTCCGGCCATTGCGGATGCTCCGGCGAACCAGAGGATCAGGATCGTACTAAGATCGTACACCGTTCCGAAAATTTCGCCGAGATATTTGTGCGAAATGAAAGCCAGAGCGCGGCCGTTCGCCTTTCCGCCCTCGGTCGATGTTCCCGATGCCGTTTGTTCGGCTGTACAAGCACAAAACTCCGGCGGCGCGTGCGAAACCGCTCCCGCTCCGCAATTGACCCTCGGACAAAATTCTTCTCTTGGGATTAAAACGCTGGTCATAAAGCTGCTGGCAATGAGCATAAAACTCATTATCAACGCTGCCGTAATTAGAAGTTTGCGGGTGTTAGCGATACGGTTAGGCCGTTTAACGAGGGGCATGACCGAAACACCGGTCTCAAAACCGGAAAGGCCGAGCGCAAGTCGGGGGAAACTCGTGATCGAAAGCAATATTATGGCGGCAAAGCCGGCGATCTGATAACTGCCGCCGAACGACATCTTAGCTGCAAAAAGCGCCGTTCTCCAATTTCCAAGCAATTCGGGGTGGTTGACGACCTCGAGCAGTCCGCGACCGATTACAACAATATTTAGCAGCAAATAGATCGTCACAAGGACGACTGCTATGTCGATCGCTTCCTTAAATCCTTTGAGAAACACAATGCCAAGCAAAGATATCAAGGCAAACGTAACTATAACGGGGTGATCAAGGAACGGCAGCGAACTGCGAACGAACGGATTTTCAGTTACGTGAGCAGTAGCATCGGCAGCCGAAAGCGTGATCGTTATGACGAAATCTGTAGCGACAAAACCCAGGAGGACGAGTACGAAGAGCTTTCCTTTCCACCGCGAAAGTAAAGCTTCGAGCATCGCGATCGAGCCTTCGCCATGTGGGCTTTCCTTTGCGACGCGGCTATAGATCGGAAGTGCTCCGAAAAGCGTCAGAAGAACAAGAATAAGAGTGGCGATCGGTGACAACGCACCGGCCGCAAGAAATGCTATGCCGGGCTGGTATCCGAGAGTGGAAAAGTAATCGACTCCAGTTAGACACATCACCTTCCACCATGAATGGCTGTGATGTTTCCCCTCAGGTGCGGCCGGGCCTTCGATCTCGGAAACGTTTCCGCTATAAAGCCACTTCTTGAACCAGCTTTCTCGGCTAGTTTTCATACCCCTCAAAAATTAAAAAGACCGCCGTTCTTAAACACAAGCGGTACTCTTACAAATACAAATTAATATAAATTCGTTATACACAACTACCGGACAAACTTAAAAGCCCCAATTCCGGTGAAACATATAAATTCTACGCTGATTATTAACAAGGTCAAGTTTGCCGGAGAGTTGAAAAATAAAATGGGGGCGCCGTCTCCCACACCGTCGCCCCCTAGCCACTTCCCTAAGGAAGTGACCGATGTTCACCGGGAGGTGAACAATCTAATTATCCACAGGTTTGATAAAAACGCAAACCCGATAAAAGGCTAATATAAAATAATTTGCGAATTGACACCGCGCAGTATGGCGATACTTACTCTACCTTTAACGCACCGATCAAAGAGGCTTTCGATCCGTCTTCGGCTTTCGCAAAAATACTGTACACGCCGGGAGGTGTGTCGGAGTCAACGCTGACGACAAGGCTAATGACGGAAACGCTGTCGCCGAAGTCCTGATTAGCCGCCGAGAGAGGCACCACGTGGAGAAACGGCGATGAAACCTCAACGATAACGTTTTTGGAATTGAGACCTTTACCGCCGAGATAGATCAACGTTTCCCGACCGGTCTCGATCGACACGCCCGATTCCGCGAGCTGACCGTTGACCCCTAAAAAATCCAACGCAAGAACTGTCTGAGCGAGCGATATTTTCTGATTAAGGATCTTGGTTTCGCCGCTCTCAGCCTGAACTAAACCTAATTCACCCGTTGACGATCCATTTGATTGGGACTTGGTTTTCCAATAGAGATTATGTTTTCCGGGCGGCAAACCGCCCAGTCGAAATGTGCCGTCAGGTGATACATCGGTTTGGGCAGCGACACGTCCAGTCAGACCATCCTCAGCCCAAACCCGGATATTTTTCGCTGACTTGCCGAGCGGCAACGATAATTTACCTGTTACGGTCGCGCAGCATTCGACATTACTCTTGCCAACGCCGTAAAGGTCACGGATAGACGCGATGTCGCTATCCGCCAAAACACGAGGCCCCAGATCCGAAAACCCGAGAGATCCGATCTTAGCCAGTTTGTCAGACATCACAGCACCCATAACACCCGAATGCCGCAGCCCGAGCAGATGCCCGATCTCATGTGTCAGAGTGGATTGAAGGTCAAATGTGCCAAATGTGCCGTCAGTCGAGAATTGTTGAAATGGGCTCAATACAATATCGGCCTCTGTAACAAACCCTTTTCGATCATAAAACACCCTCGTTTTGGCCGATGCGGCCTGAGCGTCATTGGTCATGAACAAAACATTTTCAGCCGTCGGGGCGATCGTGATGAGACTTACGCCGTCACCGGCAGCACCGGCGGGGCTTACATTTTCCCTATCCACACTGCTAATTTGAAATTCGACATCTGCGGCATCCTGCCATGCCTGCAAACTTCGCCGTATTGCCCCGTTGACGTCGCTGTCTACTTTCATGTTTCCATTCGGTTTTGTAAGCGACGTTGAAATGGCGATCTTGATTATCCTGTCCTTCCAGCGAAAACGCTGCGGCTGCGGGTCCACGACCTTACCCGCTATGGGTGCCGGAACGCTGCCGACCGCAATCACAACGGTACACGCGGCCAACAGGATCAGGGCAATTATGTAGCGAAAAGTCTTCATCGAACAATTTATCGCTCGAGGCTTGTGCCGTCACTATCCATTCGACTCACGCCTTCGAGATCGGCAAAACCGACGATAAGCAGTAAAACGACAAGGGCCAGCGTTGCGAGCACGTATAAAATCGAGATCTGTTCGTACGCGATCAGAGATCCGATCACGATCGCGACCACCAGCATCCAAATGAGGGCAAAGGCCCGTCGGCTAAATCTTTTTTTCTGTGGCATTAATAACTTATTCAGGGCTTTTGCCGGTCATCGGCGAAAGCATTATCTTCTAATTTCCGAAACTAAACGGTAACAAATTACGAATCTCCATACTTGTCAATCAACCACCCGCAAAGGCAGTTCGCGTCTTTCATGATCAGTTTTTGCACTGTTTGAGATCGCGGGCGGATACTTTCTCTTGCCGCCGCCCTTGCTCGCGACATCTATTATATCAAATTGCTTGAGAATCACGTCATCTAATTCTCCGCGTTTTATTTTGCCGAGGTCAGTCTCGATCGTTTTCGTCTCGACGCCTTCACGTCGAAGGATCGTAATTTTTGTGGCATCGGCCTCTTTTGCCAACCCGCCCGCACTCGCAATAGCCCGCGAAACGCTTATCTGAGCCCTTGAATAGACCGGCCTCGGGTTATTGACGGCACCTATCACGTAAACCGGCACAGCCCGTGAAACGTCGATCAAATCGCCGCTCAAGATCTGAATATTGGCCGCCGTATCGCCGCTTAAAAGATCACTGATTTTGATGGTCATCATCTGCGAAGCGTTGTCTTGAGGCGGATTAGAAATTTTTTCGACGCTGTTTGAGGCAGATACGGTTGGAATGCAGCTAAGATTGTGCGGCCTGAAAATGGAAATTTCGCCACTTGTGTCGTCCGATAGTCCGCCCGCGAGCACAAGCAGTTCCCTCAGCCGGACCTGACGCTTGAGCCGGAATCGGGTTGGCGTTCTAACAGCGCCGTCAAGCCGGACGACAGCGCGATTAGACCGGTCGATTATCTTGACGATGACCTTCGGGTCGCGAAGGATCTTGCTGTAAGCCATGGCAACACCGGCGGCGATCTCATCCTCCGACCGGCACAGAGCATAAACAGGCTGGTTAAAACCGTCGAGGCCTTCCAAAAAACCTTCCGGTGTCAATGTGCCCCGCCAATCGTATTCGAATCCCCCGACGACATCGACATCTATCACGTCACCAAAATGAGCGAGATCTTCTTCGGAATGCTGAGTTGGCTGTGGAGCGGCAAGAGCATTCTGTCCGAAAACGCGAATGCTTCCTGAAAAAAGGCAACAAAAAAGAAACCAAAAAACTAAACGGTTTTCTCTCACGTTACTTTTTCCTTCCCGGCCTGAAATGCCAATATTATCTGGCCTTAAGCCTGGCATCTCACTTATTCGTTAGATTATCGACGGATTTTTGCTGCTGCTTTTTCTTCCTATTATTGGAACGAGTATCAACGGTGCCAGGAACGGCAAAGCCGTTGAACTCCCAGTTACATTTATCGCAAAGCAGATTGTAACGAAAAAACAGCTTCCACAAAAACGGCGTCGGACGATATCCGCGTCGAATTCGGTTGCTCTTGCATTTAGGACATCTTTGGGAAATCATCGGTTCGTCAGTTTTTATCCGGTTAGTATTATACTTCGGAAATTTCACAAACCGAAATCGCGACTAACGTTCGCCGCTTTCGAGTGCGCGGATTTTCTCAATCTCAGCGTTTATACGACTCGCCGCACGCATTCGATCTTCGCTATGAACATTATCACGCCCCAAATAAAAAAGAGCATCGCGATAGAGGCTTTTTGCACGCGAATAATTGCCCTTAAACGCAGCCCGCTCAGCTCTTTCGACCCAATGCGAAACTTTTATTGAAACGACCATTTCACTCAACAATTCCCTGGATTCAAGCAAACTCGATTCCGAAGGATATGAAGCCAGCGCGGATTCGATCACACCGAGGGCATTTTGTGCGGCCTCGATCTTTTTCGTTGTGTTCACAAGGCCGGTGGCATCGTTTGTCAATGATCTGGACTCGATCTCGGCCCATTTGAGCGTATGAAACCGGTGCCAATCCAAGGTAGCAGCCCGGCCCTTTAGTAAAGCACCAAACCTCGGAGAACTAGCACTGACCGTCTTCAATTCGACGTCGTTCCGTGCAAGATACTCACTGCAAAGCTCAAACACTTCGCGATGACCGGCCGAAAATTTGTTCAAAACTTTAGCGGCCTCAGACTTCTGTCTTATTTCATTGAGAATCACCGCATTTTTTTCAAGTGTGAGCTTGTTTTGACTACGGTTGTCGCCGAATCTGGAATAGGCTTCGTGAACATTGTCACCCAATAGACGCTGCTGGGAGAGGAGCCGGTTTCGTGCCCGCCGCAGAACAATTTCACGAAGAATGACCGCTCCGCACAACATCACGCTTGCACTGATTCCCGCAGTGACCCACGGCATTTCTTCACCGCCGTCATGAAGAATTCCCCACACCAAAAAGAAAAAGCCTGCGGATATGGCGACCGAAAGTACATAATAATTTGACGCCGGCAGCCAAAATGGCCGACGATTACGGAGACTTGCGGCATTAGGCCGACGCTCCGAATACAAAATTTCTCGTTTGTCGCTCAAATTTGGCATTGCTGAAATATAGAAAGAATACAAGCGTAACGACAAATAATACTGTGATTTTTGAGGTAAAATGTCAACGGTTTCATGGAAAACCACATCTCGGTGGCCCAAACGCGAGGGTGGCCACTGACAAACCTTTGATATAATCAATGTATGAAGCGGCGTAAGAAAAAAACCACGGCACCGCGACCGGTTTTCGACTCGATCAGAAAGCCGACTGCTCCGCCAACGCAAAAATTTGGCGGGGATGCTCCAGAGGGAAAAGTTCATCCGTCGCAGCGAAAAGCCAAACACAAGAAAGAACCGGAGATCGATCAATAGAAAATATGGGAAATTCAAAAGTGGATTTTGTATGGGCCAGACCCGAAATGAATGTCACATTTCGGGCTGAAATAATGCCCGGAGCCTCAAGGGATGAGCGGACATTTCGAATTGCCAAAGTATTTACTAACGGGCGCGTCAAACTTCACGATTTTGCCGGCGAATTTCGCGAGACCGCGTTCGAAGCGATAAACTTTCTTCGCGACAAGAACAAATGACCTTACCAATCATAAACCTTTCCGACCTCGAGGATATTAACCCGCGGAATATTTGCCTCATTTAGCTGCTCGATCACGTTCACCCGATACATCGGTTTTATGTTAATGACATAAACCGGACATTCCTTGTTTGTAAGTTTCTTTAACTCATGTTTGAGACGCGCGGGCGTGAGGTGGTGTGAAACCGTAGCAAGATCGCCAAGTTCATCGGGAAATGCGCATTCGACTAAAACGGCTTTCAGATCGGCCGTTTCATTGCAAGCTTTCCAAATGTCGTCGGTCTCTGCCGTGTCGCCGGTGATCGCTACCGAACCACTGCCATCGGACACAATGTAGCCGTTTGCCGAAACCTGATGGTTTACCCCAACGCTTATTACTGATAAATGGGCAACCTCAAACGAAGTTCCTCTAGCAAACTCGCGATACTCAACAACAGGTCCGTTGTCATTTGATAGCTCGGAAAACCGCGGATAGATTGACCAGTTAAATATGTCGCGTTCGAGAATATCGATCATTTCGCGGGTAGCATGAATACGAACAGGTTCGGTTAATATCGAAAATAGATCGTCAATAAACAGCGGCAGTCCGGCGATGTGATCGAGATGTGTGTGGGTCAGAATAACGTCGCGGATCTGCACTCGGTGAACGTCGGTGCATGAAAAAGCCAGGCTTCCGGCATCGATGGCCACCCGATCATCGATCACGATCGACAATAAATGCTGCCGGGCTGAGGCCCTCCCGTTCTCGTCGATCGTACTTGGAAGCATTTGAATCCGCATCTTAGCTCGGTGGGGAAATTATCTTGCACATGTTAAGGCTCGTCCGCCGTCAATTTCGTATGTGGCTCCGGTTATCCACGCAGCCTTTTCTGACGCCAAATAACATATAAGCTCGGCAACCTCGTCCGGCGTACCGACCCGCCCGATCGGATGCGTCGTTTTGGAATGCTCCAGAAAGGCGTCGTAAGCCTCGTCTTCCATTCCGCCGCGTTTATGAATGTTCGTTACAACCACGCCCGGATTTACGGCGTTGACCCTAACTCCTTTGGGAGCAAGCTCAAGAGCCGAACATCGCGTTAGTTGATCGATCGCCGCTTTTGAAACGCAATATGCCAATACATTGGGAAAAGACCGCGTGCCGGCGACGCTCGAAACATTGACGATGTTGCCTTTCGTCTCAGCCAAATAAGGAACGCATTTCTGCGACAGCACAAAGACCGAACGGAGATTGATATTCATCATCTTATCCCAATCGTCGAGCATTGTAGTTTCGATAGTTCCATTTTTTATGATCCCGGCCGAATTAACCAGAACATCGATCCGGCCAAAATTATCGACTGTTTCCGAAGCGACGCGGTCAAGCTGCGTTAACTCGGTAACATCCGCAAGATGAATCTTGATCGAGCCGGTTTTTGACTTAAGGTTATTGCCGAGTGCCGACAATTCCTTTTCGTTGCGGCCGACGGCAACAACGGTGCATCCATTCTCCGCCAATAAATGCGCCGTCGCACGCCCGATCCCGCTACTTGCACCCGTTACAATCGCAACTTTTCCGTCCATATATATTTGACCATTCTTTTTCGGAGTTTAGCATAACAATGAAACTCGAATTCTGGCAACCCAACGTTCAGAGTGCGCGATTTATTGCGTTCTTTCGATTGTTCAAAGTACGCGATTCGTTGCGTTCTTTTACGGGCTCCGCACTCTGAACACAAAAAATGCGACTATTCGGATGGCCGCATTTTTGCACAAATTTAGTAGATTAAACTGTTTAGAAATTGTCCAGCAGGTTAAGACTCGCTAGGCCGCGAATTTGCACCAAATAACATATCAAACGCCGCCTTTGTTTCTTCGCGCTTTCGCACCTTGAGGTCAGAAACCCATTCTGTAACCGTCGAAACCATTTCACGGGCCGCTTTCCGCGAGGACTTTACCGCTTTTGCCTTGGGCATCACGTTCTGTGCCTCAACCTTTTTAATGATCTTGATCTTTCCTTTATTTATCATCACTTTACTCCGCCTTGAGAATTAAACTTTGAATTCGAATCTTATGAATCAAGAAAATTGCCTAAATGAAAATTAACCGTTTTGGTTTCGCATTTTGCAAAAAACTAACGGGGTTTTTGCGTTTTGCCAACAATTGGATTACGAAAGTTTGTAGTTAGTTGTTCCATAAATGTCACTTTATTCGAAATTTATTCCATTTTTTCGATTTCTATGCTGAGAACGTGATCGTACTGTCGAGCGGCACGCATTTTGCTCCCTGATTTTGAAGATGAATCTTATCGACCTGCTTATCATATACTTTGCGTGCGGTGCTCCGTTCGGCGTTTATCAGATAACGACGGTTCGAAATTCTTTGAATGCAAAGGATTTACTGCAAATTTTTTGGCGTATCTTTTGTTGGCCGGTGTTTGCCGCAATGGCTTTGACGGATTGGATGTCCAGCGGACGTCATTTAACCAAATCGTTGGTTGATCGCCGAACAGAATTTATTCGGTCGGAGATCGAGCATCTTATCTTTGCCGGTGACTCCGTATCAAAAATTTTAGATTTTCGCGAAACATTATTTCGTTACGTCGGGATATCTCAAGCCGCAAATATAATCGTTCCCGCCGATTCTGCGGGCGAACTATTTTATTTCGGCAACACCGAAAACAAGGCGCTTTCGGCCGCCTGTCTCGCTCGAACGAATCGGAGAAAACTAGCGTTTCATCATTCAATTGCTCGGAACGAATTTACCGATATGATGTCCGAATTAACGAACGCACATGGGAATCGAACGGAAATTCTGGAATTAGCTATCGAGTTGGCTAATGGCGTTGACGATTCTATCACCGTCGAAAATCTTAGATCTCTGATGTCTGAGGCTCGAAAACCCGAGATTCTCCGCTCATCATCTCAGCCGGCGCCTTTGACCGTATAAACCAGCCCGGCGAAGTTCTCTGGTAAACCACTGATTCTTTTATCGCCCAAATTGATTTAATATTTACCTCGATGTTGGTTGTGCTGCATCTCTTTGCCCTTTTTTTGCTTGTCGCACTCGGCTTCTACATTTTTGTCGCCGACCCGCGAAAACGCGCTAATCAAACTTTTGCCGCGTTTATTGCCTTTCTGGCCATCTGGACAACCAAAGATCTGGTGTTTTGGAATTTCTATCCGCGCGATTCAGCGGCCGGGTGGTGGGCTTCGGCGAGTTTCATTACTGCGCTGCTGATGCAGTATTCAATGGTTGTTTTCGCGTGGGTTTTCCCCGAAAATGCTCGGACGCCGAGACGCCGGGCCGCAATTCTTTTCGCACCGGGACTTGTTTTGATTCCCGCTGCTCTTTTTGGTCTGCTTTGGCGCAGATCAGGATTCGAAAACGGCAGATTTCTTATTGATCTGACGCCGCTCGCCTACGCCTTTGTGTTTTACGTCTATGTCGTTTTTATTTACAGCGCCGTGGTTCTGTTCAAGAAATATCGTCAATACAAAGGAACTCAGGAGGGGCAGCAAGTCGGTGCGATCATTTGGGGGCTCGCGATCACCGGTGTTTTGAAAACAATCGCAAATCTCGCACTTCCCTTTTTTGGAAATTACGATCTTTTGCCGTACAGCTCCATTTTTGTTCTGCCCGGCGTTCTGATCTTTGCATACGCGATCCTTAATTTTAAACTTTTTTCGCTCCAAACTGCCCTTAACCAGTTCCGGCTGTTTCCGATCACCTATAAAGTCGCATTGACCATTGCCTCGGTCGCCATCATCAGTTTTGCAGTTTTTCAGATTCCTATCGTGTGGTGGGCATTTAAGAACGGGATGGACTATGAGGCTTGGCGCAAGTATCTCGTCTTTAGTGTAATCTCCGCGCTTGTGCCGAATTTGGTACTCCTGCTGCTGGTTTTGCGAACGATCTCGCGCCCGCTGCAAAAGATCACGCTGGCAGCGGTTGAGGTCGCGAAAGGCGGCTATGGCACTGAGGTCGATCTTAGAAAAAGCAATGACGAGATCGGTTTGCTGGCCGATTCGTTCAACGAGATGAGCCGAAAAATGGCGGTCGACATCGACGAACTGCAGCGGTTGAATGAACAATTGATACGGGCGGAAAAACTAGCGGCAATGGGCACGCTGGCGGCCGGTGTTGCTCACGAGGTGAACAATCCGCTGGCTTCGATCTCGTCACTTGTGCAAATGATGCGTGCCCAGGCTGGACACTCCGATGAAACCCGCGAGAGGCTAAATCTGATCTCCGCCCAGATCGAACGGATAAATCAAGTCACCAGGGACATGACCAATTTTGCCCGCTCGCGTCCGGCGGCGAAACAAAA
>JAYVER010000163.1:0-4999 GCA_043748725.1 Chloracidobacterium sp. | reverse complement strand
GTCTTCGTGTTTCTGCTACTGGATTGAGAAAACACAGGCTCCGCGAGAGAAGCGGCTCCGGCGGCCGTTAGTCCTGCGATCAAATCTCGTCTGGTAATGTTCTTCATCGTTCGTCAAAGTTTTGGCGTCAGTGGCAACTCATGGAATTACGATCGGCATTTCGACAAAGCTGGCTTGATTCGGAGCGTGATAGATTCGCTGGGTCGCCATTTTGTAGTCCGCCGGTTTTGCCCAGAAAATGTTTTGAACAAACGTCTGCGGATTGCGGTCATAGAGCGGGAACCAGCTCGACTGTATCTGCACCATCATCCGGTGACCGGGCAGGAAAACGTGATTTGCTGTCGGCAGCTCAAAGCGGTAAAGCAGCGGCTTATTAGCCTCGATCGGTTTTGGGGTTTCAAAACCCTCGCGATAGCGGCCGCGGAAGATGTCCATGGAAACCGCAAGCTGGTAGCCGCCCATTTCGGGTTGGCCGGCGACCTCGTCGGGGTAAACGTCGATAACCTTTACGACCCAGTCGGAATCGGTGCCGCTGGTCGAGGCGATGATATTGGCGACCGGCTGGCCGCTGATCTTGGTCGGTGATGTCAACATGTCGGAGACATAGGTAAGTACGTCGGTGCGGCCCGAAGCCTCGCGTTGGTCGTCGACCAGCCAACGCCACCATGACAATTCTTCGGTATAACCGGTCGGGCGATTGGGACGGGCACGGAAAGGGACAGGTTTTGCCGGATCGGAGACGTACTCGTCGTAGGCAGCATCGCTCGACGACGGAGCGGCGGTGTTCATTTTTAATCCCGCTTTTAGGTAAACGGGCGTTGGTTTGATATTGCAGCCGCTCGTACAGCCGGCGGGCCACGAATTGAGCCGTCGCCATGTGTTGGTGCCTGACTCGAAGGCGTTAACCGGGGCCACATTCATGGCGGGTGCGCCGTCTTTCAAGTAATGATCGAGAAAGGGGCGCAGAATCTCTTTTCGAAAATACGTGCCCGTATCGCTGCCCCATCGGATGGCCCCTAGCTTGTCGGCATTTTGAATTTCCTGGCCGTGATGCCATGGGCCCATGACAAGAAATATTTTGTCGTTATTCGTGTCTTTCGGCTTAATTGCCTTATAGACTGCCGGTGCTCCGTAAATATCTTCCTGATCCCAGAGGCTGTGGACAAGCATCACGGGCACCTTTAGCGGCTGTTTTGCGAGGATCTTGTCAACGGCCTGATCCTGCCAAAAGGCGTCGTAATTCGGATGAGCGATGATCTTTCGCCAAAATCCGACCTGCTCCAAACCGCGTTGGCGGCCCAGCTCGCCTGCCGAACCGGCACGCATAAACATGTCGTAATCATCGAAACTGCTCGTCCACCACAGCGCGCTGTTATCATGCGTGCCGGCCTGTTCGTAGATGTAGGGCATGTTCTGCTGGCGAAAGGCTCCGTTGTGAAACCAATCGTCGCCCATCCAGCCGTCAACCATCGGGTTCATCGGTACGGAAACTTTTAGGGCCGGGTGCGGGTTGACGAGGGCCATCAGCGGCAAAAATCCATCGTACGAAATGCCGAGAATGCCGACTTTGCCGTTACTTTCCGGAGTATTTTTGACCAGCCAATCGATAGTGTCGTAAGTATCGGTAGCGTGATCGACGGGCGTCGGATTTTGCGGCCCGTGCAGTGGCCGGTTCATCACATAGTCGCCCTCCGAGCCGTATTTGCCGCGCACATCCTGGACGACCCGGATGTAGCCGCCCTCGACAATTACGTCTGTCGCGTTGTCATAGCCCGAAAGTATCGGGCCGAGGTGCGAGCTGGCGGCATGTCCCGTCAGCGACGATGCATTGTAGGGCGTACGGGTCAGCAGGATCGGGGCCTGTCGCGCACCTTTCGGCACCAGAATGACGGTGTGCAGCTTTACGCCGTCGCGCATTGCGATCATTACCTCACGCCGGTCGTACTCAAAACCGGCGTTGGTTGGCTTCAATTCGTCCGGCGTTTCGCTCTGATAATCGGGATACTGAGGCTTAGGGCTGGCCGGCGTTTGTAAGTAGACATTCCCGGTAATCGCTAAAATAAGAATGACGAGTAGAAAAATAACGTTAGACGGACGCTTCATATCTAAATTCCCTCCAATGGATTCGGTATCGAACCTACGTTGAATTGATATCGTAAACAATACCGCTAAGTTGACTAAATAGACAAACTTGGAACGCCTGCATGTCCTCATATGGCATAATTAATTTTGTTGTGACAAACAAAATGACGGCAATCTTTTTCGGCCCTGAACGAGGCCATCTAAAGTTAGAACGCCGAACTTAAGACTATGAATTTTCCACCGCCAAAATTTATCCCGCTCGATTTTAGAGAGATTTCATCGGACGAACAATCGAGGCGCGCCAACGATTTTTTTGAAATGCTGCGCCGCCGCCGAACCGTTCGAGATTATTCTGATCGGGACGTGCCGCTTGAGCTAATCGAAAAGGCAATTGCGACCGCTGGCACGGCCCCGTCAGGCGCAAATTTGCAGCCGTGGCGGTTTGTGGTTGTAAGAGACGCTGAGATCAAACGAAAAATTCGCGAGGCAGCGGAAATAGAAGAGTACGAAAGTTATCACAACCGGATGTCCGAAAAATGGCTGCGCCGCCTCGCTCCTCTGGGAACCAACGAGCACAAGCCATTTCTCGAGATCGCGCCGTATCTGATAGTCGTCTTTCGCATAAATTCGTTTGTCGAGGATGGCGAGACCGAGCCGACATACTACTCGCAGGAATCGGTCGGCATAGCCGTCGGGATGCTGCTCGCCGCATTGCACAATATGGGCTTAGCAACGCTGACGCACACGCCCAGCCCTATGAAATTTCTTCAAGAAATCCTTGGTCGCCCCAAAAATGAAATTCCATTTGTATTAATTCCGGTCGGCTTTCCGGCGCACGACGCAAAGGTGCCGGATATTTCGCGGAAGTCGCTCTCGAAGATAATGGAAGTGATCTAACATTCTTCGTGGACGAGTTGATAACAACCAAAGCTTTATTTTTTAACTACTTTGCTTTCATCGGGCAAGCTGTAAATAACCTTGCCCACTTCGTCCAGGAAATCAAGTTTCGGTGTGCCGTCCGGTGCTACTTTCAACCTGATGCGCGGTCTTCCCTTAATGTCGGACATCATCAATTCATTAGAGTTGTCGCGTCGCTTGCCCAAAAAAAGCCTGTTTGTCATGAGTTCGTTGTTGTCAATCATTGCTTGAATGGCAGCCTTTCGCTTTGTTTCATCTGTGATTTTTCTGGCGGCTTCATATTTAGCTGACACAACTTCAGACGGAATATTAGGTTGCTGCCACATCTGCAAGCCCGATTGGTAAGTTCCGTTGTCGCTTTCCAAATAGCTAAAAGCCATTGTTTGGTCATTCTTAACTTTATCCCAAGTGAACATGCCGAAATGTCCGTTGCCGCCGTTCTCGCCGAAAACCAAACCGCCCATTTCATCGCCTGATTGATCGAAGAAAATCATTCCGGGTGGGCGGGGTGATTTCCGCTCGATAACTTTCCCGTTTGAGATGCCGGGATGCTGGCGTTCTTGGTTGGAAATGACCATATCAAGTTTGCCGTTCTTTTCCACAATGTTGATGCGTTCGACATCAATCTCCGTAAACTTTTGATTTTTGTTTTGCAGCGCAAACGCCGAAAGGAAAAATACCGCTCCAACAAGCGTTGCGACAACCGCGTAAATTTTCAAGCAGCGCACTTCCTTTTCAAGTTTTGTTTCCATTTCAATAACCTCCACTCAAAATGTAAATCCCTATTAAAACAACGCACATACTAATTTTGACACGGTAATGCGTGCCGTTTAAGTTAAAGGAATTCCGTCGAACTTATGATTGAGCGGGACTATTGGCCTAACACTCAAAGTCCCTTGTTTATAGTGAATCATCCCTATCCGATAAATGCTTCCATCGAAACGGCTATATCGGGAAATGCGGCGAGCAGCTTTTTGTCTGCCGTTACTAACGGCACCCGTAGGGATTGAGCTGTCGCAACATATTCACAATCATAAGATGAACATCGAGATAAGCTAACCAGTTCCAGCACCTCAGCCGCTTCGACAACGATTTCTCCTTTGACGGTAGAGCGCGCCCTTTCGAAAGTTGCTTGCGCGGCACTCGCCGACAGGGCAGCGTTTCTCATGTAAAACGCCAGCACGTTGAGAATCTCCGAGCGCCATAATAGTGGTGCGCGCCAATCGCTATCTTTCTCGATAACCCGTTCGGCAAAGGGCGTTTTGTCGCTCTGGATAACAAGGTAGGTGATAATGTTGGCGTCAACGACGATCATCTTTTTTTCTTTAATTGCGCCTTACGAGACAATTTCTTGGTGTTCATCTCCTTGACTGCGTTGCTCGGCCGTTCCAGCAATTCGGCCCGCGATCTCGTAAGTATCTCATCGGTCAGCCGGACTCCCTTCCTCGCAAGTTCTTCACGATTGCTGCGAATCCTTTTGAGCAATTCGCGATGCGACTCGGCATCCGGGCGATCCAGCCCGCGTTCAACCGAGATAATCGCTTCGTTGTTAATGCTCCGACGGTTCTGTCTGGCTTTTGTCGTTAGCGCCGCATAAATCTCGTCGGGTAAATTTTTGATCGTTAATGTAGCCATGCTTTCATTTCGGATGCAAAACGCATCCATAATGAAAGCATAACGCATTCAAAAATAACATACAAGAAAATTTTACTAAATTGAGAATTCAGCCACGACGGGTGCGTGGTCGCTTGGTTTTTCTAGTGCTCGCGGCTCTCGGTCGATCCAACAGTCCCTACATAATTCGGCAAGCGGCGGCGATGTCCAGATGTGGTCAATTCGCAGGCCGCGGTTCTTTTCAAATGAGTGGTGAAAATAGTCCCACCACGAATACTCGCCCGGCTCATTATTCATCTGCCGAAACACATCAACGAATCCCCACCGTTTTACATTCAGCAGAGCCTCGCGCTCGGGCTTTGTAAAATGCATTTTGCTCGACCAC